>CAVKJG010000005.1:8398-31914 GCA_963656825.1 Sphaerochaetaceae bacterium
TACTATGTTGATGGCAATTATATCGTTGTAAAATCAGCATTCGGAACTATAATGAAATTAGACGCTTCGAACATTCAGATTTCTATAGAAACATTGCCAACATATTTCAGTTGGATAGTTTCTATTGATAAAAAATGGATTTGTATTTATGACAAGAGTCTACAGAATGAAAATTTATTCAAATTTCAATCTGGTTGCTCAAATAATAAAAAACTTAAAAGAATTCAAATCATTTATAATGAAAAAAACATAAAAGCAATAGAACAATGGGCTGAAAAGTTTAACGTGAGTAAATAACTTCTGATTTGTTTTTGAATAGGTTTTGTCAATTGTTTAATTATTATAATTTGTTCGATTAATTTTCAAGTTATTGCATTCATAGTCAAATTTATTGGAATTGTTTATTTTATCAAGCTCTTAGCCTGTTTCCATATTTTAGAATACGTCTTTATTTGTTCATACTATTTATGGTTTCTCATTGTATTTATTAACTGGGGTGTCGCTTCGGCGGCATTGTGGGATACAGCAAAACTCTTTCCGCAAAACGTCAGGTAGTCAACTGCTACAATACAGGTAATGTCAACGGGGCAGGCTCGTCGAGAGGCGGACTTATAGGAAAAGGCGAAACTCTCGCGCAAAATTCCTATTATTATCAAGAAGCCTATAGTTACAGTACAATGCTCGAATCGGGCTCGCTTACCGCCGAGTCTTCATATTCCACAAGCGATTATTTTACTTCGCCAAGCAGTACGGTTACGTACAAAGCGACGGCAAGCTCCACAAGTGAAGAGCTTACTCTTGTCGAAGCGCTCAACAAGGGTGCGGAGTCGTACAACGCGACAAATCCGACGATAAAAGCAAAGGCATGGAAAAGCGTAAGCGGCGGTTATCCCGTTCTCGCTTTAACCTCCGTCGAAACATATAGCGTTACTTTTACGCTGGACGGGCTTACCGCTTCCGGCGCAAACGAAGCAACCGGCGGTTCGGATTATACTACGATTCTTAGCGCAGCAAGCACAGGTCGCACTCTCCCGTCGTCGATAACCGTTACCGTCGGCGGAACAGAACTTACTCTTGGCAGCGGATATAGTTATAGTACGAATACCGGTGAAGTAAAGATACCTGCCGAAAACGTCACGGGCGATATCGTTATAACCGCCACGGCAGGAAAGCTCACCGGCGAAGGCAGTGACGGCAAATACTATTTGGACGGCGTGGAGCATACCCACGATTTCAGCGGAGAAACTGGTATCTGTGCTTGCGAGCTGTACTCCAACGACGGCGGAACGACGATTTTCAGTCCGTTGTCGGCAGACGGTCTACAAACGCTTTTGAATAGTAACAGCAGTTACATTCCGAACGGGAACTACTACCTGACGGAAAACGTGACTTTGTCGCAAGTCGTCAAGATAAACAACGGTGCCGCAGTAAAACTTGCGTTGAACGGCAAGGTGTATGATCTGAAAGGTAAATATATAACCGTAGAAAGCGGCGGAAGTCTGACTGTTTTGGATAAAAACAGGGCAGGCTTGATTACGACAACCAACAGTTACTACTGTATAGTAAATAAAGGTACGCTTACCGTTGACGGTGCGAGAGTGACGGGTTCGACCTCATATAAAAGCGGTACAGTAGGCGTTATCGTGAACGATGACGGGGCAACTGCGACTATAACAAACTCTACCGTTACAAACGAATCGGCGTGGTATGCCGTAAACAACATCAGCGGTGCGAAACTCCTGAGTATCGGAGACAGCACGGTCGTGTCCGAATACTGCGGTATTTACCACCAAAGCAATTCTACGAGCATGTACCTGTATGGTGACTCGGTTATAAACGGCAAAGAGTGCGATATTTATCTGAAATACTCTATATGGGCAATCAGCAAGGACGGAACCCAATCGTATACGGGCGACGACACGATAACGATAAAATTTGAAGATACCGTATCCGACGGGAAATATATCGTCTGCAATGTAACCGAAGACAATAAAGGCAAGTTCTTGCCTATGTTTGACGAAGACGACTTAAAAAACATAGACGAAGCGATAGTTACTAAAGAAGGCAGAGACGCTTACGGCGACGTTCTTATGGCGCATAAGCATAACTATAATAACGGCGTTTGCGCAAGCTGCCAAAAGAAATTCACGGGGCTTGACGGCGGCAAATATTATGTAAACGGAGAACTTGCAAACAGCGTAATCGACGGCAAATATTATAAAGACGGCGAACTCGGCACGGGCGTGTACGACGGCAAACTATATGAAAACGGCGTTCTATTCAGCGGGGTATATAATAATAGGTATTACGAAAACGGCGAACTTGCAACAGGTACGTCTGGCGGTATTTACTATGTTGACGGCAATCCCGCAAACGGCAAATACAACGACAATGATTATGTGAACGGCAAGGAAGTATACACCGTGGATATATCCATGGTGACCGGCGTGACTTACGACACTGCAAAAGGCTCGCTGAATCAAACAAAAACCGGTGCGAACGGCACTGCCTTCAGTGCAATAGTGCTGAAAGCCGACAGCGGCTATTCGCAGATGACCGAGGCTCAGGCAACGGCTATCAATAATAGCCTGAGCGACACGGGACTGACCGCAACATATGCAGACGGCGACGTGACAATCAGCGGAACACCCACAAAGAACGTGAGCCTTAAGCTTGCGGATATTCTCACGGGCAGCGTTGCTCCGACAAGGGCGGGATATCAAATCAACCTCACGACACCTGCGGGCGTAACCGTTTCGGGCAATCTCAGCCAGACAATAGTAGAGGGCGCGGCAATTGAAAATATTGTTCTCACCGCAGGAGATTATGCGGATCTGACGGCAGAACAGGCAACGGCTATCAACACACAATTGACAAGCGCGGGCTTGACAGCTGCGTTTGACGAAACCGCAAAAACCATAACCATAAGCGGCACGCCGACCATGAGTTCTACATTTGATTTAAGCGAATATTTGACGGTGACGGCAGCTCAGGCAAAAGTGACCGACGGCGACGGCAACGTAATCGGTAAATATGCAACGGTCGGAGAGGCTCTGTCGGCAACTGCTTCCGGCACGATAACCGCGACGGGAAACAGTCTTACCGCCGTTTCGGGCGGCACGCTTAAAGCCGGAGTTACGCTCGTTACAGACGCAGGCACGTTTACGGCAGTCACCGACGCTACCATAGATATGACGAGCAGCGGCGCGGTAACGCTTGTAAAGGGCAAAGGCAGAACGAGCGGCAATATGACCGCAAAAATCGGCGAAAAAACCTATGAATTTACAAAAGAAAGCGTAAACGGCAGTTATATCGTCGACGCAACAAACGGTACGCTTACCGTAGAAGACGGTGTAACCGTTACCGATAAAAAAGGTATCAAATACACAGGAAAAGGCACGTTTACGTTTACTGCAGACGGCGTGACGGTAGGCTCAGGGGCAACTCTGACCGATACAAGCGGCAATACATTTAAGGCTGTTGACGGCGAAGCGACCGTTTCGTTTGACAACAAACTCGGTACCGTTGTGACAGGCGGCAAATTCGAAATCAGCGGAAAGCTTCCGAGCGGAGTAACCGTTACATACACAAACAACGGCAAAACGGAAAGCGGAGTTTACACCGTTATCGCAAAGTTCAGCGGCGACAGTGCAAACTATGATACTATCGCCAATATGACGGCAACGCTGACAATCAAGCAGGCGACCATTGAAAAAGTTGTTGACAGCGGTGATGAAAACAAGCCGGACGTAGTTGTTTCCGAAGAGGGCGGTATCGATCCCGACGTACAACTTGTTGTTGTAAAACAGGACGAAATCCCGACCGCAATCAAGGAAAATGCAAAACGCAATGAAATTGTGTACGCGGTATACGACATCACGCTTCACAGTGACGGAGTAAGCATACAGCCAAGCGGAGAGCTTACGATAAAGCTTCTTATCCCTGATGACGCAAAAGGCAGAACATTCCGTATTCTCCACTTGCACGGGGACGAAGTGACGGAAGTCGAATATACGGTAGACGGCGATTACGCGGTGTTTACCGTAGACAAATTGTCTGAATTTTCAATCGTTGTGGATAACACCGGCTCGGCATGGTGGCTCATTATTCTTCTTGCAATAATAATTGTTATTGAAATTATACTTATTGCCTGCAAAAAAAGAAAAACAAAGAGCAAAAGCAAAAAGCTTTATGCGGCGGCAGGCTTGTTCGGCGGAGTAATTCCGGTGGCACAGATCGTATTGCTTGCAGTGCTTGGCAGTGCGGCGGTGATTCTGGGCGTATACACTGTATGCTTATATTTCCCGAGAAAAAAAGCGGTTAAAACAAACATTTAATTTAGCAAAAAAGTCGTCCGTTCGGACGACTTTTTTGGTTGGAGTTCGAAATCACAAAGCATATATACTTGCTTGAAATCATTGACAAGCGGCAACCAATATGGTAAAATAAAATATTAGGACAATAACAAGATCAAAAACTATGGAGGAAAACATGAAAAAATCAAAAGCTACAATTATTATTTTGGTGTTGGTCGTGTTGATTCTGGCGGCTGTACTAATTTTGGTTCTAAAAAAGCCAAAGCACGTCCACGAGAGCGAAGGCTTGGCATATACGTTGAACTCTGACCAAAAGAGTTACTACGTTTTTGGCATTGGCACATGCACGGACAAAAAAGTTGTAATTCCGGCTACATACAACGACATGCCTGTAACGCGCATAGGCAATCAGGCGTTCTACGATTGCAGTAGCCTTACAAGCGTAACAATACCGAACAGCGTAACGAGCATAGGCTATCAGGCGTTCTACGGTTGCAGTAGCCTTACAAGCATAACGATACCGGAAAGTGTGACGAGCATAGACCATTATGCGTTCCGCCTTTGCAGTAGCCTTACAAGCATAACATTCAGCGGAAACAGCCAACTGACGAGCATAGGCTGGGATGCGTTCTACGGTTGCAGTGGCCTTACAAGCATAACAATACCTGACAGCGTGACGAGCATAGGCCGGGGTGCGTTCTACGGTTGCACGAGCCTTATAAGCATAACAATACCGAACGGTGTAAAAATCATAGGAAGTTGGGCGTTCTACGGCTGCAGTAAGCTAACAAGCATAACGATACCGGACAGCGTAACAACCATAGGCATTTGTGCATTTGCTTCTTGCTACAAGCTTGAAATAATAACCTTTAAGGGAACGGAAGAGCAGTGGGATGCAATAAAAAAGGGCAGCGATTTGGATTCTAATGCCGGCTCAGATACTTCTGCGGGTACATATAAATTGGTGTTTGAAAAATAAAACAAACATTTAATTTGGCAACAAAAAAGCCGTCCGAACGGACGACTTTTTTGTTGAAGCTGAAGCCCTCAAGCCCGAATTTTTACAAAAAAACGGCTGATATTGTATAAATCTTCTTTGCATGCACAGAATATCATTGGGCAGACGGAAAAAAGCATCCGTTTTGCGTAAAGGTAAAAATCGGAGGATTTATATATAATGAAAGCAACAGGAATCGTCAGAAGAATAGATGATCTCGGGCGAGTGGTTATACCTAAGGAGATACGCAGAACGATGCGTATACGCGAAGGCGACCCGCTTGAGATATACACCGACAGAGAGGGCGAAGTAATATTCAAAAAATATTCGCCTATCGGGGAGCTTATGGATTTTGCCGCGGAATATGCGGAAACACTTTATAAAACCTGCGGCATACCGGTTGCGGTATGCGACAGGGATTGCGTCATAGCGTGTGCCGGAATTCCCAAAAAAGAATATATCGAGAAAAAGCTTTCGGCGGAAACCGAGAGTATAATCGAGGGCAGAACGCTTTATGTTTACAATCAGCAGAAGGAAAAGCTGTATCTTACGGATGACGCAAAGGGGTTTCACATAACGTGTGCCATGCCTATTTTTGCGGAAGGCGATGTTATCGGCTGTGTAGCGGCGGTAGCTTTGCCCGAAGGAAAAGGCGATACGGTCGGAGCCGAAGCCGAAATAAAGCTTATTCAGACCGCGGCGGGATTTCTCGGAAAACAGCTTGAACCGTAAGCAAAAGAAATATATTTTTTGCCGTCCGAAAATGCGGGCGGCATTTTCCTTTCATTGTGACAATATTGTGAATTCGGCTTTGGCTCGGTTGACAAAAGCTTCATTTGTGATATAATTAGAAAATGTAAAAACCAAAAGGGAGGACGTCCGGTGAAAAAAATAATTGCACTTATAATGGCGGTTGTTATTCTTACTGTAATGTGTGCGTGCGGAGAAAAAACTCCTGCCGAAACCACAACTGCCGCAACTACTACGGAAACAACTTCGCCTGTCGAAAAAAATATTGAAATTGAGGACGGCGAGCTTAAATCCTGCACAGGTCAGGCAGACGAAAACGGAGCTTATACCGTTCCGTCGAATATAAGCATAATAGGAGAAATGTGCTTTGGCGGCGATACGACGCTGAAAAAAATAATCATACCCGCCAGTGTGGAAATGATAGGCTCTGCCGCATTCAGCGGCTGTACTTCTCTTGAAGAGGTTATAATCGAGGACGGTGTGAAAACGCTCGGCTCTCATGCGTTCTGGGGCTGTACGTCGCTTGAAAGCATAGAGCTTCCGGACAGTATAACAATCATTCCGGCATATGCGTTTGCATACTGCACCTCGCTTGAACGCATTACCGTCGGCGATAAGGTTACCGATATCGCTCACGAAGCGTTTACCTATTGCTCCGCACTTGAAGAGTTCATCGCTCCTTCCGCGCTTGAAAATGTAGGTGGAATGGCGTTTCTCAACTGTTCAAGCCTTGCAAACGTCGATTTTTCAAAATCCGACAGGCTTGACTCGATAGGACTCGGCGCGTTCGGAAACTGCATTTCGCTGCGCAAGCTTGTTCTTCCCGAAAGTCTTACCTCGGTAGGACAGGAGGCGTTTTACGGCTGTACCGCGCTTGTTGATATAAGCATAGGCACAAAGCTTTCAAGCGTAGGTCCCAATGCTTTCAACTATACGCCGTGGTACAGAGAAAATACCGAGGACTATCTTATAGTCGGCGATGGCGTGCTTATAAAATGCAACGTAATACCCAAATATATAGATCTTTCCGGTAAGGGAATAAAGGTCATCGGCGGCGCGGCGTTCTTCAACGATAAAGCCGCAAACGGGACAAGCGATTCCGTCTACGGCTATAAATATGCCGATCAGCTCACTTCGATAGTGATACCCGAAGGCGTTACGACAATTCAGGTGGCGGCATTTTATT
Organism: Sphaerochaetaceae bacterium; assembly: GCA_963656825.1. Lineage (GTDB taxonomy): Bacteria > Bacillota > Clostridia > Oscillospirales > CAG-272 > CAG-841. The sequence goes on from CAVKJG010000005.1 coordinate 15,648, forward strand.
ACTGCTATGCGCTTGAAAGCATAACGCTTCCGTCCACGCTTGAGGTTATCGAATCGAGCGCGTTTGAAACATATATTTCAAGCGGCAATATAGGCGCGACCGCAAAAATAGATCTTACTCCCTGCACAAAGCTTAAAACAATAGGCGCGGCGGCGTTCAACGGCTGCGGCGGAACAGATGAAATATTTATTCCCGATACGGTTGAATATGTAGGCTCGGACGCGTTTTCAAACACAAAGGCATACAGCGCTTTTTATGACGCGCTTATCGACTCAAAGGAGAGCGCGTACAAGGTCGTGAACGGCGTTCTGCTCTGGTCGTATATTCCGAGCGGAGAAACAACGGTTGAAGTTCCGGACGGCGTGAGAATAATCGCCGGCGGTGCCTGCAAGGGCTGGGATAACGCCGTCGTCACAACAAGTCCCGACGGACTTCGCCCCGAATGGCTTACAAAATACAATATAACGAATTCCGTAACCGAGGTAATAATACCCGAGGGAGTAAAGGTAATAGGCGACAGCGCTTTTGTAAACATGAAGCTTGTTACCGAAATAAATATACCTTCGAGCGTTGAATCCATAAACGACAGCGCGTTCAACATGAGCGCCGGACTTACGAAAATAACCCTGCCCGAAGGACTCACAAGCATAGGCTCGTCGGCGTTCAACGCCTGCTATGCGCTTGAAAGCATAGAGCTTCCGTCAACGCTCCGTTATATAGGAGCGGGCGCGTTTGCCTCATGCTCTTCGCTGAAGGTCCTCATCGTTCCGAAGGAAACCTCGCTTTTGGATTCCGGAATATTCGATTCGAGCTGCACAGCGCTTGAACAGGTATATCTTCCCAAGCATTTCCGTCCCGACGTTTACGACGTACTCGGCGAAGTGGCGGGAAACATCAAAGTATCCTATTATAAAGACTGACATTCGCGCGGAAAAGCGACGTATCCGAAAAGTACGTCGCTTTTTGCTGTTATCAAGGCGGATTTTTCCGAATAAAATATATCGGAGGAATGCCTATGAACAGTATCTTAATAAGAAAAAAAGAAAGAGAAGAACGCTTCGGAGGCGGCGGCGGTGTATGCACGTTTTCGGCAGGATATCCGCAGGTCTGCGGGCACGACGGGATAACAGCCTTTTATGAAAAGCTTGCGGACAATGCGATGAAAGCGGCGTTTTCCGCGGCGGGGGACGGAAAGAAAATATCCTTTCGTATGACGCCGAGGGTGAGATACGAAAGCGATGAGCGGGCGGACATAACGCTTGACATAATTTTTTCCGAGAACGGAAGGCTGAGAGTCTGCAAAAGGCTCGCGCAGTCGTGGAAGCTTTCCGACGAAACGCTCGCCGTCCCGATAAAGAAAGGCGCGGAGGTCTTTTTTGACGGAGAAAAATATGTTGAGATAATAAACCTCTTCGGCAGGGAGGAAAAGCGCCGCATGAGCGAATATATAAGCGAAATTCCGATAAAAACGCAAAAACGTCGCTTTTTTGGGCAAAAACATAGCAATTGATTATCGGATCGGAAGAAAAAACAATTGTCAAACGCAAAAATGTGTGATATAATATACGAAACGAAAGAAAAAAGTTGGTGAAAAAATGGCAAAATCATCAATCGATCGCATCCGCGAAGCGGAAATATCCGCCGCGCAACGCAAAAAGCAGCTTTCCGATGAGCTTTCGGCTTCGCTTTCGGAGGCGAGGGCAAAAGCCGAAAAGGCTGTTGAAAAAGCCAAGGAAGAAGCGGATAAATACGTCGCCTCGGAAAGAGCCGCAAGCGAAAAGGAAGCGGAGGAGTATCTTTCCTCGGCTGTCGAAATGGCAAAGGCTCAGGCGCGGGAATACTGCGCGGAGGCGGAAAAAAACGCCGACAAGGCGATAGAAATCATAATTGCGGGGATAACCGGAAAATGATAAAAAACATGAAGAAGCTGTCGCTTGTGGCGATGCGCTCCGATCTTGACGCGCTTGCAAAGGACCTTATCTGGCTTTCGTGCGTCGAGGTTGAAAAGTGCAGTGCGCCCGAGGGCGACGCAATAATCCGCAGCATGGACTGCGGAGAAAGGATAGCGGAGCTGAATGCCGACGCCGGAACGCTTTCGGAAGCGCTGAAAATTCTTTCTCCCATGCGGACGGACAAAAAAGGCTTTATACGGGCGCGCAGGGAAATGTCGAAGGGCGAATTCGACGGAAGGCGCACCGACAAAGCGCTTGACGGCGCGAAAAAAGCCGTCGCGCTGAAAGCCGAAGCCGAACGGCTGAAAAGCGAAAAAAACAAGCAGACGGCGTATCTTGCGTCTGTTTCTGTGTGGAACGGGTACGATCTTCCGCTCGGCTTTGAGGGGACGAAAAGCTCAGCCGTAATCGCCGGCACGCTTCCGGCTTCGTGCGACACCGAAAGGCTTTCAGCCATAGCGTGTGAAGAGCTCGGCGCGGTGCAGATAGAAACCGTCGGCGAGGGAAAATCGGTAAAATATATTTCGGCTGTGTGCCACATAAGCGTTGAAAAACAGCTTACGGCGCTGCTTTCCGACGCGGGCTTTATAAAAAACAATTTCCCGCCGCAGACCGGGGTTGCCTCGGACGAGATAAAAGCAACCGAAGAAAGCATAAAGGCGCTCGACGCGCGAGCCGATGAAATAAAATGCGAGCTTGGGGCAATAGCACCGCTCTGCCCGGATATGGAATACGCTTACGACAGGATAAAAACCGGGCTTGCCGAAGAAAATGTAAAGCAGAAGCTGCTCGGAACGGGACATACCGTTATAATGACGGGGTGGGTGCCGGAAGACAAAGTGGACAAGCTTACAAAGACGCTTTCCAAATACGAATGTTTCTGCGATCTTGCCGATCCTGCGGAGGGAGACGATCCGCCGGTAGAACTTAAAAACAACGGCTTTGCAAGCCCGTTTGAATTTGTAATAGGAATGTATTCTTATCCGAAATACGGTTCGTTCGATCCGACATTCTGGGTTGCGCTGTTCTTTGCACTGATATTCGGAATGATGTTTGCCGATCTCGGTTACGGAGTTCTGCTTGTGCTTATAGGCGCGCTTGGCACAAAGCTACTCAAGCCTAAGGGCGGAACGGCAAAAATGATGAAGCTGTTTGTTATATGCGGAATTTCGTGTATGATATGCGGCGTTCTGTTCGGCGGATACTTCGGAGATCTTCCCGCAAAGCTTGCACAGAACCTTTCGGGTTCACACAAATTCGATGATCTTGCGATACTCTGCAATCCTCTTGAAGAACCTATAACTTTCCTTCTTATTTCGCTTGGCGTGGGCGCAGCTCACCTTATCTGCGGAATGATAATAAATATGGTTATGTGTTTCCGTCGCGGCGATTGGCAGAGCGCGATATTCGATGTGGGCAGCTGGCTTATAATGTTTGCGGGTGCCGGAATATATTTCGGATTCAAGTCCCAAATCGGGCTTATTGTTCTCGGAGTCGGGCTTTTAATGATGATAACCATGCGCGGCAGAGCGAAGAAGAATATATTCGCAAGGCTGTTTTCGGGCATTGCGGGACTTTACGACATAATAAGCTACGCGTCGGATCTGCTTTCGTATTCGAGAATATTTGCGCTTGCGCTTGCAGGCGCGGTTATAGCAAGCGTTGTAAATACGTTTGCGACTCTTATAAACAATCCCGTGATTACGGTGATACTTGTCATAGTGGTGGGAACATTCGGACATCTTATGAATCTTGCGCTTTCCGCGCTCGGAGCATTTGTCCACACCTGCCGACTTCAGTATGTCGAATTCTTCGGGAAATTTTACGAGGACGGCGGAAGGCATTTTGAACCTGCTTCTCCCGACCTTAAATACACCGACGTTTACGTCGAATAAACAAAGTAAATTTTTAGGCATTTGCCGGAAAGGGTTTATAAAAATATGGAAATCACAACATTTGCAAGCTTTCTTGCATCCATGCTCAACGGAAGAAACTTTGCGCTTATCGGAGCGGCTCTCGCTGTAATATTCAGCGGTATGGGCTCCGCGAAGGGCGTAGGAATGGTTGCTGAAGCCAGCGCCGGAGTCCTTGCCGAAGATCCTTCAAAATTCGGCAGAACACTTCTTTTGCAGGTTCTTCCCGGTACACAGGGCATTTACGGATTCGCCGTAGCATTCCTTATCGTTCTCAAAACAGGCATCCTTTCAACTCCCGTAGAGCTTTCCGTTTTTGACGGCGTTCTTATAGGAGCAATGGCGCTTCCCATAGCAATAGTGGGTTATTTCTCCGCTATAAAGCAGGCAAGAGTTGCAGTTGCAGGTATATCGGTAGTTGCAAAGCGTCCCGAAGAATCCGGTAAGTGCATTACGAGCGCGGTTCTTGTCGAAATGTACGCAATCCTTGCGCTTCTTATATCCGCGCTTCCCATTCTTCTTTACAAGGTCGGCTGATATATGAACGGTATAGACGAGATAATCGCCCGTATAGACGCAGAGGCGCTCGCATCGGAAAATGTGCTCCGCGCCGAATATGAGGATAAGATAAAAGAAGTCGAAGAGGTCTGCGCCGCAGCCTGCGCCGAGCTTGACAATCGCGCAAAGGAAAAAGCCGCGGCAGAGAAAAGCGCAATACGTCTGCGCGCGGAAAATCGCGCCGGAACGGCTTGTCGCGACGAGCTTCTGTCGCAGAAGAGAGCGCTTATCGATTCCGTGCTTTACCGCGCGGCGAAAAGTTTTTCTTCGATGGATAAGAAAAAATACACTCAGATTATGGCAAAGCTTCTTTCGGACGCAGCGTCTGACGACGCCGTAAAGGGCGAAAAGCTTTATCTTACGGTGGCAAAAAACGCTTCCGCAAGCGGAGAAGAGCTTGTAAAAAGCTCGGGCGCGGAAATTTCAGAAATAACGGAAACCGACAGTATCGACGCGGGCTTCATACTCAAAACGGGTCGCATCGAGATAAACTGCACGCCCGAAAAGCTGATAGCACAGAAAAGAGAGGCGCTTTTGCCCGCAGTGACGGCGGCGCTTTTCGGATAAAATAATCTATGGAGGCACGGCATTTATGAAAAAGATCCGTGAAACCGAATATGTTTACGCGGCGGCACGAGTTCACTCGGTGGACGGCGCGCTTATGGGACGCGACAAATATATCCGTCTTGCAGCGGCACCCGGCGAGGAAGCGTTTTCGAGAATGCTCGGTGAACTGGGCTACGATGTTTCGGACGGCGTTTTCCCGTCGCTTGAAAAAAAGCTTTGCGGCGCTTTCGGCTTTATATCGGAAATAGCGCCTGAGCCGAAGCTGTTTTTTGCGATGAGATATCCCTATGACTGCAACAGTCTCAAGGCCGCGATAAAATGCGAATTCATTTCCGGCTTCGATTTTTCGGCGATCTATTCTCCGTGCGGAAGCATAAGCGAAAAGCAGGTTGAAAAAGCCGTGCACGACCGTGATTTTTCCGTATTTCCGGAGAATATGGCAAGAGCGGCGGAGGAAGCGTTGAAGGAATATTCGGAAACGGCTGATCCTCAGCTTATAGATCTTTGTCTTGACCGAGCCTGCTGTGAGGATATGCTTTCGCTTGCCCGCGAATGTAAGGACGAGGTCATAGCGGATTATGTTAAAAACCGTATTGACATGATGAACATTCTTACGGCGCTGAGAATTATAAGAATGGGAAAGGACAGAGCCTTTTTCGAGTCCGCCGCGGCTGACGGCGGATTTGTGGAGAAATCGGCACTTGCCGACGCTGTGTCCGAGGGAGAGAGTGCGCTTTTAGCACTTGCGCTGAAAACATCGCTTGGAAAAAAGCTTCCGACGGACGCTTTTCCGTCTTTTTCGGAAACGGAGCGGATTATGGATGCCGCTTTTGCCGAGAGCTGTGAAAAATATAAGCACAGCGTTTTCGGCTCGGCTTCACTGCTCTGGTATCTGTGCGCGACGGAAAACGAAATCAAAAACATACGCATAATAATTGCCGGACGAGCCGCGGGGCAGTCGGCAGAGAAGATAATCGAAAGGATACGCGAAAGCTATGTATAAGATCGGCGTTATAGGCGACAGGGAAAGCTCGCTGGGATTTATGGCGGTCGGCTTTACCGTAAGAATTGCGGACGGAGCGGAGGAAGCCGCAAAAGCACTCAAAGCGCTCGAAGCGGAAAACTGCGCCGTCATCTTCATAACGGAGGAGCTTGCGGAGCTTATATGGGAAGATATACAGCTGTATAAAGACAAAACGCTTCCCTCCGTGGTTATGATACCGTCCAAAAACGGTTCAAAGGGCATAGGAATGACAAATATAAAGAAAAGCGTTGAACGCGCCGTCGGCGCAGATATACTTTTCAAAAACAACTGATTTTATCGGCGCTTTGCGCGGAAAGGTTTAGAAAATGACCGAAGGCAGAATTATCAAGGTTTCAGGACCTCTTGTTGTGGCGGAGGGAATGAGAGAAGCCAATATGTTCGACGTGGTGCGCGTCGGAAAGGACCGTCTTATCGGGGAAATAATCGAGATGCGCGGCGATCGCGCTTCAATACAGGTCTATGAGGAAACGGCAGGACTCGGCTGCGGAGATACGGTTGTATCCACGGGAGAGCCGCTTTCCGTTGAGCTCGGTCCCGGACTTATGACCAATATTTATGACGGTATTCAGCGTCCGCTTGAAGTTATGTATGAAAAGTACGGTTCAAACATAATACGCGGAATAGATGAAAAACCGCTTTCGAGAGATATAAAGTGGGCGTTTACTCCCGCTGTTAAAGTCGGCGATAAGGTAAAAGCCGGAGATGTTCTCGGTACGGTGAACGAAACCGAGCTTGTACTTCACAAAATACTTGTGCCTTTCGGTAAGGATGGCACGGTTGAAAGCATATCTGCCGGAGATTTCACAATCACCGATAAGATAGGCACCATAAAAAACGACGCAGGCAAGACTTTTGATATAACCCTTATGCAGAAATGGCCTGTAAGAAAGGCAAGACCGTATGCGTCAAAGCTCGCGCCTTCAGAGCCTATGGTAACGGGGCAGAGAGTTATAGACGCAATGTTCCCGATAGCAAAGGGCGGCACGGCGTGCGTTCCCGGTCCGTTCGGCTCGGGGAAAACGGTAGTTCAGCATCAGCTTGCAAAATGGAGCAACGTCGATATAGTTGTGTATATCGGGTGCGGCGAGCGCGGAAACGAGATGACGGACGTTCTGCGCGAGTTTCCGGAGCTGAAGGATCCGCGCAGCGGCTATTCTCTTATGAAGCGCACGGTGCTTATAGCGAATACCTCGGATATGCCCGTCGCCGCAAGAGAAGCTTCGATATACACGGGAATAACGATAGCCGAATATTTTCGTGATATGGGCTATTCCGTTGCCGTAATTGCGGATTCGTCGTCGCGTTGGGCAGAGGCTCTGCGCGAAATGTCGGGACGTCTTGAAGAAATGCCGGGCGAGGAGGGCTATCCCGCATATCTTACCTCGCGTCTTGCACAGTTCTACGAAAGAGCGGGAAAGGTAATATGTCTCGGCTCCGACGGCAGAGAGGGAACGCTTTCCGCGATAGGCGCGGTATCTCCGCAGGGCGGCGATATTTCCGAGCCTGTTTCACAGGCGACGCTCCGTATCGTAAAGGTATTCTGGGGGCTTGATTCGTCCCTTGCTTACCGACGTCATTTTCCGGCGATAAACTGGCTGACGTCATACTCGCTTTACAAGGACAAGCTTGAAGAATGGTTCAATGCAAACGTCGCGCGCGACTGGAACGCAGTGACAGGCGAGGCTATGAGAATTCTTTCGGTGGAAAACGAGCTTGAAGAAATAGTAAAGCTTGTGGGCGTGGACGCGCTTTCTCCGAGCGAAAGACTTACCCTTGAAGCCGCGCGCTCCGTTCGTGAGGACTTCCTCCAGCAGAACGCCTTCGAGGACGGCGACTCGTATACCTCGCTTGACAAGCAGTACAGACTTATAAAGCTGATACTTTCATTCTACAAAAAATCGGGCGACGCGCTGAAACGCGGCGCAGATATAGAAAAGATAGCGGAGCTTCCCGTAAGGGAAAGAATCGGACGCGCAAAGAGCGTTGCTCCCGAAAAATATGTAAGCGAATTTGAAGATATAGACCGTGAGATTTCGGCAGAGCTTGCCGCTCTCACCGATAAGGAGGACAGATAATGATAAGAGAATACAAGACGATAGAAGAAGTCGCCGGACCTCTTATGCTTGTCCGAAAGGTGGAGGGCGTCAAATATGACGAGCTCGGCGAGATCGAGCTTCCGGACGGATCGGTGCGTCGTTGCCGCGTGCTTGAAGTAAACGGCGATAACGTTCTCGTTCAGCTTTTTGAAAGCTCGGCGGGACTTAACCTTGCGCAGAGCAAGGTGCGTTTTCTCGGTCACGGGGTGGAGCTTGGCGTTTCTCCCGACATACTGGGAAGAGTTTTCTCCGGCATGGGCGAGGTTATCGACGGCGGTCCTGAAATAATCCCCGAAAAAATGCTTGATATAAACGGTACGCCTATAAATCCCGCGGCAAGAAACTATCCTTCGGAATTCATTCAGACGGGAATTTCCACAATAGACGGACTCAACACTCTTGTCCGCGGACAGAAGCTTCCGATATTCTCGGGTTCGGGTATGCCGCACGCAAATCTTGCCGCGCAGATAGCGCGTCAGTCAAGGGTTCGCGGAACGGACACAAGCTTTGCCGTTGTATTTGCGGCTGTCGGCATCACGTTTGAGGAAGCGGATTTCTTTATTTCCGACTTCAAGCGCACAGGTGCAATCGACCGCACGGTGCTGTTTATAAATCTTGCCTCCGACGCCGCGATAGAGCGTATTTCGACGCCGCGTATGGCGCTTACCGCCGCTGAATATCTTGCTTTTGAAAAGAACATGCACGTTCTTGTAATTATTACGGATATCACAAACTATGCGGAGGCACTCCGCGAGGTCTCCGCCGCAAGAAAGGAAGTCCCCGGCAGACGCGGATATCCCGGATATCTTTATACCGACCTTGCGACGATGTATGAACGCGCAGGCAGAAAGCTTGACAGGGAAGGCTCGATTACGATGATACCTATCCTTACAATGCCGGAGGACGATAAAACCCATCCCATTCCCGACCTTACGGGATATATCACGGAGGGACAGATAATTCTTTCGCGCGATCTTTACAGAAAAGGAATTCTTCCGCCGGTTGACGTTCTTCCGTCGCTTTCGCGTCTTAAAGACAAGGGAATAGGCGCGGGAAAAACGAGAGAGGATCACGCAGGGACAATGAACCAGCTTTTCTCAAGCTATGCGCGCGGAAAAGAAGCCAAGGAGCTTATGGTGGTGCTCGGCGAAGCGGCGCTTACGCCTATCGACCGCCTTTATGCAAAATTTGCGGACGAATTTGAAAAGCTGTATGTAAATCAGAGCTTTTACGAAAACAGAACAATCGAGCAGACGCTTGATATCGGTTGGCAGCTTCTAAAGCTTCTGCCGCGTTCGGAAATGAAGCGTATCAAGCCCGAAATACTTGATAAATACTGGCCCAAAGAAAACTGATATGTCGGGAGGGAATGAAAAGTGGCGCAGATTCGCGTAAATCCTACGCGCATGGAGCTGAAAAAGCTGAAAAACCGTCTTGCCGTGGCAAGACGCGGTCATAAGCTGCTCAAAGACAAGCGCGACGAGCTGATGAAGCAATTCCTTGACGTTGTAAGGGAAACAAAGGAAGTCCGTGAAAAAGTAGAGGCGGCGCTTGAAAAATCAAACAAAAGCTTTGCTCTTGCTTCGGCGGTGACCTCTCCCAAGGTGATGACCGAGGCTCTTATGCTCCCGAAAAAGGAGGTGTCGCTTGACATTTCCGAGAAGAATGTTATGAGCGTTATCGTTCCGGTATTCACCTACGATCTCAAAGGCGCGCACCAATCGGACGGGTACAACTTCGGTCTGGCATTTACCTCGGGCGAGATAGATACGGCGGTTATGGAGCTTTCGGAAATACTTCCCGATATGATAAAGCTTGCCGAGCTTGAAAAAAGCTCTCAGCTTATGGCGGAGGAAATAGAAAAAACGCGCAGAAGAGTAAACGCTCTTGAACACGTTATGATTCCGCAGATAGAGGAAACGATAAAATCCATAACGATGAAGCTTGACGAAAACGAACGCGGAAATCTCACAAGGCTTATGAAGGTCAAGGATATGATGATAAAAGCCCAGCTTGAGGGCAAGAGCTGAATAACACAAAAACAGACACAGCCGCGCAAAACAAAGCGTTTTGCGCGGATGTTTTTATATTATTGCGAAAAAACATATCTTTACAAATCGCAGAAAGTGTATTATAATACAATAGAAAAGTTATATATATCTTATGGAGGCAATATGAAGCTTTACAATACACTGACCAAAACGGTTGAAGAATTCGTTCCGCACGAAAGCGGAAAGGTGAAAATGTACACCTGCGGTCCTACCGTTTATCATTATGCACATATAGGCAATCTCCGCTCGTATATGATGGAGGACGTGCTTGAAAAATATCTGCGCTTTGCCGGCTACGACGTACAGCGCGCCATGAATATAACCGACGTCGGACATCTTACAAGCGACGCCGACACGGGCGAGGACAAAATGCTGAAAGGCGCAAAGCGCGAGCATAAGACCGTAATGCAGGTCGCGCAGTTCTATACGGACGCATTCTTTGCGGATTGCGACGCACTCAATATAAAAAAGCCGGAGATCGTTCAGCCCGCGACAGGCTGTATCGGCGATTTTATCCGCGTTATTTCCGCGCTGATAGATAAAGGCTACGCTTACGTTGCAGGCGGAAACGTGTATTTCGATACGTCGAAATCGAAAGATTACGGCGAGCTTGCAGGTCATGCCGACAACACCGAAAATCTTATGGTCGGAGTCAGGGACGACGTCGGCGAGGACGAAAACAAAAAGAACAAAAGCGACTTTGCGCTCTGGTTTACAAAATCAAAATTCGATGAGCAGGAGCTGAAATGGGACAGCCCGTGGGGAGTGGGATATCCCGGCTGGCATATCGAGTGCAGCTGCATAAGCATGAAATACCTCGGCGAATATCTTGATATTCACTGCGGAGGCGTTGATAATATTTTCCCGCATCACACAAACGAAATCGCGCAGAGCGAGGCGTACCTCGGTCACAAATGGTGCGGATACTGGTTCCACGTTCAGCACCTGAACGACGAAACAGGCAAGATGAGCAAATCAAAGGGCGAATTCCTTACGGTGTCGCTTCTCAAATCAAAAGGCTACGATCCGCTCGCGTACAGATATTTCTGCCTGCAGAGCCATTACAGAAAGCCGCTGACCTTCTCGTTTGCTTCGCTTGACAATGCGGCGGCTGCATATTCAAAGCTTTATGCCAGAGTTGCGGCTACCGAGCGCACGGGCGAGATAAACGAAGCAAAAGTAAAAGAGCTTCTCCGCGGCTTTGACGAGGCAATGTCAAACGATCTGAACACTTCGCTTGCCGTCACGTCGCTTTACGATATTCTCAAATCCGACGCTACGGGCGCGGAAAAACGCGCGGCGATCGACGCGGTGGATTCTGTGCTTTCGCTCGGACTTAAAGACGCGACGGTTAAAAAAGAAGAGCCTGCGGCAGAGGAGGGCGATCCCGAAATCCTTGAAAAGATAGCCGAAAGAGCGGCTGCCAAAAAAGCAAAGGATTACGCAAAGGCTGACGCCATAAGAGCGGAGCTTCTTGCGCAGGGAATAGTGCTTGTCGATACTCCGACAGGCACAACGTATAAAAAACAATAACTTCGGCAACTGCTGAATTTTTAGCGGAAGAAATCAAAATATACAAAAGTATAAGGACAAACAAAATGACAAAGAAAAAGACAAAGATCGGGTTTATATCGCTCGGCTGTTCAAAAAATCTTGCCGATACCGAGGTTATGCTCGCAAGACTCTCGGGCGAGGGCTACGAGATAACTCCCGAGGACACGGAAGCCGACGTTATAGTTATCAATACCTGCGGCTTTATAGAAAGCGCAAAGAAGGAGTCGGTTGAAAGTATTCTTGACGTTGCGTGGCTGAAAAAGCACAAGCAGTTAAAGGCTATAATCGTTACCGGTTGTCTTGCCGAAAGATACCGCGAGCAGATATCGGCAGAGCTTCCCGAGGTTGACGCGGTGCTCGGACTCGGCTCCGAAACGAAAATCTGCGATGCCGTCGAAGCCGTTCTTCGCGGCGAGCATTACGAAAGCTACGGCGACAAGGAATCGCTTCCGCTCGGAGGAGAGAGAATTGTCACAACTCCGGAATACACGGCGTATCTGAAAATCGCCGAGGGCTGTGATAACCGCTGTACCTACTGCGCGATACCCTCCATACGCGGCAGAATGAGATCGAGAACGATAGAGGACATCGTAAAAGAGGCAAAGGAGCTTGAAGCCATCGGCGTAAAGGAGCTTAACCTTATCGCGCAGGATACATCGCGCTACGGTCTTGATATTTACGGCGAATACAAGCTTGCGGAGCTTCTGCGCGCGATAACAAAGGAAACGGACATTCCGTGGATACGGCTTCTTTACTGCTATCCCGACAAGATAACCGACGAGCTGATAGAGGAAATAAAGAAAAACGACAGAATAGTAAAATACATAGATCTGCCGATACAGCATATTTCCGAGCGCGTGCTTGAAAAAATGAACCGTCACGGCAGGTCGGCGCTGATAAAAGAAGTAATTGAAAAATTGCGAAAAAATATTCCCGAAATCTGCATAAGAACGACTGTTATGGTTGGTTTCCCTGGCGAGACGGAAAAGGATTTTGAAGAGCTGTGCGAGTTTGTGAGCAAAACAAAGTTTGAGCGGCTCGGCGCGTTTACTTTCTCTGCGGAGGAGGGTACTGCTGCCGCAGAAATGCCCGATCAGATAGACGAGCAGACAAAGCAGGATCGTTATGACATAATAATGCAGGAGCAGCTTGCCGTCACGTCGGAGCTCAACGAAAAAATGCTCGGGAAGACGGTGACCGTCCTTTGCGAAGGCTTCGATCCCGTTTCGGAGTCGTATTACGGAAGAAGCGCGTCCGACGCGCCCGATATAGACACGAAGGTGTTCTTTACAAACGAGCTTGGCAAAAAGCGCGTAAAAGAAGGAGAATTCGTAAAGGTTAAAATTGACGAAATTCTGGATTACGACCTCGTCGGTAAGCTTATATAGAGAAGGAGAATGATAAAATGAAAATGAACGTTCCAAACAGGCTTACGGTGATCAGACTTTTGCTTGTGCCTGTATTTCTGGTGTTTATTCTCGGCTTCGGCGGGGAAGTATGGGGCAGAATAGTCGCGGCGGCGGTTTTTGCGCTTGCGTCCTTCACCGATTTTCTTGACGGTAAAATAGCGAGAAAATATCATCTTGTAACGGATTTCGGAAAATTTCTCGATCCGCTTGCCGATAAATTTCTTGTTCTTGCCGCGCTTGCGTCGCTCTCGTTCGAGGCGGCGATGAACACGGAAAAATCAAAGGTATTTCCGATACTTTTCTTCTGCACGTTTATGATTGTGCTTCTGCGCGAGCTTGCCGTGACAAGCATGCGTCTTGTCGTTGCTTCAAGTCCCGACAAAAAGGTTGTGGCGGCGAGCATGCTCGGCAAGATAAAGACCTGCACGCAGATGTTTTTTATTCTTACGGCGATGATAGAGCCGCTTATATGGGAAGGACACATAGCGACGTATATTTTCATGGCTGCCGCCGCGGTTATGACGGTCTGGTCGGGGATGTCGTATATCGTCGGCTACTGGAAGTATCTTGACCCGTCCAAATAATACAAAAGCTATTGACATATCCGCCGAAATAGTATAAAATATAATCAGACGAGAAAAAATAAAATCACGGAGATATAAAATGACAGACGAATACACACACGAAGATGCTGACGTAATAACTCTTACGGACGAAGACGGCAAAGAATGCAGCTTTGAAATAATCGCCGAAAAAGAGATAGAAGGAATTACCTATTACGCTCTTTTCCCGCTTGAAGACAATGAGGACGGAGAATACGTTCTTCTCAAGCTTGAAAAGGACGAGGACGGCGAAGACATTCTTGTAACCGTTGACGATGACGACGAATTTGATCGCGTATCCGACATATTCGAGGATGAGTTCTTCTCCGATATAGACCACGACTGAAAATAAAAATTTCCTGCCCTTCTCGTGATACGGTTTCAATTAAACCTACAACACGTAATTGGAATCCGAACCCTGCGCGGTTTGCAGACCTCCCGCATATTTCCTGCTTATGACACGATTTATCGCGGACGCTGGGAGCAGTAAAGCGCGGGGCGAGGACACCATCCTTGCTAAAAGCAGGGTGTTAATTACGCCGTACACGGCCCGGCGGGGTCGCATAAAAATGTCTAAACCTGCAAAAAGACTGCTCCTGTGGGGCAGTCTTTTTGTATTTTATGTTGACAAAAAATCGGCGTGGGGGTATAATATCGCTTGAGCAGGGCAAGTTTTAAGTTTTGCCTCGATAAAGGAGAAAATATATATGCATAATTTCAGAATAAGACCTATGGGAATGCTGCGCCGATTTATTGAAACACAAATGAACGGTCTTACCGGAAACATAGAAGCGGCAGGATATCCGTTCGATATTTCAACGTGGGGAGATCCCGATTATGTTCCGCAGGAGCCTGTGACATGGTGGCCGTTTGAGCAGACGGGCTACTGGATAGACGGCTATACACGCTGCGCCATACTTCTTGACGATAAAAAAGCGCTTGAAAAAGCGGAAAAAATAATCTATTCGGCTATAAATTCGGCGGACGAGGATTCATACATAGGTCCGGAATTTATGAAGTATAAAAAGCCTGAGATTGTGAACAGATGGCCGCACGTTGTATTTTTCAGAGCCTGCAAGGCGCTTTTTGAATATAACGGAGATATGAAAATTCCGCAGGCTATTGCCGCGCATTATCTCAACTGTCCTTACGATTACTCCTTTGACCGCGATGTTCTGAACACCGAAATAATGCTTTGGCTTTATGGTGTAACGGGCGACAAAAGATTGCTTTCGCTTGCGGAAAAATCGCACGCCGATTTTAATTCCACGCCGCAAAAGCCCACAATCACGGGAGATACCGTGTGCGATTCGAGCCTTCTTTCAAAGCGGAAGATATTCGTTCACGGCGTTTCGTATTGTGAATATTCAAAGCTCGGCGCGATATTTTATAAATATACCGGAGACAAAAAATATCTGAAGGTTCCGGAAAAGGCTGTCGCAAGAGCGGACAGATACTATAAGCTTCCCGGAGGATGCATTTCTTCGGGCGAGTTTCTGTTCGGAAACAGCTATTACGAGGTAAACGAAACGTGCGACGTCACCGATTATTCGTATTTGCTTGAACAGCTTTTGGCGGTCACGGGAAATGTAAAATATGCCGACGATATAGAAAAATGCATTTTCAACGCCGGAATAGGCGCGGTGACGGAGGATTTCCGCGGGCTTCAGTATTTTTCCTGCGCGAACCAGATAGTAACCGACGAGCAGTCAAATCATGCAAGATATTCGACGGGAAAACCGTGGATGTCGTACAGTCCGCACCCGGGAACGCAGTGCTGTCCCGGAAACGTAAACAGATTTATGCCGAATTACATTCTTTCAATGTGGCGTGCGGCAGGCTCCGATGTTTATTACGATCTTTTCGGAGCGTCCGTTTTTGAGGGCGATATCGACGGCAAAAAGATAAAAATAAGCGTCGATACGCGCTATCCGCTTTCGGACAGACTTGCGTTTGAAATAAAAACCGAAACGCCCTTTACACTGCACATAAGAGTTCCCGCCTTTTCCGAAGGCTTTTCAAAGCTTCCGGGCGGAGCGCGCAGGGACGGAGATTATATCATAATAAATATTGCCTCCGATACGGAGTTTGCGCTTGATATGAAGCTGAAAACTGAAAAGCACATATCGCACGGGGGAATATATTTCACGCGCGGAGCGCTTACATATTCGCTCGGAATGAAAGGGAACAGGGAAGCTTACGCTACCGATACTGTCGGAGGAAAAGAATTTATATCCTACCGTATGAGTCCCGACAGGGCGTGGAATTATGCGATAAAAGCGGATTCAACGCCGGAATTCAGAGCCGGAAACTCTGATGTTTTTGATATTTCATCAGACCTTCCCACCATTACTGTAAGCGCGAGGAAAATTGAAAACTGGCGTATCCGCAAAACGACAAACTATCGGTGCGTGAACTGGAAATATGAAAAGGTAATCAAAAAAGGACCTTTTGTCTTCACGCCGAGACTTCCGGATATGAAGAAAGCCGTTCTTTCGCCCGAAACCGAAACGATAACCC
>CAVKJG010000005.1:31924-37077 GCA_963656825.1 Sphaerochaetaceae bacterium
GCGTCAAAGGTCAGAATGACGGTGCTTCCGATAACCGACAAATAAAAAAACAGACCGCTGCGGCGGTCTGCTTTTTGCTTAGTAACAAATTATATTGTTTTGTCCGATTCGGCGGCTTCTTCTTTTCTGAAGAACGCAAGGCTTATTTTGCCCTTGTAGCAGAGAATTCCGATAAGCGTTATAACGGCGAACACTATAAGATAGTAAAGCGACTGTATCTTGTACGCCGAGATTGCGGAATAAACCATAAATCCGCAACATATGCACGCGACGGCCGGCATAACAAACCTCTGAAATACGTTAAGTCCTTTGCCCTTTATCATCATTACTATAAATATCGGTATGTAAAGTCCGTAAAGGGTGATGATCGGAAGCTCGTCGTTTTCCCAGCCGAGAATTGCGGGCAGCTTGCCCTGAATAAGTCCCACCTCCCATTGAAGCATCCAGAGCATACAGAGCGTAACGCCGATGATAGACGAATTGTGCGGCATATTTGTTTCGTTATCGACCTGAGAAAACATTTTGTATGCAGGACCCTCTCCTCTGACGGCGATGGAATACATACCGCGACAGCAGCCGAGCATAAGTCCGTTCATTGTTCCGAGGCAGGAAATAACAATAAATACATAAACGATTGTGCCAAAAACTTCGTTTTTGAAAAGCGCGGTGAATGCATCCTTGGGAACATCGCCCGACGCCATAAGCTCTTCCGTCTTGAGAACGCCGGAAAGACCGAGAAAATAGAGAAGATATATGCCGACAACAATTACCGCGCCGAGCACAAGCGCAACGGGAAGATTTTTCTTTGAGTTTTTTAGCTCCGAATTGATCGAGGTCGTGATGATCCAGCCCTCATATGCGAAGGCAAAAGCGCACATTGCGGCAATTATACTGCCGGAGGAACTGCCCTCGGATGTGATATTTGCGCTGAAAGCTTCGCCGAGATTGCCGTTTGCAAGTCCTGCTATCGTTCCGACGATGCCCATTACAAGAAGCGGAACGAATTTTATAAAGGTTGCGCTGACCTGAAATTTACCGGCGACCTTGGGCGATACGGCGTTTACGAAATATCCGCATATAAGGTAGAATGCCGAAACCGCGATGTGAAGATCGCTGTACGGATCCCAGCCGAAAAGCACGCAGGTGTACTGTCCCGATACCCACGCAAGCGTCGATGTTATCGTGGGATAGTATATGGTGGTCATAAACCAGCCGACTATGTAAGCGAATTTACGTCCGCAGGTGACCTCGGAATAGTCCACTATGCCGTTTACTTTTTCATGTCTTTGCGCGAGAATTGAAAAAACATACGAGCAGATGAGCATTATAAGTCCCACTCCGCCGACGGTTATAAGGCATTTGAGCATATTGCCGTTTGTGTTTGTGAGAACCTTTCCCGCTTTGAAGAAGATTCCGGAGCCTACGACCGTGCCGACGACCATACATATTGCTGTCAGCAGACCGTATTTCTTGGTCAGTTTGTTTTCCATTTGTTTTTCATTCCTTAAAAATGCGTTGAAATTTTGTTTACACCTGTGCGTAAATATATTATTTTAATGATACTCTTTTTCGCATAAATTGTCAAGGATTTGACGAAAAACAATAAAAAATAACGCGTCGAAACCTCAAAGCCGCAAAAAATGCGGCAAGACGCATTTCTTTGCGCCTCGCCGCTCGGATTTGTTTATTCTTCGTTTCTTATTTCAAGCTGATAGGCGTTTGCAAGACCTATCACCGTTTCGTAGAGAAGCTCCGTATATTCCCGCATTTTCTCCGGAGTTGCCTGCTTTACACGCTCGAAAATCTCTTTTTCGCGCGCCTCGTCGTAAACGCGGATATCATTTGCCTTTTTATAATGACCGATTTCTCCGCATATTTGCATTCTGCGGAGAAACAGCTTTGTTATATACGAATCTATTTCGTCAATTTCTTTTCGCTTTTTTTCTATATCCATTTTGTTTCTTCCTTATTTTATATTACGGAAAGCGTTGCGGAAAGCGCATTTTCGATGCTTCCGCCTATTGTTATCGTAAAGTCGCCGGACTCTGTGTACTTTTTAAGGTCGGGATGGACTATTGCAAGTTCTGATATTTTCAGCGGAATTGTAACACGCTTGCTCTTTCCTGCTTTTATTTCGACCTTTTCAAAGCCACACAGCTGAATTACAGGCTGCATAACGCTTGATATTTCATCTCTGTAATAAAGCTGTACCGTCTCCATACCATCATAGCTTCCGGTATTCGTTACGGTTACTGACACATCGATAGTGTCCTTTGCCGTAGCGGTGCCTTTGGAAAGCTTCATATCGGAATATTCAAACGAAGTAAATGAAAGTCCGTAGCCGAATGAATAAAGCGGACCTTCGTCAACATCGATATACTTTCCGCCGTGCCAGCCGGAAAGGTGATTGTAATAGCAGGGAAGCTGACCTGAAGCGCGAGGAAATGATATCGGAAGTTTTCCGCTTGGACAGAATTTGCCTGCGATAAGCTCTGCTGCCGCAAGGCCGCCGAGATCGCCTCCGTTGAACATCTCTATAACTGCGTTGCTGTTCTTTGCAACTTTTTCGATGCAAAGCGGCTTTCCGTTTATAAGCACGGTGACAATGGGCTTTCCTGTCTTTTTCAGCGCCGAGAAAAGTTCGTTTTGCCTTCCGGAAAGCTCAAGATCGGCTCTGTCGCGCGTTTCGCCGTTCAGAGTGAGGTCGTCTCCGCACGCAAAAATAACGATATCGCACGCGTATGCAGCCGCAACAGCCGCCGGAATGTCATCTTCGTCAGATGCGTGAATTCCGCAACCTTTACTGTATATTATTTCGGAATCGGGGAAAACGGTCTTCACTCCGCGAAGAACAGTGTAAACATCGACTGAGGGAATCGCGTCGGGGTGCGGATCGGGATGACTGAAAAACGTCCAATCGCCGTACTGCGCTTTGATATTGTCCGCGTTCGGACCTATTACGGCAATCTTTTTCGGGGCTTTTTTCAGGGGAAGAGTGCCGTCGTTTTCAAGCAGAACAAGACTTTCCCTTGTAAGTTTGCGATTTATTTCTATATGCTCTTTTGAGCCTATTACGCTTCTTGGCAGACGTTTTTTGTTTTTATCAAAAAGTCCGAGCGAAAATTTTATGCGTAATATGCGGCGCACAGCATCATTTATATATTTTTCACTTATGGTGCCGTTTCTGACGCCTGCAATGACAGCGTCGCAAAAGTCGGTGGAAACCATTATCATATCGTTTCCGGCATACAGAGCGGCTTTTGAAGCGTCGTGCATATTGTCTGCGCCGCGCTGCTTTCTTATATAGCTTTTGACGTTATCCCAATCGGTAATTACGAAGCCCTTGAATCCAAGCTCCTTTTTCAATACGTCGGAAAGAAGTCGTCTGTGAACTGTCATAGGCGTGCCGTCGATAGAACCGTATGCTGTCATTACAGAGCTTGCGCCTGCATTTATTCCTTTTATAAAAGGAGGGAGGAACACTTCCCGAATTTTGCGCTCGGTGATTTCGGTATCATATGAATCCTTCGCGCCCGTAGCTTCACCGTAGCCGATGTAATGTTTAAGACAAGCCGCGACAAGCCCGTCGTCCTCATAACCGTGAACTATGGCTGCGCCCAGCTCGCCCGCAAGGAACGGATCTTCTCCGAAGGTTTCATCGACTCTGCCCCAACGGGTATCGCGCGCAAGACAAAGCACAGGTGAAAACACAAAATCAAGACCGTCGGCGTTGACTTCCTCTGCCGTTGCCTTTCCCATTTGTTTTATAAGCTCTTTGTTCCAAGAGCAAGCCGCCGCAAGTTGCGTGGGGAATACCACAGCGCCGTTTACAAGGGCGTGACCGTGAATTGCGTCTATACCGAATATGGGCGGGATCTTCATTCTTGTTTTTTCGGTTTCGGCTCTTATAGCGTCCGAATCTTTTCCGAGAACGTGAAGGAATGAGCCTGCGCCACGATGTATAAAGCTTTTAAGGGTTTCGCTGTCTCCGTTTGCGGCAACCTGCTGAAGCTGTAAAACCTTTTCTTCAATCGTCATTTCTTTAAGCAGCTTTGCTATTTTTCTTTCGGTTATTATGGAATATTTCATTTCAGCCTCTGTTAAGGTTATATTTTTTAAGATTATATCACAAGAAAGGGGAATTTTCAATAGTGGAGAACACGGAAGTTAAAAATTGAAAGCGATCAGTCAAAATAAAAAACCGCCGGAAGGCGTTTTTTTATGTCAATGACAAACAAAAAGCGTCTTTTTAGGGGGAAAAAACAGGGTAGGCGTCCACAGGGATTTGAACCCCAAACATATGAAAACATTACGACTTGTGGCGGAGAACTTTTATTAAGGACAATACAAAAAAGGTGTTTCGCTGTTTGTGGGTAATATATTCGCTTTTTATGGGGAAGCATTTTTACGAAAAATATGCTATAATATTCTTCGAGGTGAGTCTAATGAATCAAGTAAAAACAGGAAAGTTTATCGCCGCTTTGCGGAAAGAAAAAGGTATGACGCAAGAGCAACTCGGAGAGAGACTCTGCGTGACTAACAAAACAATTTCGCGTTGGGAGAACGGCAACTATATGCCCAACATTGAAATGTTGTCGCTGCTTTCAAAAGAATTCGGTATAAGCATTAACGAGATTATAGCCGGAGAGCGACTGGGGACGGAAGAATTTAAGAAAGTCGCCGACGATAATCTTGTTACCGCGCTGAACAACAGCACCTTTACCTTGAAAGAGAAAATTGCATTTTTTAAGAAAAAGTGGCTATGCGAACATATTGCAACGATTGTTTTATGTGTCGTAGCGTGGATTGGTATTATGGTATTGCTGACATTAAAAACACGGGGCAATGACATATTTCTGATTTTGGGTGCAGTTGGCGGGTTGCTCGCCGTACTGTTCTATGTTGTGTTATATAACCGTATGATGGCGTATGTAGAAAGTCGCGCATATCAGAATTCCGATAATGAAACAGACAATAAAAATAAATAAACATTGTCAGATATGTTAATGGCGCTGAATAAACTAATAGGGGAAAGAACGAATCCCTACGGCGATACGCGAGGGAACAACAAAAAGGGCAAACCGCCACAGAAACGGCGATTTACCCCTGTTTTGCATAGAAAAAGACACACGCGGCGGAGTTTTGTACGCTCC
>CAVKJG010000005.1:37310-41225 GCA_963656825.1 Sphaerochaetaceae bacterium
GAACTCGTGTTACCGCCGTGAAAGGGCGGTGTCTTAGCCGCTTGACCACCGGGCCTTACCCTAAACCCTGTTGGGCTTAGGCTGGTAGCGGAAGTTGGACTTGAACCCACGACCCTCCGGGTATGAACCGAATGCTCTAGCCAACTGAGCTATTCCGCCACGCATCTTCAAAATTCAATGCACTGTTTGACAGCGCTTTTGTATTATATCATGTAAGGTTTGTTTTGTCAACAGTTTTTTTGAAATAATTTTGTGTAAAAAAATTATATTTTTTTGCAGAAAAAGTGTTGACAAGCGATTTCCTTTATGCTATAATAAGTCCTGCCGCGAGCGAGTAAAGCCTTGGTGGTTAAGATAAAAAGTATATGGGAGCATAGCTCAGCTGGGAGAGCATCTGCCTTACAAGCAGAGGGTCATAGGTTCGAGTCCTATTGTTCCCACCAATACGGCCCGGTAGTTCAGTTGGTTAGAACGCTAGCCTGTCACGCTAGAGGTCAGGGGTTCGAGTCCCCTTCGGGTCGCCAGTTTCCGCGGCGATTTCAATAGCGGAAAAGTTTACTCCCCTTGCGGTTTGCCTCTGTAGCTCAGTTGGTAGAGCAGGGGACTGAAAATCCCCGTGTCGTTGGTTCGATTCCGATCGGAGGCACCATTGCGGATTTAGCTCATTTGGTAGAGCGCGACCTTGCCAAGGTCGAGGTGGCGGGTTCGAGCCCCGTAATCCGCTCCACAGAATCAGCACGCCAAGTGAATATTGGTGTGCTGATTTTTTCAAAGCATTAAACATTAAATTTTATATGGCACCATAGCCAAGCGGTAAGGCAGAGGTCTGCAAAACCTTTATTCCCCGGTCCGATTCCGGGTGGTGCCTCCATATAAGCCTCTTAAAAGATGTTTGAGGCAAAAAACCCGATCCCATAAGGGATTTCGGGCTTTTTTCATGCTCTCGGAAATGTAAAAATAAAAAGATATTTTTCCCCGCTTTCGATTTTCCGCGCGGAATCGGACGGTGAGAATAATCATTTCAGGGCGGTTTTCAGAGTGTGTCCCACTCCGAAAACCGCCCTTTTTTGTGCGATTGCTCTTGGCTTTCATAATTTATTTTTACAAATAAGGAAGCGAAAGCGATGATTTTTTAATGAAATTTGCAGTTGCAAGCAACATCAGCCCACAATAAAATAAATAAAAAAATTTTAACAAGCTGCTAACAAAGCCCATGATTTGCCGTATATATTGCAGTAAAATATCAAGGGGCTGCCACAGGCGGAAAATCCGGAGGAAAGCAGGCTTACCGCAAAAACTCCGGACGGGCTTGCGCCTTGATTTTATGCAAGGTATTGTGTGGATTATCGGTAAAGGATAGGTTAAAAAAACATTGACTTTATACATGGTTTATGTTAAAATACTGCTAAATTATCATGCGGTGAATTTATCGGTCGAATCGGCTTTTCAAAGAGAGCCGCGGTCGGTGGTTCTGCGGGAATAAAACCTAATCGGAGGCGATCGTTTGAAACTGATAATTATCAATATATATCTGCTCGTTTGCGCCTGTATCGGACTGGCATATGGGCTTACGGCTTTGTATAAGAAAAAACAGCCGATGTATTTCAAGCTTATGATTTTTCCCATTGCCTGTCAGGCTTTTTCAAGAGCTTATTATACAGTTGTGCTTTTGTGCTACGGCGAGCTGCCCGATACGTTCAACATAGGACTTCTCGGATATGCGGCATTCTTTTTGTTTATGTATCTGCCCAATATAGGCGCGCTCGATATTCTGGTCGATGAGCGGAACGAAAATACCGCAAAGCACAGGCTTATCTCTTTGATTATCCCGACAGCAGAGGTTGCGGTTTCCGTTGTTGCGATGTTTGCCGATGATATTGCGATATCAATCCGCATTTCGTTTATGGTGCTTTCGATTCTTGCGGGCTTTGCCGGATATTTCAATATGAAGCATCTGATTGTCGCCGATGTTGAAAACGGTATAATACGTTCTATCAGAAAGTTCAATGCTCTGAGCCTGATTGTTGAAATTCTTACCCTTGCCGAAATCGGTCTCGGCTGCTTCGGATACAGAACGCCTGTTGTTATTCAGGCCTTGCTCGGTATTTTGTTTGTTGTCTTTCTTCCGTTTCTCAATAAGGAGGCGCAAAAATGGACTCGATGAGCTATATTCTGTTTATTTGTCTTGCCGTTCCCATGGTGATGATGCTTATCCCGATGGAGAACAAATCACGCAAGGTTGTCATTTCAATACTTACGGGAATGTTTTTATGTCTTTTTGTCAGCGAGCTGAACGGCTTGCTTCTCCGACTTACCGACAGCACGATATTGTATTTTACCACCAACGTCACGCCGATAACGGAAGAACTGGTAAAGGTACTTCCGGTTATATATTACGCATATGTTTTTTCCGATGACCGCAAATCCGTGGGAACGGTTGCTTTTGCAACGGG
The DNA here is from genome assembly GCA_963656825.1 of Sphaerochaetaceae bacterium. Lineage (GTDB taxonomy): Bacteria > Bacillota > Clostridia > Oscillospirales > CAG-272 > CAG-841. The sequence continues at coordinate 39,764 of CAVKJG010000005.1, forward strand.
CGTAGGCTTTGCAATGCTTGAAAACGTCGTCATACTGACGCAGCATATAAAAACGGTAAATCTTCTTTTCGCGGTGATAAGAGGGTTCAGCACGGGACTTATGCACAGCATCAGCACAATGTTTATAGCCAATTACATTCCGTACATACGGACTAAAAAGAAGCTGTTCCTTTGCGGAACGCTTTGCTCCTTCAATCTGTCGGTTGTATTTCATTCGGTTTTCAACCTGCTTGTCGAAGCCGATTCGGCGGTTGCAAACAATATAGGATACTTTTTACCCATTTCGGTATATTTGGTTGTAAACGTTTTCTTCTTCAAAACGATTATTAAAAAAATCAGACGAAAAAAAGATAAAAATCCGGCACAGGAATAATTATTCAGAAATAAGGTGATGAAAAATTGCAAAAAAACAAACGTGAAATTTTCATACGGTCGATAGCGGCCGTGTGTCTGATATTCTCGCTTCTTGCCGTCGTGGGCGGACATATTAACGCGGCGGCAGGCGAAGCCTGCATTTCCGAAATAAGCATCGCGTCGGGCGCGGACAGCCGGACAAGGCTTGAAAGCGCAGGCTATACCGTTTTGTTTCAGGGAATGAACCTGTTTTCCGAGGGCGGCTCGACGGTAACATTGGGCTACAAAAAAGGCGGCAGCGCGATTACGGGGCTTGTGGTTTCCGAAAAATATGCCGATTCGATAACATATAGCGGCTGCACATTCTTCCTTGTATCCGGCACGAGCCTGAACGAAGGCACGGACGGCGATCCGATTTATCTTTATTACACAAAGGACAGCGCCGCAGGAAACGGAATAACCTCTCTCGATACCGTTTCGGGCTTTACCGACAGGGAAGAGGTCGTTTCGCTGAGAAACGACGGTTCTTCTCCCGTGCTTATGAACGACGGCACGCTTGCCAATCTTGACAGGGGTATAAGCAACAGCGAGCTTTACCTTCTTGTTTATCGGAGCGGGAAAATCAGAGCGTATATAGCCGAGGCATATATAGTAAAAGGAAGCACAAAAGCCGAAGCGATAAATTCCGCCGCTTCAAAGGGCTGTGACTATTACCTTGATTACGATATGTCGGAGAGCGACGAAATATCGTATATTGCGTACCGGAGAACCGCCGATAAGTCCGAGGCGATAACGAAAATAAGTATAAGCGGCTCGGAGCTGAGCGTTGAAAAGGACAAAAATTCCGGCGCGTATCTGATTGATATCTCCAATTATAAGCTTTTTGCCAAAGCCTTTGAGCTTGGCAGCTGGGCGGGAATTTATGCCGTATATGACAAAACCATATCGAAAACCTCCGACGAATACAGGGCGCTTTCAAAAAGCACCGTGCGCGGCAGCTGCGTCCTTGCGGGAGATACGGGAATTTACGCCGTTTACGAAGGAACGGTCGAGGGAAGCGTCGAAGAAACCGCAGAGCCGGAGCAGACAACATCGTCTGCAATCGGCA
>CAVKJG010000005.1:41235-57605 GCA_963656825.1 Sphaerochaetaceae bacterium
GAAACCGACGCATTTTACAACATAGACAAATCGACCGACACCGCCGGCAAGCAAACAAGCGCAGACGATGACGGCGGAAAATCCGCCGCGTCGGTGATAAGCGGCGGGAACGTCGTTGCGATAATATGCTTTTCGATTGTCATTGCCGCGGCGATCATATGCGCATTTATTATCGTAAAAAGAAAGCCGCAAAGCGGCGGCGAAGAAAAAAACAAAAAACAAAGCAAATAAATTTGCTTTCCGGCTCAGCCGGCAATAAAAAGAAAAACAATAACGGAGGACTTGAAAATGCTTAAAAAAATGCTTAAAACAATTATCAGCATGGTGCTGGTGATGGCGATTCTGTGCGTGACCTGCATAAATGCTTTTGCCGCAGGTTCAAAAAAGATTTATGTAAAGGAGCTTGTGATAAGCTACGGTAAAACCGCAGACGAAGCGAAAAAATGGCTTACCGACAACGGATATACGGTGCTTGACTACGACCTGAACGAGGGCGCAGACGATCTTTTCTCAACGAAGCGCGCGGTTTATCTCGGCTATAAGACGACCGACAACGCAGACGAAGCCATAACGGATATGAAGCTTATGAATATGAAGGGCGGCTACAGCGTTCAGGATTATCAGATGCTGCTCGAAGAACAGAAAGAAAATATCCGCTTTTTTATAAACAACTTCATTATTGCAGTAAACGAATACAGAAATAATTACGCCAATGGACAAAAGCGCGCCGTTGCGGCTCACACAATGCTCAATCTTTTCTATGACGACGATACAAAGCAGTACATGGGCGATCTTCTTCTGAACAAAATAAAGGAAGAATACAGCGATGAGGAATGGGAGGCTCTTTCCGACGAGGAGAAAGCAAAGACCGCCGATATGACGACCATTCTTATGCAGGCAAACTCCGACGCGGTGCTGACCATAGAGCAGACCATCGCCATGGCGACTGACAGCGGCGATATTCTCTGGGCGGAAAGATACGAAACCGCAAAGACCTATGACGAAATGTTCGACGCGATTATGGAAAGCGATAATCTTACCGCAAATGCAGCCGAAAAGCGTCTTGCCGCCGAATACGACGATGATGCAAAGCTGATAGCGTCCAAGCTGGAGGACTATAAGACATACCTTCAGGGCTATATCGGAGAGGATATATCGTTTGCAAACACCGCGGACGAGGTGGAGGCTTACAAAAAGGAACACGAGGACTTCGATTACAACAACTGGGTAGCTGCGGGAACTCAGTATGAGCTGCTTGGAACAATGACGAACGACGACATATCTCTGCGCGATCTTATCCTGAGCGACGAATACAATGTTTCGGGCGCAGACAGATATCTGCTTTATCCGCTTGTTTCCGTTCTTACAAAGGGACAGAGAGCCTGCCTTGACTTTTTGCCGATGTGTCAGCTTGTCGCGCTCGGCATCAACAACGACAAAGCCGTTGAGCAGGCGATAACAGCCGCTGTTACCGGAATCGATACGGAAAAAATAAAGACCTCGGTTTACGACGGCATAGATCGCACGATTTTCGACGGCGACGTTGCTCTTACGGGCGAAGCATACAAGCTTCAGAACGCAACAGGTCAAAGCGCGGTAAAGGAATGGAGCGACTATATTTCCGCCGCATCCATCGCGCTGTATGTGGCATCGGGCGTGTCGGTTGTGGCTATGGCTGCGTCGTGGGGCGCAAGCGATTACATGTCCAGGGTGGTAGGCAAACTGAACAAAGAAGCTACGGACCAGTTCACAACGCATATACAGCACGCAAACGACGCGGACGAACTGATTCTGAAATACGATGTATGGGACTCTAAGGTAATAGAAAAAAACAATCTCGCCAAAGAGGCGATGGAGAAATCCAACGCCGCATATCGTGCAAGCGGAAACGCGGCAAAGTGGGCGAAATATTTCAAAATTGCCGGCGCCATAGTGACCTGCATAACGGTTGCTTTGCTGATTTACTCTGCATGGAGCACATATAACGATCTGAAGGAATACTACAACGCGGAATTTACGCCAATTCCCAAGCATATGGTGGATCAGAGCGTAAACGAAAATGACGAAAAGGTATATACCTATTACACTGCGGTAAAATGCAACAGAGCGGAGCAGAGCATGGTTACCGACGCGACAAAGCTTCTCAGTGATCTGGGAGATCTCAACGGCGACGTCGGCAGACAGTGGCTCGCGCTTTACACAACAAAGGACAGAGCGGCGGGGAATCCCATAACAACCGACCTTGACGTCCGTTACGAAAACAGCGATATTCCGAAGGACAAGGGCTACGCGCTTTCGATGTTCGGCGAAAGCGTTGCTCAGAACCTTACAAGCAAGAAGCTTGGATATACCTACGCCGACGGAAAAAGCGGAATATATCTGTTCTATAATGTCGACAACACGGCTTTTGCCGCAGGCAGTATTTTCTCAAATGCAAAATATATACTCATAGGCACTGCCGGAGCAGCGGCGCTTGCCGCGGCATTCTTTATCGGCAGAGCGGTCGGAAAGAAAAGCAAGGAAAACGCTTGAAAAAAGGGGAGATGCAATATGTTGAAAAAGCCTTTTGACATAATAATCAGCATGGTATTGACTCTGGCAATTCTCTGCGTGACCTGCACAAGCGCTTTCGCCGCGACCTATACGGGAAAAACGTATGTAAAGGAAGTTGTTTTAAGCTACGGCAAAACGTCGGAGGAAGCGAAAAAATGGCTTACCGACAACGGATATACGGTGCTCAATTACGACCTGAACGAAGACGCAGACGATCTTTTCTCTACGGAAAGAGCCGTGTATCTCGGCTACAAGACAACCAAAAACGCCGATGAAGCCATAACGGATATGAAGCTTATGAATATGAAGGGCGGCTACAGCGTTCAGGATTATCAGATTCTGCTCGAAGAGCAGAAAGCGAATATCCGGCTGTTTATAAACAACTTCATTACCGCCATAAACGAGTACCGTAAAAATTACGGCGCAGGTCAGGCGCGCGCTCTTATGGCGCACGAAATGCTCAATCTTCTGTACGATCCCGACACGGAGCAGACCTTGGGCGACCTTTTCCTCGGCAAAATAAAGGAAGAATACAGCGATGAGGAATGGGAGGCTCTCTCCGACGCGGAGAAGGCAGATACCGCCGATATGACGACAATTCTTATGCAGGCAAACGGCGCGTCGGTTCTTGCTGTCGAACAGCTTATCGCGCTTGCCACCGATTCAAACGATTCCGTCTGGTCGGACAGATACACAGCCGCCAAAACCTATGACGAAATGGTAGACGCGCTTGTGGACGACGAAAATCTTACGGTAAACAAGGCTGTGAAAAGACTTGCCGCCGAATATGACGACGACGCAAAGTCGATAGCGTCGAAGCTTGACGGACTCAAATCTTATTTTGACACATATCTGAGCGAGGATATAAGACTCGGCGATTCTACGGAAAAGCTTGAGGCGTATCAGAGCTCTCACGAAAATTTCAATCTTGCCGCGTGGGCTGCGGCAGGAACTCAGTACGAGGTGCTGGCTTCGCTCGAAAACGATGACATTTCGCTGCTCGAGCTGCTGACAAGCGACGAATACGACGTTTCGGGCGTTGACAGATATCTGCTTTATCCGCTCGTTTCCGTTCTGACCGAGGGGCAGAGGGCATGTCTTGACTTTTTGCCGATGTATCAGCTTATCGCCATGGGAATAAACGGTGACAGCGCGGCAAAAACGGCTATGGATACGATAGATATAAAGGCGCTCGGCAAGGATGCCGTTTCGGTTTACGACGGCGTTGACCGCTCTGTTTTCAGCAGTCAGGTCGCGCTGACGGGGGACGCATACAGATTGCAGAACTCGTCCGACGCAAACGCGGCGGACAACTGGTTCGACGACGGTATTTCTTCCGCGACAAAAATTATGCTCATCTCTCTGGGAGTTGCCGTTACGGCGTCTGTTGCGTCGCTTGCCATAGGCTTTGGGTTTGCAAAGGGCGCTCTTGCCGCTTCAAAGCTTACGGCAGAAACCGAAACAAAAATGCTGATGGTTTCCGACAGAGCGTTGAGTGAAGATCTGGCTGCGTTGGCGGCAAACGACAGCTTTGAGCTTGACGCGGCGGTTGACGCGGTCTACAGCAAGGACCCCGTTATGAGCACTCAGATGAAAAGTGTGTCGGCGATAGGCTCGAAAAGTATGTGGAGCAAGGTCTTTAAATATGCCGGAGCCGCCATGCTCGCCGTTTCGGCAGTTCTTATGATATGGTCGGCATGGAACGTGTACAGCGATCTTCAGAAATATTACAACGTTGAATTCACCCCTATTCCGATGCATATGGTCGATCAGGGCACAAACGACAGCGGAGAAAAAATCTTTACTTATTATACCGCCGCAAGATGCAACAGGGAGGAAGCTCAGATGGTTTCCGACAGCACAAGGATGCTCGGCAGCTTCGGAGATCTCAACGGCGATGTCGGCAAGCAATGGGTGGCGCTTTATACAACAAAGGATAAGGCGGCGGGGAATCCCATAACGGCGGATTTTGCGGTTCAGTATAAAAACAGCAATATCCCGGGCGATCGCACCGCGCTTTCTATGTTCGGAGAGAGCGTCGCGCAGAATCTTACAAACAAGAGCGCGGGATATACCTACGCCGACGGAGAAGGCGGAATTTATATGTTCTACGGTACGGACAGCTCCGCATTTATCGGCAGCGTATTTTCAAACAAGACATACGTGCTGACAGGCGGCGGAATTGCGGCGGTCTTTGCTGTGATATCGTTTTTTGCTGTCGGTGCGGTCAGAAAGAAAAAATCCGAAGGGGAGGTAAAAGAAGATGCTTAAAAAGTCTTTGCGTGCGTGCGTCACCGTAATATTGGCTCTGACGATCTGCGTCACCACCTGCATAAATGCGTTTGCCGCTTCGGCAAAGGCAAGCTACATTTCGGATATCGTGCTGTGCAGCGCGGCTTCGTCCAAAGAAGCCGAGACAAAGCTCAGGGAGCAGGGCTACAAGCTGCTGACCTCCGACAGTCTTAATAATTATCTTCCCGAGGGTATGTATCTGGGCTACAAATCCACGGCAAACCCCGACGAAGCGATAACCGATATTTCCGCAATGAATATGAACGGCAGATACAGCTTTTCCGATTACGAGATTCTGCTTGAAAAAATGAAGGAAGACGTATCGGCAACAGTGCGCGGTCTTGTCCCGATGATAACAAGCTACCGCGAAAACTACAATTCCGGAGCCGCGGTTGCCCGGGAGGTGCATCATATTCTCAACGTATATTATGAAGACGATTCCGGAAAGAAGATGGGCGACTATCTTCTCACCTGCGATCTTGACGATACAACCGATATAACAAAAGTCTTTATGCAGAGCAATTCCGCGTTTATCGTCAATATTCAGCAGCTTCTGTTCCTTGCCGGCGAAAGCGACGCCGACAGAGCGTGGATAGAGAAAATGGCGTCAGAGGATCCTGAGGTTCTTATCGATATGTATATGGATTCCTATCCGACGCCGAACAGGGCATACAGGGCGCTCGCCGCGGATTACGGCGATATCGCCGACACAATGAGCCTTACGTGGAACAATTTTTATGAAAATCTCAGCAAGGTAAAGTCGGAATATTTTGTCGAAAACGGAGGTGTGCTTGAATTCAACGAAAAAGCTGCCGACGCAAAAGCCGAGGCGCTTTCAAAAGAAAGCTCCTCCGAAATCGGCGAAAATCTGACAAACGAGCAGTTTACGGAGGCTGTCGATCAGAACGCAAAAGCGGCGGAGGTCTTTGACTGTGCGTCCGACATAGCGCTTATCGATTATCTTAACGGTATTGAGTACGGCGACGGAACAATGCTCACGTTTTTCATGCGCGATATAGACGAGGTTGACGAAACCGAGCTTTATACGCTTGCGTATTTTATGGGCGATTCGCTTGCGGCTCAGATTGCAAACGTCGGAGTTCAGCAGGTCGTTTCGCGCACCGTGCTTGACGGCGATAAAACGACAAAGGAAAGCTTTTCAAAGATAAACGCCTGCATTGACGGCGCAGAGCTTATTTCAATGTATGACGGCGTCGATCGGAGTCTTTTCGAGAACGGAGTTGCCCTGACGGGCGCGACCGTAAGCAAATATACATCGAGCGGAAAGGATTGGTCCGAAGGCTTGTTCGGACGCATTTTCCAGCCCGGCGGCGAATTCAAATGGTCGGATTATTTTACGTTTTATATAGCGCCCATGCTCGGATCGTTTATCCTTTGGTTCGGCACACACGTCGGGAATGCCCTTCTTGACGGCGCAGTTTCAAAAATGACGGCTGCGGCAAACGCCGACCTTCTTATAAGAAACGCGGGAGAGCTTCAGTATGAGCTGATCTACAATGCGCCCGTATACGAAAGAACGGGCAGCGTATTCGGATTTCTGGCATTCGGAAAAGGCTCTTTGTCAAGTCAGTCGATGGCTTTCCGCGTTCTGCGTTTTTTCAAGATAGGGTTCTTCTTTCTGACTGCCGTTTTAATGGTCGTTTCGGTGGTTATGCTTTTTGTCACGATTTTCTCGTCCGACGAAACAGGTCCGGCGGAATATTCTCCGATACCGAATCATATCGTCGATACGGTAAGCACCGACCACGGAGATGATTACGTAGCATACAGCTGTGTGAAAAATCTGAACGGCAGCGCGGGAGATCTGAACAATTATGTCGGCAAAAACGGGTGGCTTGTGCTTTATTATACAAAGGATTCGTCTGCCGGAGCGCCGATAACAACGAATATGAAGGTGGTAAAAGGTTCGACAAATTCGCCGCTCGACTATGAGAACGTGACAATGTTCGGCGAAGCAAGCGCGATAAACCTTTCGTCAAAGGATTATACCGGCGTGGACGACACCGCAAACGGAACATATCTGTATTTCGGGCGCGGAAGCGTCAGCACGGCGGGCTCGGTTCTGCTTAACGGCAGGCTTGCGCTGTCCGCAGGAGCGGGAGCTGTATTCGGCGCGCTTATCGGTGCGCTTTTGCAAAAGCCGAAAAGAAAAAAAGAGTCTGCCGAAGCATAATTCATAAACGGGAATGATTTTTATGAAAAACAAAAAAATTATATGCTTTATCGCACTGCTGGCGATGCTTGCGTTTCCGCTTGGAATTGTTGCCGCAGACGAAAGCTGCGCTACCGTAAGCTCGGGAGGCGAGGTCTTTTCCTATTCTTCGTTTGAAGATGCGTGGAACAGGGCGGCGGAGCTCGGGAACAGCGGCGAGGTCACCTTCTCCCTGAATAAAAACTGGGAAGCCGACGACACAGGCTCGCTCGGCAGCGGCTACGGATTCAGCGGCGGAGCGCTGTCGTATTCCGGCAGAAATAATCTGACGCTGGATCTCAACGGCTGCTCGATCGACCGTAATCTTTTCGCTCCGAGATCAAACGGCGCCGTTATATACGTAAATTCGACGATGACGATAATCGACTCGAAAAGCGGAGAATATACCGTGTCAGAGCTTTTCCGCGGCGGAGCCGTTATGAACGGCTCAAACTCCGCCCGCGGCGGCGGTATCGTTGTAAGCGACAATGCGACTCTCAATATAAGCGGCGGCACGATTCTCAACTGCGTTTCGTCCGATGACGGCGGCGCGATAAGCATTGTCGGCTCGGGCGCAAGGCTCAATGTAAACGGCGGCGCGTTTTACGGCAACCGCACTTACGATTCGTCCGGCGAATGCTGCGGCGGCGCAATTTACAGCTCAAAGGCGACGGTTGATATTTCAAACGCGGTTTTTGAAGGAAATTACGCTGAGGATAACGGCGGCGCGATATATGCGGTCGACGGCGGTCTTTCGATAAGCAATTCTTCGTTTTATTCAAATTCCTCAACCGAGGAGGGCGGAGCGATATCCGTTGACGGAAGCGTCAGAACAGTAATACGCGACAGCCTGTTTTACGCAAATTCTTCGGATGACGACGGCGGAGCGGTCTATTGCGATTCCGACGGCGGAACGTACTTTTACGATTGCAGTATGTATTATAATCACTCCGCCTCGGAGGGCGGCGCAATTCACGTAAACGACGACAAGGTTTTTATCATCGGCGGAGCATACCGCTATAACACGGCTGACGAATACGGCGGCGGAATATACGTTGACAGTATGAACGATATAAACGCCTCCGGCAAGCTTATAATAAAGGACAATCTCTCAAAGGGAAAGGAAAGCGATCTTTGCCTTCAGGACGGCGTCGCGTCGACGGCATATCTTTACTGCGGCGGCTTTTATGAGGGCTCGGCGATATATCTTTGCTCGACCGGCACGGGATCGCGACTTGCCATCAAGGGTATTGACAAATTTCAGTATAACAACTACATTCGTTTTGACAGCGGCTTTACCGCAGACAAGCTGACGACGATAGCGGTAAGCAGCAGCGGTATCCGCGCGATAGCGTCGGTGCTGGGAAACGGAAACGTTGCTTATATCGGCGTATCCGTCGTTTTTGCGGCGGCGATGATCGTCGTTTCGGTATCAATAAAAAAGAAAAGAGAAAGGGAGAAAAAAGATGACCAAAATCAGTAGAAACAAAGTTCATTTTATTCTTTCTTTTGTGTCTGTCCTGCTTCTGATAGCAATCGGATTTACGGTATACGGCTTTGACTACGGCGCTGTTTATACAGCCGCCGACGCAACATATATTTCCGAGGTTCAGGTATTCGGAGGAAACAGTCTTGACGAGGCGGTGAAAAAGTGCGAGGACGCAGGCTTCATCGCCGTCAGAAAGAATATAAATCATTCGGCGTCCGGCGACATAAAGGACAACGGTATTTATGTTGTCGGCTATAAAACAACAGACAATCCCGACGAGGGCATTACAAATATTTCGATGCTGCAGATGAACAGCGGCTATCAGGATTACACCTACGGAGATGTTGCCGAAAGAGCAATCGAAAAGCTCGGAAACGTTCCGACGGAGCTTTCCTATGCGGTAGAGGAATTTGCCGAAAATTACAAAAAGCAAAGTCCTGCGGCGATTTCGGCAGTACATTCTCTCAACTGCTACCATATAGACGAGCTTGACAATATCAAGCTCGGCGACTATATGGTAAGCGATAACTGCAATGTTGATTTTATAAAAAAGCTGCTTTCGCGTTCAAGCACATCGGTTATTTCGACGTTCTGCAATACGCTTGTTGCCGGCGTTGCCGATTACGGCAATGAAAGCTGGGCGACAAGGCTCGGCGCTTCAAGCGTAAAGGAAGAGCTGAAAAATGCCGACAACAACAGAGCGCTCGACGTCCAGTACAAGGTTCTTGCAACCGAGCTTGTAAGCAGCCTTCAGGCATTTTCAAACGGCTACAACGCCGCCGTCAGGAGATACGAGGAAAACGGGGGCAAGCTTCAGGCAATCGACGACGACGCAAAAAAATCCACCGAGATGTCCGAGCAGACCGTAACGGACAAAACCACCGGAGGCAAAATCAAAAGCGAGGACGGCGACGCGATGTATCTTGCCGCATATGACGCCCTTAACATATACAATTATGACGAAACGACAAAGCTCGGCGATTATATCGTGGCTCTCGGAAATTCATCCTATGACGAAACGGCAAACTTGAGAAAAATCTATCCGCTTGTCGACAGCCTTACGGACGGACAGGTAGCGACGATGCGACTCAGCGGAGTGGCATTATCGGCGTTTTATCTGTTGAATGAAAAGGGACTTATCGAGGAAACCGATAAACAGCTTGAGCCGATAATAAAGGAAATAAAACAATATACCGGCTCTGACAGTATGTCGATATGGATCGGCACGGATCAGACCGTTTACAATCAGAAGGTCGCCGTGACAAAGGAGGCTTACAGAGCAAATTCGGCGGGGCAGATATATAACACTCTGACCACGCCCGACAGCGTTGACACCTTTCTTTCGGAGGCAATGTCAAAAATCGAGATTATTTCGCTTGTCGTGGGTATCGGCTGGATGCTCACGAGTATAACAGCCGGTATAATCAATGCCGCCATAGGCTTCAGCGCGGCTTATGTGGGCGTAGCTTCAAGCGTCTGGGCAATATGCTGCGCCGGTATCGGCGCGGGAGCCGTAGGCTCGATTCTCGGCATAATCGGCTGCGCATTCATAATTCTCAACTATATCGCGCTCGTTGCGCTGATAGTCGTTCTTATCGCTCTGCTGATAAAATATCTGTGGGATCTCTTTACTGACGACGACGCAGAGGAGTTCACGCCCATTCCAACCGTAATATTTGACGAGGCTCAGAACAGATATGTCAGATATGATGTTGTAAGGCAGGACGGCGAGCCCGCAAACATAAACGGCTCAAACGCAAGAAGATGGAACGCTCTTTATACTACAAAGAGCAAATATGCAGGCGATCCGATCTGCGCTTCTTCCATGTTCGGACTTATTTCGGTGCAGTATGACGACAGCACCACGCCTCTCGGCTATAAGCCCGTGAAATGCTTCGGAGAAGTCGGAGCAGCTAACCTCAACGCAAATTCAAAGTCGGATTCGTCCTCCGTTTATATGTTCTGCCGAACCACGACAAGTGAAATAAACGACGGCGAAACGGCAAAAACCGAAGACGGTACGCTGTATATTTCAAAGCTTTCGCTTTCCGTTGAAAGCAGTGAAACCGCGGCAAAAGCCGCGCTGACAAAAGCGGGCTATTATGTCCTCGATGTCAACCTTACGCCTGTCACCGCGTCAATTAAAAAATACACTTATCTCGGCTACGCCACGACGACCAATCCCGACGACGCCGTAACGGACATCAGAATTTCCCCGAGAAATTCCTCCGACGCTTATCTGTTCGGAAACGCTTCGTACACGTCGTGCGGAACGACGCCGACGGGGGATACTCTCTACTATACGTCGTATAAATCGGCGGGAAGTCCGATTCTTGCGGATATCGTGATAAAATACAGTCTTGACGACGTTCCCGAGGGCTACGAGCCGATAAATATGTTCTGCGGCGGCAACGCCTATAACCTCAATATCGGCAGTGAGGTCGACAACACGGTTTCAATAACGCACAGATCTCAGACCTACGAGCATTGGAACGATAAAGGAACGTATCTTTATTTCAAGCCGTCCGTATCCTATACCGACGGCGAGGAATACATTTCGGGAATAGTTCTTGTTGCGGGAAACGGCAGCGGAAAACTGAATAACTCCGCAGACGACTATATAAAAGCGTTAAAACTCAAAAAATTAAGCAATCTCAGCCTGACTTATGCCGCTAAAATGCAGCTTCCGACAGAGGCGCACGGCATGGCGACCGAAGAGCGTTGGGCAGCAAATGTAGAAACCTATATCTGCTACACGACAACCCATAACCCGTACAGAGCGATTTACGGCATCAGGTCGTACACATCGGCTCCGGGAAATTATTCCGTTCCGGTTTATCTCGGAACGGCGACAGCCGGTTCATATGCGGTATGCGACGTTATGTTTGAGCTTCCGTATCTTGTGAGCGGCGGCAGCGAACCGGAAAGATATCTCAGGGGTATTTACGAAACTCATTCGTATCAGTTCGCAAGCTGCAGCGGCGCTCTGACGGGAATAGAGCAGAAAACGCCGACGACCGAGCTTCTGCCCGAGGATTATGAGGACGTCGAGTGGACGAGCTGCAATGTTCGCGGAAAGGGAATATATGTTCTCGGTCCCGTTACGGGAGGAACGCCGCTTAAGGTAAGCGATGTTGTCGTTTCCTCGGACGCTACGGCTCCCGAGGGCTGTATCGGCGTTCAGGATTTCAAAACTCCGAACAGAACCGAAGCCCACAACCTCGGCTATCTGACAGCGAATTCAAAATATATTTCAAAGGGCAAGAGCGTAACGCCGGTGTATATATACCAGAAGAAGAGCGCGCCTGTCACAAAGAAATATATTTCCTCGATTGCTGTTTCGACTTATACCATAAATAAAGCTGTCGGCGACGATCTTTCAAAATACAACAGCGCCACGCAGAAGATGATAAACGCAAGCGGCAGTGATTACTGTATTCAGAATCTGCTTGCTCAATGCACAGACGAGATCATTCTGACTGATCTTTCAAATGAAAAATCAAAGACGTTCTATTCAAATCCGAGCGCGATAAACGACAAGGCGTCCTATATCGGAGTGTCGAGAACCGATTCGGAGCTTGAGGCGCTCTACGGAATAATCAGATATGTCACCGACAAAACAAGCGTTCCCGCGACCATTCAGGTGGACGGCGCGACCTATACAAAAGCCGGCGATATGATATATGATCCGCAGGGCTCATATTATCTGTACTACACGACCTCCGCCGCGGCAAGCCCCGGTATGCCTCTCACGGAGCTGAGCATAAGCACGGACGTTTTTGACGGCGAAAAGGCTACCGCTCTGACGGCAAATTCCGTTGACGGCAAGACGGAGGAGGACAGGGCTGTCCTTTACGGAGATCCGAACGAAACATACTTTATCCATATGTCCTACGAGGACACCGCGACAATGATGGGCGCAATCTATATCGGTCACGGAAAGACCGTAAAGGAAGCGCAATGCAACCTTCTGACGCTCGGCTGCAATATCTGCGTCGATATGGATATCAACGCCAACACCGGCGGAGAGTATATATATATCGGATATTCGAGATATACTCTGAACCCGTCTGAAATAAGAAAGGGCGTTGCAAGAAATGCCGTAAGAGATATAATCCTGACGGTAGGCGAAGCTCATCAGAAGGATCTGACAATAAACGGCATCAAATACAAAAGCGCGGTCGATGAATATACCTGCGTCGAGGACTATGACGGAGTAAACGCGGTATCTCTCAATTCCGGCACGGGCGGAAAGCTGATATATCTTTACTATTCCACGACAATGACAAAGGATACGGCTTATCCTGTTGCAAAGCTGGGACTTGCGTGCAGGGATTACGGTATGATAAACGACAATTACAACACATGGGAGCATATTTTCGATGTAAACGGCAACCGTGTAAATCTCAACGAGGGCGTGGTTGCGACTATCGACGACGGAAAACACATTACGGATAACCGCATATATCTTTATGCGAGCAGAACGGAAAATGCCGTAAAAGCAGGCTGTCAGGTGGATATGAATTCAATCAACAACGAATTTATAGCGTATGATGTCTATATGAAGGGAGAGTAAAATATGAAAAAAACAAAAATTATTTATTCTCTCCTTTGCATGATAGGTGTGGTTGCAATCATTGCGCTGTCAGCTTCATTTTTTTCGGCAAACGCCGCAGATGAAGACGAGAGCGACAGCGCGGGCGAATACGTCTACACCTTCAATATAAAGGTTGACAATCCCTGCAATGCGACAACCATGAGCGAGACCGATATAAACGTCCTGTACTTTGAATATTATTATAACGGTCAGAACGGCTATCAGAGCGAGAAAAAGGAAACCTTCGATCTGTCAAGAAAGGGCTCGGAAATTCAGCATACGGACTTCTGGATCGAGCATTTTATCAGACAGAACGATTTTCCCTCCGATACAAGCTTTGACGTGACTCTGCCCGGCAAGCTGAGCAAGGTGTTCATAAAGCTGAATATGGACGGCGGCGAAAGACTTTCCTTTACTGTCGAAAGTATTTATTGCAACGGTAAAAGAATAAACAGCAATACCGACTACGTTTCGTCCGCATATTACGATTCGACAGCCACAATTTATTGTTCGATGGAAAAATCGGTTATTGACGAAAAAAACTCGCCGTATTTCAGCGAGCATGAAAGCTTTGAAATCACCGAAAAGCAGATAAACGATATTGTAAGCGGTCTTGCCGACGACAAAGATTATGTCGGACAGTTCAGGGATCAATACAATGCCGTTATAGATACGGCTGTCCTTAAAAACTGTATTGCCTCGTCCGACGGGGATATCAATCAGTATTTTTCTCACCGCGATGAAGAAAGTATGTATGAATATACCTTCTGCTTCAACGTCGAAAATCCGATTGATGTGGACAGCGCCGACTTCAACGAGGTTGAAAAGTTTTACTTTGAAATCAGATATAAGGACAAAAACGGCTACGGCGACGAAAAGACATATAAGCTTGATATGTCATACGACGCAGGGCTTAAACGCAACCTGAACCAGAAATATCTCAGCTGTTTTGAGCGCTACGACGACAACGCATATCAGACGCAGTTTTCTCTCTGGGTGCCGGGCATAGTGACCGAAGTCAAATGCACGCTCAATATGAGAGGCGAAAAGTTCTGCTTTTATCTTGAAAAAATACTGCTCGGCTCTCTGGCGGTAAACAGGAACAGAGATTATGTTTCTTCCGTGTATTTTGATTCGAGCCTGAGCGTAAAATGCGCTGTCCCGTCTTCACAAATCGTTTTGGGCGAAAGCAGTCTGCCCGAATATTACGACGCAGGCCTGACCGACCAATACGGCGCGATAGTATCGGAGCTTTTGTTTGCAAAAGCAAAGGAAGACTCTCAAAGATACCTGTATCACAGATAAAGCAGACGCTTTCAGATATGGCATAGCAGGAAAACGGATTCCGTTTTCCTGCTATGTTTTTTTGCGGAAAATTATGTTTATCGCTTTCGGTTTTTATGATATAATAAAATTGCAGATTCCTTCAAAAAAATCTTAACCGTTTTATCTTTCCCGCGACTATATGTACGAAGGCGCCCGAAACGGAAATGGAGAAGCAAATGGATAACACAAAGCTTGAACAACTGATAACAGAGAATATGAGGTCGATATTCGGCTTTGCATTGACAAGGCTCGGAAATGCGACGGAAGCCGAATATCTTTCGAGTGATATTCTTTATGAAATAATCAGATCGGCGGCAAGCCTGAAGGACGAGGAACGCTTTTACGGTTTTATGTGGAAAATTGCGGAGAATGTTTATATGGATTATCTTCGCAAAAAGACAAAAAACGCAAGCCGCACGGCTGAGCTTGACGAAAGCATTGCCGACGAATCCGAGTCTGCTTTGGACGAAATCATAAAGAGGGAAGAAGTAAATCTTCTTCGGCGCGAGCTTGCGCTGCTCTCGGAAAGGTATCGCAGGGCAACCGTTATGTACTACATATACGGACTTTCCTGCGATGAGATAGCCTGCCGCCTATCAACCTCAGAAAGCATGGTTAAATATTTGCTTTTCAAGTCACGAAAAATATTGAAAGAAGGAATGAAAATGGAAAGAAATCTCGGAGAACTCAGCTATAATCCCAAAAAACTGATACCCATGTACAGCGGCGAAGGACCGAACAGCTTTTATTCGTTTATGAATAATCTTATGCGTCAGAATATAGTTATGTCCTGTTATAATGACAGTCTGACAGCGGAGCAGATCAGTCTTGAAACGGGAATTCCGCTTCCTTATCTTGACGATGAAATAAGAGAACTGACCGAAAAGAAAATACTTGTGCGCGACGGCAGACGATATTCGGCAAATGTCGTTATCATAGACCGTGAATGTACGGAGGAGATCTGCCGCAAGGTATCGGAAAAATATGACGCCATTGCAAAGCTTATAATTGAATTTGTCGATTCCTGCACGGATGAATATGTGAAGCTTGGCTTTTATGGCGCCGATTTCAGCGAAAACACGCTTCGTTGGCAGCTTTCGACTATAATGTGGCGAACGATAAGGGGTTATGCTTTCAAAAATGTCGGAAAACCGGAGAAAACAGGATGGGGCGAGCGTGCCGATATATGGCTCAAGGAGGATTTGAGAGAGCTGACCGCGCCGATTTTCAATTATTGCACCGTCGAAAGCAAAAACGGAGATACCGTATGGTTTTTTGACTATCTGCCCGCACCGAAAGGCGATCATCGCGATTTCTACGGTAACCGGAGAAAGATTGATATACTGTGCGATATTGCCGGCGGCACTGTCAAAAATCCGAGCGAATACGACCTTGAAACCATGGCCGGAATGGTTCGCGACGGTTATGTTATATCTGAAAACGGAGGCTTCCGCGTCGCTATGCCGGTATATTCAAAGGCGCAATACAGTGAGCTTACGGCAAAAGCCGAGCAGTTTATTCAGGATAAAATGAGCGGGCTTATAGAAACGACAGACAGCCTTTCGGAACACGTTATCGGCGAGCATACGCCAAACAGACTGAAAGATTCGGTTGCGCGTATTGCGGGACAGGATCGTTTTTATCATACCGTATGCGCTCCGGCAAAGAAAATGATTGAAACAAAATATCTCGGCACTTCATACAATCCGCTTGAAATGCCCACGACATATATCGTGCTGAATAAATGAGATCTGTTTAACAAGTCAAGACCACCGGCAAAGCCAGCCGATGGTCATGACTTTTATTCGTTTTTCCGCGCCGCGCGCGCCATTATACCCCCCCCGAACCGAAAAAAACGGGAAAGAAGTCGCTTAAACGAAAAAAATTACTTAAAGGTATTG
>CAVKJG010000006.1:0-56557 GCA_963656825.1 Sphaerochaetaceae bacterium
ATTCTTTAATATATTAAAAGGAGATTTATTTCATGAAGAAATTTTTGTCACTTCTTCTCGTGGCAGTAATGGTCTTTGGTGTTATAGGTCTTGTTGGCTGTAAGGGCGGAGATTCAGAATCCACTTCCACAACAACAACCCAGGCCGCTCAGACTACTACGACAACTGCGAAGGAAACAACAACCACGGCTACAACTCCTAAGGAAACAACGACAACAACAACAGCCAAGGAAACCACGACAACAACAACTGCAGAAACAACAACTACAACAACAGCTAAAGAAACAACTACAACTACAACAACTACAACCACAACAACGACAACAACCGCGCTCATGAACACAACAACGCTTCCCGCGTTCGTTCGTCTTGACTTCGGTAAGGACACAAGAGCTGCTGACGAAGGTCTCACTTCTCACGACTGGCTCGTTGAAAACGTTACATACAGAAAAGAAAACATCGTTATCGAGTTCCTTGATGACTCATGGAAAATCTGGGCTAAAACAAGCTATGTAAGCGGCCAGAGCACATGGTCTCACACAATCGACTTCGATAGCCTTCTTACTCTTGACTTTGACGGTCACCTCCAGGGCTGCTGGGGTACATGGAACAACTATCCTTATACCTCCGCAAACGTTGGTAAAAACTGGATGGGTCGTCATCAGTACATGAAGATTCGTATCAAGAACCCCACAACGAACAACATGATCGCTATGTGGTTCAAGACAACAGGCGGCTATTCGTCCACAATGACGATTTCCAACATGTACCTCCAGGGCGGCGTTGCAGCCGGACTTACAACAGAACCCACAGAAGAGTGGGCAACATATATCTATGATATGACCCTCTGTGTAACTCTTGCTTCCAACTATCACGCTTATTCACTCAAGAACTATTCTCGTCTTCCTAGCGGCATCGTGCAGGATATCGCAGCCGGAAAACAGCCCACATTCCAGCGTGTTGTTGAGTGCGCTGCAAACGGCGACTACAACGGTTCCAACAACTGGATCTGGCACAACGGTAACCAGATAACAGGTCTCCGTTTCGCACTTCTCGGCGCTAACGCTTCCAACTATCCTACAGTAACCAACTCCACAAAGAACATCACAAAGGGTACTTGGGTTGAGGTTGACTACATAATCTTCGGTTCCACACCCGAACAGCTCGAAGCTTGGAAGAGTAAATCCGAACAGGCTACAGCTAACGCTTAAGTTTATAATTTAAGTTAAATAAAAAACAACGCCTTACCGGAGGCGTTGTTTTTTTGCGCGAAAACGTATAAAAACAATCTGAAAATCAAACAATTTAACAGGCAGCCGCGCGCTTGCGGAATATCGCAGTAATATGGAAAAAATTTCGAGGAAAAATTGACAAAAAAGAAAGAGGCGTTTTAGGGACTTTGCCCAAAAAGTCAAAACGAATTCTGTTTCCGATTGACATATTATATAAAAGGTGATATAATTATAAACGATGCAGAAAACTGCAAAAAATTAAACAACATAAGGAGCAAAACTATGAAAAAGTTTATCGCGCTTCTGATTGCCGTTATCATGGTAGTCGGCGTTATAGGCCTTGTAGGTTGCAAGGGCGGAGAAACGGAAACCTCCTCCACAACAACAACTCAGGCTACAACAACGACAACCACCACAACGACAACTCAGGCAACAACAACCACAACAACAACCGAGGCAACGACAACTACAACTACGACAGAAACAACAACAGAAGGAATGGTTACAACAACTCTTCCGATGTACACACGTTTTGACTTCGGTACAAAAAGCAAGGCAGTAGACGAAAAGAAAACAAGCCACGAATGGCTCGTTGAAAACGTTGCTTACGAAAAAGATTTCATTGAGATCGAGTTCCTTGAAGATTCTTGGAAGATCACAGCAAAGAAAGCTTATGCTGCAGACGCCGCCGCTAACTCGTGGTCACTTCTCTTCGACAATATGCTTTCTCTTGACTTTGAAGATGTTCTTATGCCCGCATGGGGAACATGGAAGGAATATCCTCACAACACAGCCAAGGTAGGCGTAGAGGGTGCGTGGCAGGGCAACCATCAGTATGTAAAGATCCGTCTGAGAAGCAATTCCGCAAACAACATGATCGGTTTCAGCTGGCAGACAGGTACAAACCCCTATGCATCGACGATGGTAGCGTCGAATATGTATCTTGACGGCGGCATCGACAACAAGACCCGTACAGCAAACGAAAACTGGTTTGTAGGAACTTATGATGTTTCGCTTTGTCAGGCACTCGCTTCCAACAAAGCGGGCAATGACGCAGCCGGTAACGCTATGAACAGAGATACAAAGTTCAGCTACTATCTTGAACAGGTTAAGCAGGGCAAGTACAACGCAGGCAACAACTGGAACTGGCAGCAGAACAAAGAGATCACAGGTCTCAGATTCCACATCCTCGGCGCAGTATCCTCAGGCCTGTGCGACTCTCGCACAAACATCAAAGCAGGCGACTGGGTTGAAATCGACTATATCGTATTCGGTTCAACAGCTGAACAGCTCGAAACTTACAAGAGCAAATCCGAGCAGGCTGCATAAAAAATCGCAGTTTGAAAAAACAAAAAAGCGGCAGGGAATATCCCTGTCGCTTTTTGCGTTTTCCGGCGTTGTGAAAAGACGCAAAAATCGCTTTGATATTTTGTAATATATATATAAAAATCGTTGATATGGGCAATATATCTATTGACAAAATAACAGTGAAATGATAAAATATAATAAACGCTCTATCGGCAAAAAATAAGTACCGACTATTTATTTGAGCGATAAAAAATTTAACAAAGGAGATAATATCCATGAAGAGAATTATCACACTTCTCTTGGCGGTGGCTATGCTTGTAAGTGTTCTTGCATTTGCTGTGGCTTGCGGTGGCGGCGGAAGCGAAACATCCGCAACAACGACAACAGCCGCAAAGAGCACGACAACAACCGGCGGCGCTTCCGGCACGACAACCGGAAAGAGCACTGACGGCACAACGGCAGGCGGCGACGGCACAACAGGCGGCGGCAGCGAAACCACAACAACCGAGGCATCACTTGATGACTGGGACGGCAAGACAAAGTACCCCGGCAAGCTTGACGTTGACTTCGGCGGCAGAACATTTATCATAGCTTCCAGAAACGACAACGCAGGCTACGATACAACATCTGAAGTCTGGGTTGAAACAATCACAAACGATTCCTACAACGACTCTGTTTTCGAGAGAAACAAGCTCATGAACGAGCTTTACAACTGCACAATCGAGGTTGACGAAAACGGTCAGAACGGCTATGCTGCAGACTTTGCCTCCGGCGGCGGCAAATATATTGCAAGCACAGCGCAGTACGCTATGCCTAACACAACCACGGGCTACTACAACATCCTCAGCCTTGATATAGACTTTACTCAGGACTGGTGGGATCAGAACTACATCAGCGACCTTTCATGCAACGGCAAGCTTTATTCCATAGTCGGCGACTTTGCCCGTAAAGCAATGGAATGTACATGGATGATCACATTCAACAAGACCGTTTATGAAAACAGCTCCATCACAGACGACATCTATCAGCTCGTTCGTGACAAGAAGTGGACGGTAGACAAGATGCTCGAAATGTGCCAGAAGGTTCTCAACGACGGTAACGGCGACTCCAAGTACGAGGTCGGCAACGCTGCCGATTCCGATACAATCGGTTTCTCGTCTTCAACGTTCAGCTACCGCGCATTCTTCTTCGGCTGCGGCGAAAGATATGTAACAAAGGATTCAACCGGCACTAAGTTCGTAAACGGACTCAGCGCAGGCAAGGGTACCGAGGTTATAGATAAGCTCATCACCCTTGTAAGCGACGATTCTTATCAGAACGCAGGCTACACAGCATATCAGAACTCGCTGAGAGCCAACAAGGTTCTCTTCATCGGTGAAGTTCTTGCGGTTCTTCAGCTCGTAAGCGATACGGAAAACCTCGAAATCGGCGTTGTTCCTTTCCCGCTTTACGATGAAAATCAGTCAAGATATTACGTTCACGTAAACAACCACCTTCCCGCATACAGTATTCCCACATCCTTTGCAGATACACAGATCATAGCTGACTTCTGGACGCTTTTTGCAGCTCACTCCAGATACACAGTCCGTGACGCATTTGTAAACTCCTGCAAGTATGTATGGACGAGCGATGAAGAAAACGGCGAAATGGTTGATATAATCCTCGACTCCCGTATTTACGATCCGGGCTACAACTGGAACTTTGCAGACAGCTTTGAAGGCTATCTCAACCAGATGCTTGAATCAGGTAAGAACCAGTACTCCGGCGTTGTAAAGAGAGTTTCCGACGGTATAGACGAGAAAATTAAAGCTTACGAGCAGAGAATTGCTCCTCTTGCTGAGTGATTGAAATACGGCAGGATCTGATTTGTTTGAAAAAGTAATCGCAATTTGAAAAAGACTAAAAGCGGCAGGAATATTCCTGCCGCTTTTTGCTTTTTCCGGCGTTGTGAAAAGACGCAAAAATCGCTTTGATATTTCGTGATATATATACAAATTTCATGTGCCAAAACAACGTATATATTGACAAAACAATAATAGAATGATAAAATATAATAAACATTTTATCTGCAAAAATAAGTACGACTGTTTATTTGAGCGATAAAAAATTTAATAAAGGAGAGCATATTTATGAAGAGAATTATCACACTTCTCTTGGCGGTGGCTATGCTTGCAAGCGTTCTTGCGTTTGCTGCTTCCTGCGGTGGCGGCGAAAGCGAAACATCCGCGATGACGACCACTCAGGGCACGACAACCGGCAAAAGCACGGAGGGCACGACAGCCGGTAAGAGCACGGAAGGCACAACGACCGGCAAAAGCACGGAGGGCACAACGACAACGACGACAAGCGCGGAGGTCACAACAACCGAACCTTCCATTGAGGATTGGGACGGCAAGACAAAGTACCCCGGCAAGCTTAACGTTGACTTCGGCGGCAGAACATTTATAATATCTGCCCGCAACAGAGGCGACGGCTACGAGGTAGCTCCCGAGGTCTGGGTTGAGTCTATTACAAACGACTCCTATAACGACTCCGTTTTTGAAAGAAACAAGCTCATGAAGGAGCTTTACAACTGCACAATCGAAGTTGACGAAAACGGCGAAAACGGCTATGCGGCAGACTTTGCCTCCGGCGGCGGCAAATATATTGCAAGCACAGAGCAGTACGCTTATCCCTTTACCGAAACAGGATATTACAACGTTCTCAGCCTTGATATAGATTATACTCAGGACTGGTGGGATCAGAACTACATCAACGACCTTTCATATAACGGCAAGCTTTATTCCATAATCGGCGACTTCGCGCGCAGAGCAATGGAATGCACATGGGTAATTATATTCAACAAGACCGTTCTTGAAAACAGCACCATCACAGACGACATCTATCAGCTTGTCCGCGACAAGAAGTGGACAATAGACAAGATGCTTGAAATGAGCCAGAAGGTTCTGAACGACGGTAACGGCGACTCGAAGTACGAAATCGGCAATGCTGCCGATTCCGATACAATCGGCTTCTCGTCTTCAAACGTAAGCTATCGCGCTCTGTTCTTCGGCTGCGGCGAAAGATACATAAAGAAGGATGACAGCGGCACAAAGTTTGTAAATGCGCTCAGCCTTGGAAAAGGCTCTGAGGTTACGGATAAGCTTATCACTCTCGTCGGCGACGATTCCTATTACACCACGTCAAGCTATACCGATTATCAGAATGCGTTCAGAGCCAATAAGCTTCTCTTTATGGGTGAAGTTCTTAATGTTCTCAAACGTATGAGCGACGCGGAAGACCTCCAAGCAGGCGTTCTTCCTTATCCGATGTATGATGAAAATCAGGCAAGATACTACGTTCACGTTAACAACCACCTTCCCGCATACGGTATTCCCACATCCTTTGCGGATACACAGATGATAGCCGATTTCTTTACGGTATTTGCGGCTCACTCAAAGTATACGGTTCATGACGCATTCGTGAACTCCTGCAAGTATGTATGGACGAGCGATGAAGAAAACGGCGAAATGATCGATATAATACTCAATTCACGTATTTACGATCCGGGACACAACTGGAACTTCGCGGACAACTTTGAGGGCTACTTCTTCCAGATGCTTGAAACCGGCAAGAACCAGTACGCGACCGTTATAAAGAGAGTTTCCGACGGTATCAACGATAAGCTCACAGCTTACGAGCAGAGAATTGCTCCTCTTGCTGAGTAATCGGTAATTAAAACCTGATATTGCAGATATAAAAAACGTCGGCTTTTGCCGGCGTTTTTTATGCAAAGAAAAGCCGCCCGATCGGGCGGCTTTTTGCTTTGCTTTGCTTTTTATTCGGCGTCGGAGCTCTGTGCGGATTTCTTTGAAACTATGGCGTTTACAATGATACCGAGTATGAGCGCGCACGCGATGGAGGTGAGAGATACTTTTCCGAAGTTGACGGTGAGGTTGCCTATTCCGCAGATGAGGATAACGGCTACCGTGAAGAGGTTGCTGTTTTCGCCGAGGTCAACCTGCTGTATCATTTTGAGTCCGCTTACTGCGATGAAGCCGTAGAGCGTTACGCACACGCCGCCCATTACGCAGTTGGGAATGCTTGCAAGGAAGGTTACGAACGGTCCGAAGAAGGAGATAACCATACACATTACAGCCGTTGCGAGTATCGTTACGACGGAGGCGTTGCCTGTGATAGCCACGCAGCCGACGGATTCACCGTAGGTTGTGTTGGGGCAGCCGCCGAAGACTGCGCCTGCGATAGAGCCTACGCCATCGCCGAGGAGCGTTCTGTGAAGTCCGGGCTTGACAAGAAGGTCATGCTCGATTATGGAGGAGAGGTTCTTGTGGTCGGCTATGTGCTCTGCGAATACTACGAATGCAACCGGAACATATGCAACCGCTATCGTCGCGATGTACTGTCCGTTTATTTCTTTTATGCCCTTCGCAGCTTCAAGGAATGTAAAGTCGGGTATGGAGAAGAACTTCATATCGTGGAATACCGAGAAGTCGATAATCTGGAGCGCGGTGTTGTCCGTTTGGATTCCGATGACCGTGAAGATCGCCGCGGCGATATATCCGGCAACGATACCGATTATGAAAGGAATGAGTTTTGCTGTTTTCTTGCCGTATACCGAGCAGATTATGACGGTAAAGAGCGTTACAAGACCGCAGACAAGCGCTACGAGGGGGTTCGCCGTGGAAACGCCGTCTTCAAGTACTTTGCCGAGCGTAAGGTCGCTTACGGCGTTACCCGCGAGGGAAAGACCGATTATCGAAACCGTGGGTCCGATAACAACGGCAGGCATAAGCTTTGATATCCAGTTGACGCCTGCAAGCTTTACGGCTATCGCGATGACGACATAAACAAGTCCTGCAAATGTCGCGCCGATGATAAGTCCGGCATAGCCGAGCGACATTGAAACGCCGCCTGCGAATGCGGAAAGCATCGAGCCGATGAATGCAAATGATGAGCCGAGGAACACAGGGCTCTGGAATTTTGTAAAGAGCAGGTAAACTATTGTGCCTACGCCCGCTCCGAAAAGTGCCGATGCCTGCGACATTCCGTTCCCGACGATGGTCGGCACGGCGATTGTTGCCGCAAGAATTGCAAGGAGCTGTTGAAATCCGAACACAATCATCTGTCCGAACTTCGGTTTGTCTTGAACGCCAAAAATGAGTTTCATGAAGTTTTTCCCTCCGATAATTTTTTTATTTCATTCCTTTCGGAATTAAATACTTTTAAGCTCCACCGAAAGCTCTCCGTCATATTTCGGAACTCTGACCATTATTATTTCGTCAAGCGAGGTGGGAATGTTCTTTCCGACGTAGTCCGGCTTTATGGGTAGCTCTCTGTGACCTCTGTCCACAAGCGTGACAAGCTGTATGCGCTTCGGTCTGCCGAGGTCAAACAGTGCGTCTATCGCCGCTCTTACCGTTCTGCCGGTGAATATCACATCGTCCACAAGAATGAGAGTTTTTCCGCTGATGTCAAAGCCTACATCGCTTCCGTTCACGGAAGGCGATTCGGAAAATTTGCTCAGGTCATCTCTGTAAAGGGTTATGTCAAGATAGCCTATCGGTACGTTTTCTCCCGAAAAATCCGATATTTTTGCTTTGAGCATATCGGCAAGGCTTGCTCCTCTGCGCAGGATTCCTATCAGCGCTATATCGGAAAGGCACGGATTCTTTTCGATTATTTCGTGCGAAAGTCTTGCAAGCATACGCTCTACCGCCTGTGAGTCCGCCAAAATCTTTTCCATAATAGACCTCCGAAATTATTTTGCACAAAAAAATACCTTGTCGCACAATACGACAAGGCATAAAAATTTTCAAAAGCTGTTATTCTGACCTTGTCGGTATCTCTGTACCGCCTTAAAGGCTCATTTATTCGGTTTGACTGATTTTATCATATTCCTTTTGATTTGTAAAGGGAATATTGCAAAAAAATTAAATTTTGTGAAATATGTATAGACCGGACGCCGGAAGAAGACTTATTTATTGTCTTCTATATACTTTGCAACGTCGCCTACGGTTTTAAGATTCATAATTGCGTCGTCGGGAACGACCACGCCTGTTTCTTCTTCTATTGACATAAGCATTTCGACAACGTCAAGCGAGTCAACTCCGAGATCCTCACGGATCGAGGTTTCTGCGGTTATATCATCTGCATTTATTCTGAGCTGTTTTGAAAGTATGTCCTTTACGAGTTCGAGCATTTGAATTTTCTCCTTACTTATTTGAATTCTTTAATGATTATAAGATAATAATGCGGATTTTGCAAGTATTATTTCAAAAAAAGTATAAAAAAACAGTACAGGCGTACAACTTTTTTCGATAAAAGCGTACTCACACCGTCAAAAGTCGCGGCATATTATATTGTAAAAGCGAATTTTGTATAAAGAGAGGTACTTTTTATGGAGATAAACAAGCAAAATCTTTCGGCGCTGCTTGCCTGCGATGACGATACTCTGCGCGCAAAGCTGCTTGAAATTGCCGACGTTCTCGGCATAGACAGGGCGGAAGCCGCCAAAATGACGCAGGATATGGGCAAGGCGAGAGCGCTTATGGCTATGGTATCGGACGACGACCTGAGAAAATTTCTCGGCGGACTCAAAAAATAAAGCCGATATGGATCCCGCCGTTTTTGAAAAGCTCGGAGCGGCTGTCGCCGATCCCGAAATACAGAAAAAGATAAGCGCGATTATCTCGGGCGACGGTGCGGACGCGCCGCAAAAGCCCGACGTCCCATGTCCTCCGCCTCCGCCGGCTCCTCCGTCGTCGCCGTCAACGATAAAAAACGGCAGAGCGCTTCTTCTGGCGCTCAAGCCGTATATGGACGAAAAACGCTGTGAAAAAATAGACAGGATTCTTTCCGCGATGAAGCTTGCCGAATTTGCGGGAATGTTCAGAAATATGATGTAGGGAGGAGAGCGGCGTATGTATAACAGAGTATATTCCGGAGGAAATGTCCGCGTGCCGCCCGATTACAGCGGCAGCGCAATAAAATATCACCCTGCGGAAGAGCAGCCGCAAAGGCAGACGTTTTCTCCGCCTCAGCCACCGAAGCCTCAGCCGCCACCTCCGCCGCAGGCAAAGCCACAATGCCCGTGCGGCGAGCCGCCTGATACTCCGTGCGATAAAAAAAGCGGATATCTTGAAAATCTGCTTTCCAAAATATCCGCCGACGATCTTCTGATTTACGGGATAGTGCTTTATATGACCCTGCAGGACAGCGACAGCACGCTTTTGCTTGTCGTTTTGCTCGCGCTTGTAATGCTGTGAGCCGCGATCATTTTGCAAAGACGCTTTCGCTGTATGCGTCGTAGTATTCGAGCGTTTCAAAGGTCATAACGGGATATCCGTCATTGTAGAGCTTTACCGAAAGGAGAGAGCCACTGTTCATGGAAATTCTTACGTCGGTTATTGTTTTACCGGACTCGGAATCGAAAATTATTTCGTATTCGCCGTTATCCTCGCCGGTGTAGATTATATTTACCGAATCGTCGCTTAAATGAGAAAGCTCCGGCATAAGAGAATATGCGGAAAATGAATGCTCGGTATCGGCAGGGAAGGCGTCGGTTGCACCGTCCTTTGTGACGGTGACCTTATCTCCGTCACAGAAGGCAAAAAGAAGCTGTTTTCCGCTTTCGGCTTCTTCGATGATTATTTTATATATGTCGCCGTTTCGGGCTGCCTTGAAGATAAGCTTTTCCTCCGCATCGCCGTTTATGTTTACGATGCTTGCGCGGACGGAACAGGAGCTTTTCGTCGGCAGAGCCGCAACAAGCGTTTTGAGAGTCTGCACGTCTGTCCGAGGATAGCCGTAAGACGTTTTCGAGGAGGCTTCAAAAAGACTGTCGAGCAGATTTTCCGACGGCGTTTTTGAAATGCCGTCCTGAGCTTTGTTTTTTGCCAGAAACCACGGAGTGTCGTAAAGTCCCGCTTTGCTTAGCAGAAAAAGGCAGAAAAAGCATGTAAGAGCAAACGCCAGTACAAGAGAAAGTATCGCAAGGAGCGAGGCTGCCTCTGTGATTTTTTCGGTGTTTTTCGCTTTGTTTTTCACGCTTTTTCCGCCTTTTTATTTTTTATTTTTCGGCTTTCTCGTCGAAATCCGAAAGTCTGACCTTTTCTTCGGTTATGCTTTCGTCGCGTTTGCGCTTTTCCGTGTCGTCGGCAAGCGCCTCGTTTATGACGTCGGAGGCTTTTACCGTGCCCGATTTCTGCTTGCTTTCGACGGGCGCGGAGGCTTTGACTTCATTTTTGATTTTTTGGTTTTTGACGGCGTCGGGCGCAAGCTTATCTGCGTGCTTCAAGAGCAGCAGGAACAGGCACACGACAGCCACGATAATGAACGCAGCCATTTTGTAATAGAGCGATACGACTGCCGCAACGCAGCATATTGCGGAGGAAATATATATCGTTATCACGGACTGAGCGGGCGAAAAGCCTGCGTCGAGAAGCTTGTAATGGAGGTGGCATCTGTCCGCCTTGAAGGGATTTTTGCTTTGGGAAACTCTCTTGAAGAATACCACGACGGAATCTGTGAGAGGGAGCGCAAAAACGAGCGCCGGAGCTACCGCCGACATAAGCGTCGCGCCCTTGAAGAATCCGAATACGGAAAGGCAGGCAAGCACATAGCCGAAAAGCATCGAACCGCAGTCGCCCATAAATACGGCGGCGGGATTTGCGTTGTAAGGCAGAAAACCGAGAGCGGAGCCGCAGAGCGCAGCTGCGATAACGGCGCAGACCGGCTCGCCCATAAGTATGGATATCACAAGCAGTACAACAGCGCTTAAAAACGAAACTCCGCACGCAAGGCCGTCAAGCCCGTCGAGCAGGTTCATTGAGTTTATGACGAGAACCATCCACAAAACCGTGAGCGGAACGGCAAAATCTCCGAGGTGTTGCGTGCCGAATATCGTTGTGTATTCGATCGCGCCGCCCCAGAATGCCGTGAGCGTCGCAACGGCTATCTGCGCCAGAAGCTTGAGCCACGCGGGAAGATTGAAGATATCGTCAAGCACGCCGACGGCGCAGATTATAAGTCCGCCGACGGAGGTAACGAGAACTATTTTGGGAATTTCATCGAAAATGAGGAGCGAAGCGCAAAGCGCCGCTACTATAAATCCGATGGCTATCGCAATTCCTCCCAGACGCGGCGTGGGCGCGCGGTGGAACTTTCTTTCGTGGTCGGGAACGTCAACCGCTCCTGTCTTTTTTGCAAGTATTTTCGTAATGGGAGTGAATAAAAACGTAATGATAAGCGATACGGCGAGTATTGCCAGATAGGCAAGGTTTTTCATTGCGAAGATCGGCTCGTACATCATGATCTTTTATTCCTTTCGTTTATTTGGTTTGGAAGAATCCGACTTTTCTGTATACCTTTGAAAGCGTTTTCGAGGCGAGGTAGCTTGCATATGCGGCACCGTTTTTCATTATATCCTCAAGGTAGGCTTTGTCGTCCATAAGGCGTTTGTATTCCGCCTGAAAGGGCGCAAGTCCGTCGGCGCAGGCTTCTCCGACGGCGAGCTTGAAGTCGCCGTAGCCCTTGCCCTCGAACTCTTTTTCTATTTCATCCATGCTTTTGCCGGTGAAGCACGAATAGATTGTCATAAGGTTGTTTATGCCGTCCTTGCCCTCTGCGTAGCGGACGGAGGTTTCACTGTCGGTAACGGCTCTCTTGAATTTGCGGATGATAGCGTCTCTGTCATCAAACAGGGCTACAACGGCATTTTCGTTATCGTCGGATTTGCTCATTTTCTTTGTCGGCTCGGCAAGAGAGTAAATCTTTTTGCCGGTTTTCGGAGTATAAACCTCGGGAAGAACGAAGGTTTCGCCGTATATCTGATTGAAGCGCTCGGCTATGTCGCGCGTGATTTCGACGTGCTGCTTCTGATCTATTCCGACGGGGACGAGCGACGTTTTGTAAAGAAGAATATCTGCCGCCATAAGCGAGGGATAGGTGAAAAGTCCGGCGTTGATATTCTGCGCATTTTTGGCGCTTTTATCCTTGAACTGCGTCATTCTGGAAAGCTCGCCGAACATCGTGTAACAATCAAGCACCCACGCAAGCTGTGCGTGCGCCGGAACGTGACTCTGAACAAAGAAAAGATTTTTTTCGGGGGAAAGTCCGCTTGCGATGTATATTGCGAGGATTTCCATTGTTCTTCTGCGCAGCTCCGCCGGATTCTGACGCACGGTTATCGCATGCAAATCCGCAACGCAATATATACAGTTATATTCGTTTTCAATGGTTTTCCAGTTTTTAATCGCGCCGAGATAGTTGCCTATTGTAAGATTTCCGGACGGCTGAACGCCGGAAAATACTATTTTTTTGTCATTTGAAAATTCCATATTTTCACCACCCTTTAAGGTTAAATTTGCATATCACATAAACATATAAAGATACATAATATATAATATCATCTTTTTGCGTATTTTTCAAGGGAAATAAGCAATATTTATGTCAAAAGATGTGCCGCAAAGGGTACGCATGCCGCTGAAACGGAGGGAAAAACTCTGACGGGGACGGCAAAATACCATATTTTTTACTCTATCTTTTTTGTCGCTTTGCTGTTATAATATCGTTACATTGAAAACTTTTTTGAGGTGATGCCTTTTGGAAATGACCTTGCTTGACAAAGGAAAGCTTAAGATCTGTCTTACGCCGTTTGATATGGTACGTTACGATCTTACCTGCGAAAAGATAGATTACGATAATACGGAAACACGTCGCGCGCTGTGGGAAATGTTTGACGAGGCAAAGCATCTCACCGGCTTTGACGCCGCCGACGGCAGAATATGTATCCGTGTTTATCCCGAAAAGAGCGGAGGCTGTGAGATATACATAACAAAGCTCGGCGACAGGTCTTCCCCGTCGGAGAACGATATGAGCTATACCGCAAAGGATACGGTCACGCCGCAATTTGTCCGCGCGCCCGCAGTGTATTCGTTTTCCTCGCTTGAAGATATTCTTTGTGCCTGCCGATGTCTGCGGGCGTCGGGATATTCCGGCGAAAGCTCCGCTTTTTTCGACGACGCTCCGAAAAAACGCAGATATTATCTTGTGATAAGCGAAAATGCGCCGCGCTATGCCGGCAAATGCGCCTATAAAAACGGCGGAATTTTTATGGAGGAATTCGGGAAACGCTGTCAGAGCGAAAACGCCGTTGCTTTTCTTACGGAATACTGCCGGCGGATATGTGAAAAAAATGCCGTTGAAATATTGTCTTCCCTCTGTTAAAATGTCCTTTTATGTGTTATAATGAAAAAAACACATCGGAGGAGATTTGCCGTTATGGAGATAAAAACCCTTGAAGAAATAAAAATCGAATGTGAAAAATGCAAAGGCTGTCCGCTTTGCGAAACGCGTACAAATGTTGTTTTCGGGACAGGAAACCCGTCCGCAGAGCTTATGTTTGTGGGGGAAGCTCCCGGCGAAAAGGAGGATCTTTCCGGCGTTCCTTTTGTCGGCGCGGCGGGAAAGCTGTTTGACAAATATCTTTGCGCCGTCGGAATAAGCAGGGACGAGGTCTACATAGCGAATATTCTCAAATGCCGTCCTCCGAAAAACAGAGATCCCAAGCCCGAGGAGGAGGATATCTGCATTGAATATCTGCGCGGACAGGTAAGGGCGATAAAGCCGAAAATGATAGTTTGTCTCGGCAGGATTGCCGCCGCGCGACTGATAAAGCCCGATTTCAAGATAACGCAGGAGCACGGAATATGGTACAGGCGCGGACAGTTTGACATATGCGCTGTATATCATCCGTCGGCACTTTTGCGCGATCCGCACAAAAAGGACGCGATGCTCTCCGATATGCTGGCGATAAAAGCAAAGCTTGACGAAATCGGATAACAAAAAATCAGCCTCCGCACCACAGCGGAGGCTGATTTTTTGTTATTTTTGTTCCGGCTTTTTGCCGAGATATTTGTTGACCTTTTCAACCATATTGTCGGGGATTTTCTTTGCTATGGGGAATACCGAAGCGCCGACGAATCTGTCCGACAGGGTTTCGAGTAAAGCGGCGGTCTTTGCCATTGACTTTGCGTCTACCTGAGTGATTACGTCCGTGCGGCAATGAATGAAGGTAAGTCCGCCCGCTGCCCGACGGAGAACGTTTATTGCGGGAATGCCCTTGTCTGCAAAGGGAATACCGTCTGAGGAGTAGATATCCTGCCATACGCTTGCGGAAAAGCCCTCTTCCTTTGCCATATAGTCAACGGCGTGGATAAGCGCCTCTTCGCCTGTTATGCGCAGACAATCGCGGCCGAAGAGAGGTCCTGTCATATCTACGTTTATGCAAAGACGGATTTTTTCGAGAAGATCCTCGTGCGCGGCAACATATGCCTTGCTTCCGAGAAGTCCGCGCTCCTCCGAGCCGCACCAGATAAATCTTACGGTGCGCTTGGGCGGATTTTTAATAAAGTGACGGTAGATCTCAAGTATCGTAACCGTGCCTGTGCCGTTGTCGAACATGCCGCGGCTGAACGGAACGGAGTCGTAATGAGCCGTATAAACGATAACCTCGTCCGGAAATTCCGTGCCCTTGATTTCGGCGATGACGTTGCGGGAATCGGCTTCGCCCTCCTCCTGCTCAAGCGTAAGACGGACAGTCTTTGCGCCTTTGTCTATCATTGCTTTTGCGTCGTTTATGTGAATACATACCGTGGGAAGCACGCCTTTTTCCGTCATTGACGGGCGGAGCATACGCTCGTCAAGATCGTAGCCGCCCTTTTTATCGCGGAAGTCGCCTCCCATTCCGATGAGCGCGAGCGCGCCGGCTTTTATAAGCTTTTCAAAACCGTCGGCATCGATACCGCTGGGGAAAAGCACGATCTTGCCCTTTACCGAGCGGAGATTTATTTCATCGAAGGCGTCGACGTAAACAAGCTCGGCTTCGATGCCGTCCTTTGCGGCGTTGCCGGAAAAGCCGTAGCCCTTGACCTCATATTCCTTTCTGAAGGGAGTGAGAACTTCAAGCTTTGCCGTTTTGATTTCGTAATGCGGAGCCTTGAAGGTTTCGACTACCGGCTCGCCGCCGATAGCGCGGATCTCGTCCGCTATCATGCCTGCCGCCTTTGTTTCGCCTTCGGTTGTCGAAAGGCGGACAAAATTCAGCTTTTTGAGAAAATCATACATTCTTTTTGCCGATATATCCATAAGAAATATCTCCTTTTCTTTGATTTGAACGCAAATTATTTTACTACCGTCGGGGGCGGTTGTCAACATTGAAAATGTAAATAAATGAATTATTGAACGTTTTCGCCCGCGTTGCTTGCCCCGTATGACATCTGCGGATAATATCTTATGACGTCGCCCGGCTTTTCGTCGAATTCCATTTTGAAAACGGTCACGCCGAGATGCTTGTCGACCGGCGCATCGGGAAGTCCCGTGAGGATAATTCTTCCTCCGTCCACGGTGAAATCGACAGGCTTTCCCGTCGCAAGAAGCGTAATACGCTTCGGAGCGGCGTTTGAATAAGCGCCAAGGATGAGTCTTTTGCCGTGCCATATGCGGTTTATAACGTAGAGCGTTTTGCCGTCCTCGGATACCGTCACGGGATTGAGCGCGCCGGAATAGCCGGAGGCTTTTCTTCCGTAGATTGCCTCGCCGTTTTCGGAGAGCCAGTCTCCGAGCTTTTCAAGCGGCGAGATTGCTTCGTCCGGTACGCTGCCGTCGGGTTTTGGACCGATGTTGAGAAGAAGATTTCCTCCGCCGACGGTGCAGGTTGTGAGTATTGAAAGTATTTTCTGCGGCGTGTATGAATACGGAAGCGCCTGCGCGGAATCTATATATCCCCACGACAGACCGTTGAATGTCATACAGGCTTCCCAGTACGCGCCGTCGGCAGGGGTGACTTTTTCCTCGGGAGTGAGGAAATCCTCCTGCATTTTTCTGCGGTTGTTTATGAGTATATCCGGTTGGAGCAGGCGCAGGCGGTAATTGCTGTTTACGGAATCCCAGCCTTCGCTGCTGTTCATAGGGAACGGCATATCGTACCACAGGATATCTATCCTGCCGTATTTTGTGAGAAGCTCGGTATTGAGAGCCTCCGTATAATCGAGAAAGCGCCGGCGCGCGTCGGGATCGAAGGCGCAGCGCCACCCGTCCGGATGGTGCCAATCCATAAGAGAGGAATAAAGTCCGATTTTAAGCCCGTATTTTCTGCACGATGCGGTAAATTCGGCGACGATATCCCTGCCGCAGACATTATATGAGTTGTACGGATTCACATCCGACCTCCAGAGAGAAAAGCCTTCGTGGTGACGCGTCGTAAGCACGCAGTATTTTGCGCCGGCACGCTTTGCCAGAGCGCACCATTCGTCCGTGCAGTTTTCTTTGGGCGCGAAGGTCTGCGCGATTTTTTCATATTCGGATTTTTTGTAATTGTCGTGAAACATACACCATTCGCCTGCGCCGACGGACGAAAACGCGCCGTAATGAACGAACATTCCGAAGCGGGCTTCCTTAAACCACGCAAGACGACGCCCGCGCGAGTCGGCTGCGAAATTTTCGTATGCGTCTCTTTGGATAAGCTCCTTGTTCATAAGAAATTTCCTTTATTTTACGTTGTTTTCAAGTCCGAATTCGGCAAAGTATTTGTCAACGTCAACAACTGTGTCCGTGTGTCTTGCTCTTTCTGCGGCAAAGCCGATAAGATGATTTGCCGCGGAAACGGAAATATCCGCAACGGAGCAGCCGATGTATGTGCCGCACAGATAATCGTAAAGGTCGGCGATTATGCCCTGATCTCCGCCGCCGTGACCGCCGAGGATGCTTTCTTCGGTTTCCATTACGGGCACGGACGACCACTTTCCCGTATCGGAATTGTAAACCCTTATTTTTGTATCGCTTGCTTCGGCGACAAGCTCGCCCTTCGTTCCGAAAAGGTGAATCGCTCTGCCTCCGCCGTTGAAGGCGTTGACGGTAAAGCTTGCAGTGACGTTTCCGTCAAAGAGCATATTGACGGTCTGATGGTCGAGAACGTCGTTGTTTGCGTGGAAAACGCAAAGACCGTAGTCCGTTGTCATAAGCGCTTTCATAACCTCTTCGTCTGTCGGATAGGTTGTCTGCGAGATGCGCTTTGCCGCAGCGCGACGGAACCAGGTGTTGTTTTTATCGTCATAATAAAGCTTCAGGCAGTTATAAGGGCAGGTGTCGGCTGCGGGGCAGGTGCCGTCCGCGCATCTGACGGGAGCGCCCTTCGGAGCGTTTTCGCTTCTGAAATATGTAAGATCGCCGAACGAGGAAACCTTTTTGCAGGTCTTGCCGACGAGCCATTGGATTATGTCAATGTCGTGACAGCTTTTTGCCATAAGCATGGGAGTGGTTTCTTTTTCGCTGTGCCAGTTGCCGCGGACATAGCTGTGGCTGAAATGGATATTGCCGATCCTTTCGAGCGCGATAACGGACATGATATCGCCTATATCGCCTCTGTCAACGATCTCTTTTACCTTTTTGTAAAAAGGCGTGTAGCGGAGAACATGGCAAACGAGTACCCTTACGTCCTTTTCGTGAGCGGCTTTGGCGATATCGGCACATTCTTCCACGGTCTGCGCGATGGGCTTTTCGAGAAGTATATCATAGCCGAGCGAAATCGCTTTCATCGCCGGTTCGTAGTGCATGTTGTCCATGGTTGAAATTATCGCGACGTCCGCAAATTTCGGACGGGAGAGAATTTCCTGCCATGTTTTATAGCAGTTTTCGGCAGGGACATTGAAATTTCTGACAATGACATCGCGCGCCGAATCGACAGGCTCAGCTATGCCTATCAGCCTGAATTTTTCCGGCATTTTTGCCATTATGTCGGCATAGCCTCTGCCTCTGTTGCCGCCGCCGATACATATTGCCGTAAGTTGTTTCATAAATAATTTACCTCACTTAAATAAAATTCAATCATAAAACGGATATTGCATTTTTTCCGTGTTTACGCGTGTCCAATTTGAAAAATCGTTTGCGTCGCCTTTTATCTCATATGTTATGAGATTTACGTCCCTGTCGGACTTGAAGCTGTCAGAGCCGCTCATATAGAAATATCTTGTAAGCTGTTCGTCCTCGCCTATGTCTTCTATCGCGCGGACGCCGTCGTCATTATAGCTTACGCCCATCGAGCGCAGGAACGTTTTGTGAAGATTTGCCTGACAGATCTGCTTCATTGAAGTTTTAAGCGACTGATTTGTGTCCGCGCCCGCCTCTTTTATAAGCAGAGTGAGAACTCTTTCACCGTAATTTTCGCCGGTTGCTTCTTCAAGACTCGGCGCAGTGCCGGTTCTTCCGTGGTCGGCGGTGATTATTATCGTGGTATTGTCATATACGCCGGCGGCTTTGAGCTGTTTTATATAGCTTAATATCATTTTGAAGTCGCCGCGTACCTGCTTATACATTGCTTCCTCATAGTTGAGATAATCAAGGGTGACGGCTTCGCCTTTTTCGTTCATTGTGAAGGGATCGTGCGCACCCTGAAGATGATAGAATATAAAGCTTCCGTCGTTGTCTTCTGTTGTAACGCCTTTCTTGCGGAACGCGGAATAAAATCCGGCATCGTCAACGGTGTAAATGCTTCCGCTTTCATCGCCCAGAATATATTTTTGCGCGATGTCGTCTGTGTATATGTGGAAATACGGCTTCATTGCCTCGGGAGAATATCTGTATGCGGAAAGATTGAGC
This sequence comes from Sphaerochaetaceae bacterium, assembly GCA_963656825.1. GTDB lineage: Bacteria > Bacillota > Clostridia > Oscillospirales > CAG-272 > CAG-841. The sequence continues at coordinate 19,194 of CAVKJG010000006.1, forward strand.
ATTGCCGAAAGAACCTTCATGGGCTTTGCTTTGCCTTCGGTCGATTTTGCGTTCTTTACCGTGCCGTTGAAATTTTCAACGCTTCCCGTCACATACTGTGTGTCGGTATAGAGTCTGGATTCATAGCCTGCTGCCTGCAAAGCGCCGAAAAAGTTAGATTCGGACATTGCCTTTGCCATATATTCGGCGGAGGGAATATCATAATTGTATTCAACGCCGGAAAGCAGATATGTTACGGACGGGAACGTGCGCGAATAGCTGCCCGTAAAGTTTTTGTAATATGTAAAGCCGGAAAGCCTTTCGCAAAGCTCGGGCTCTATTCTGAGCAGCTCGTCCATATATTTTTTGTCCATACGGTCAAGAAGAAATACTATGGTGTTCTTGTTTTTTGAAACCTTGAACTGCTCGCTGCACTCAAAATAGCCGTCGTCGGAAATGTTTGCATTTATCTGATACGCGGATTTTATAACAAGATATACCGCGCCGAAAACCTGCATTGCAACAAGCACAAGGGAGACTATCCTTACAAGGCTTTTCCATATATCGCGGCTGAAATAACAGAAAATTATCGGTATAAGAATAATTATCGCCCAGACAAGAAGATTGCCGAGCATCTGCCATTTGAAATCCTGCCATGCGACGCCTGATCCGTCAAGCGTGCCGTGATTTATATTTATATAATTTCCCTGAATATATCCGGCGACGGTTATGCCGATAACGACGGAAACCGCGGCATTGAATATTTTTCCGCGAAGCAATGCGAAAAGCACCGTAAAGACAGCCAGAATTATAATTCCGGCAATGATTATCGGCGGCAGAAGCTGTTTTATTCCGAATACGAGATACGACATATTTGAAATATAAAGCTCGAACGGACCGAACATTATAAAGGTAAAAACAAACGCAAGCACAGCCGCGCCGGAGGTCAGCAGCCGCTCGGAAAAGCGGCGGTCGTCCTGCCACAGATTGTGAAGTTTTTTATTGAAATTATCGGAAAACAGCGGCTTTTCGCGCTGCGCGCTTTCCGTTCCTTTTACAGATGTATTTTCCATTTGATATTCCTTTGCGAAAGTAAAATCAGTGCGTGATATTACTATAACATATTGCAATAAAAAAGTAAACACTTACGGAAAATTTAACTTCGGGCAAAATTTTTATAAATGCTGTTTGCAAAAATATGTTTACAAACCGAAAAATATATGCTATACTTTACTTGCGACGTAATCGAATAGACGCACAAAAGCCGTGGATGTAAGTATACATTTTTATTTTACGATAAAAATGTATGCTCCCTTTTTGTATGCTTATGTCCTTGACTTGTGCTATGAAATGATTGCGTCGCGGCTTGGAGCTTACGTTTTTTGTGCGTGGCTCTGTGCCGCGCACTTTTTATTTTCAATTTAATTTTATTTTCAAGGAGGTTCTCATGGACAAAAAAGATATTGAAAAATCATACAATCCCCGTGCATTTGAAAAAAGCGACGCATCATTAGACTTCATCAAAACGGTTTTGGGAGTTATAACGATACTGGCGGCTGGTATCGCTGTATTTTTGGGCTTTCGCTTTATGGGTATTGACCGTACTGTCGGGTGGCTCTTGGTTATAGGAGGGCCGCTACTGTTCATCTTTTTATATTTTGTATTAATGTTTGTTTTGTGGACCGTATACGATATAAAGATGATAAGAAATGCTCTGTATGATGCAGAAGCGAGTGCGCATCTCAAAAATTTTGAAAGCAAATAAAATACAAGACTCAACCACAAAAAGCAGGAGCCGCCGGCTCCTGCTTTTGCGTTATATGGTTTTGCCTACTTTTATTTTTCCAAAGAAAAGTACGGTTATTTTTTAAAGCTTTCTTCAACGGCAACGGCAACTGCAACGGTTGCTCCGACCATAGGATTGTTGCCCATACCGATAAGTCCCATCATTTCAACGTGAGCGGGAACGGAGGAAGAGCCTGCGAACTGAGCGTCGCTGTGCATTCTGCCCATGGTATCGGTCATGCCGTAGCTGGACGGACCTGCCGCCATATTGTCGGGGTGGAGAGTACGTCCCGTGCCGCCGCCCGAAGCAACGGAGAAATATTTCTTGCCGTTTTCGATGCACCATTTTTTATATGTGCCTGCAACGGGATGCTGGAAACGCGTCGGGTTTGTGGAGTTGCCCGTGATCGAAACGCCTACGTTTTCAAGACGCATTATTGCAACGCCTTCGGGAACGTTGTCTGCACCGTAGCATTTTACAGCCGCGCGGGGACCCTTTGAATAGGGAGTTTCCGAAACGACTTTAACGGTTTCCGTATAAGGATCGAATTCCGTCTTTACATATGTGAAGCCGTTGATACGGGAGATGATGAACGCAGCATCCTTGCCGAGACCGTTAAGAATAACGCGAAGGGGCTTTGTTCTTACTTTATTTGCGTTGAGAGCTATTTTTATAGCGCCTTCGGCAGCGGCAAATGATTCGTGACCTGCGAGGAAGCAGAAGCATTCTGTTTCTTCGGAAAGAAGCATTTTGCCGAGATTTCCGTGTCCGAGACCGACCTTACGGTTTTCCGCAACGGAGCCGGGAATACAGAAGGACTGAAGTCCTACGCCGATTGCAGCGGCAGCGTCAGCAGCTTTTTTGCAGCCCGTTTTGATTGCGATAGCTGCACCGACTGTATATGCCCATTTTGCATTTTCAAAGCAGATAGGCTGTGTTTCCTGAACTATTGTATAAGGATCGATGCCTGCTTTGTCGCAGATATCTTTACATTCGTCGATGGACGAAATTCCGTATTCTTTAAGCGTGGCAAGAATTTTCGCCTCGCGTCTTTCATAACCTTCAAACTGTGCCATTACCTGTATCCTCCTTACTCTTTACGGGGGTCAATGTACTTGACGGCGCCGTCTTCTGGCTTGAATCTGCCGTAAGTGCCTTTTGACTTCTCGTATGCTTCGTTCGGTTCAATGCCTTTCTTTATCATATCGGTCATTTTGCCGAGAGATACGAATTCGTAACCGATTACCTGATTGTCTTCGTCAAGAGCCATTCTTGTGCAATAGCCTTCCGTCATTTCAAGATAACGGACGCCTTTTGCCTTTGTTCCGTACATTGTACCGACCATCGAACGCGCGCCCTTGCCGAGATCCTCCATACCCGCGCCGACAACAAGACCGTTTTCTGAGAATGCGGACTGAGATCTGCCGTATACTATCTGGAGGAAAAGCTCACGCATAGCGGTATTGATAGCGTCGCATACAAGGTCTGTATTGAGCGCTTCGAGAATTGTTTTCCCGGGAAGAATTTCCGCTGCCATAGCGGCGGAATGCGTCATACCCGAGCAACCGACCGTCTCAACGAGAGCTTCTTCGATAATACCGTTTTTAACGTTGAGCGAAAGCTTGCACGCGCCCTGCTGAGGAGCGCACCAGCCTACGCCGTGCGTATAAGCGGAAATATCCGTAATTTCTTTTGCCTGTATCCATTTGCCTTCTTCCGGAATGGGAGCGGGACCGTGATCCGGACCCTTGGCAACGGGACACATGTTTTCAACTTCTTTTGAATAAAGAATTGCCATTTCTTATCTCCTTTGAATTAAAAATTTTGCTTATTTGACTATTTCGCCGTAGACTGTTCCGAATGCGGCGGAGGCGTTACACTCGTCCGTATCTATATGCATAGCCGGAGCGAACGAAGATTTGACGCGGATGACAACGTCGTCAAAGACGGTTTTACGTCCTGCGCCTGTATCGACGAGAACCTTTACGATCTGACCGTTTACAACGCCGAGGTCGGCTGCGTTTTCGGGAGTGAGGTGAATATGTCTTTTCGCAACGATTATACCGTGGTCGATAACATATTCTCCCGCGGGGCCGACGAGCTTTGCTCCGGGTGTGCCGGCAACGTCGCCCGATTCGCGAACGGGAGCCGATACGCCGAGGGTGCGTGCGTCGGTGAAGGAAACCTCTACCTGATTGTCGGAACGAACCGGTCCGAGAACGCTCATAGTGAGTGTTTTTTCAACTTCCGCGCCGGTCTTTCTGTCAACGCACTTGTTTACAACGGTAACCTTTTCTTCGCAGGCAAACTGACCGGGCTGGCTGAGGTCCTTCTTTTTCGTGAGGACGTGACCTGCACCGAACAGTGCTTCAACGGCTTCCTGCGTCAGATGGATGTGACGCGCGCTTGTTTCAACAAGAATTTTGTTTTCCATGTTTTTCTCTCTTTCCCGGCTTTACGCCGAAGTTTATCTTTTGAAGGTTGCGGAAATATCCGCAATATAGCTTTTCCATTTTAAAATATTATAATATAAATCCTTTCGCTTGTAAATGATTAGATAAAAAATTTTTTGTAAAAAATAATATAAATAAACATCCGAAGGGGAAAATTTATGAAAGAAACCGAAAATACCGCGCCCTGCGACGAAAAAAGCGGAGATATAATATCGCTCGGAACTGTAAAAGGCAAAAGCGGAAATATTGTCGTTTCGATAATCGGGCAGATAGAGGGGCATTATATTCTGCCGGACAATCAGAAAACCACAAAATATGAGCATATACTTCCTCTGCTCGTCGGCGCGGAGCAGGATCCGAATGTAAGGGGGATACTTGTGCTTATAAACACGGTGGGAGGAGACGTTGAAGCCGGACTTGCCATAGCGGAGCTGCTTTCCGGAATGAAAACGCCGACGGTTTCCCTTGTGCTCGGCGGAGGACATTCGATAGGCTTGCCGATAGCCCTTGCCTGCGACAGAAGCTTTGCCGTTCCGAGCGCGACGATGACAATCCACCCTGTGAGAATATCGGGAACGGTGCTCGGCGTTCCTCAGGCGTTTTCCTCGCTTGAAAAAATGCAGGAGCGCGTCACGGGGTTTATTCTTTCTCACAGCGAGGTCAAAAGGGAAGATATAGAGCATCTGATGATGAACACGGGCGAGCTTACGACGGACGTCGGCAGCGTTATAACGGGAAAGCAGGCGGTAAAGCTCGGACTTATAGACGGGCTGGGCGGAATATCGGACGCGCTTTCGGCGCTTGACGCGCTCGGAGAAAAAGGCTGAAAAAACTCGCCCGCACTTTTTTCTTGATTTATCATTTTATATGTGATACAATAAGTTAAATCTGAAAACGGAGTGTGCGATAATGGCGTTTGAATGTTCGGACAAGGTGATATCCTCGCGCGTGCGCGAATATAATTCGGAAGAGATATGTGCGGTATTTTTGCGCCATTTTGCGGAGCTCGGAATAGACGAAAGCACATTCGACGGTAAAAAGACGGTTATAAAGCCCAACCTTGTCATGAAAAAATCGCCTGAATACGCGGCGACAATCGCGCCGCAGGTGCTGGACGGGCTTCTTTCGGCGCTTGACAGCTTCGGCTGCAAGCCGACAATTGCCGAAAGTCCCGGCGGAGTTTACAGCGCGGCAAGGCTTGAAGGCATTTATCGCGTATGCGGCATAACGGACGTTGCGGAAAGGCACGGAGCCGTGCTAAATACAGATACCACGTGGAAACGTATGTCCTTTGACGGCGGCAGGCTTGTAAAAAGCTTCAATATAATAACCCCCGTCGCCGACGCGGATATTATAATAGATTTATGCAAGCTCAAAACCCATTCGCTTACGGTTATGAGCGGAGCGGTGAAAAATCTTTTCGGTACGATACCGGGAATAGAAAAATTCGAGGCGCACGCGGCGTATCCCGAATACGGCGATTTTGCCGCGATGCTGTGCGACCTTTGTCTTATGCTTTGCGAAAGCAAAACGGTGATTGCCGTGACGGATGCCGTCATAGGTATGGAGGGAAGCGGTCCGACGGCGGGAACGCCGAGAGAATTCGGGTTTATTTCGACGAGCGAAAATCCTTTTGCGTCGGATCTTCTGTCCGCGCGGGTGCTCGGCTTTGACGAAAAGGTCACGACGGTTGCCGAAAGCATAAAGCTCGGACTTTGTCCCGAAAGGGCGGAGGGGCTTGTCCTTTGCGGAGATCCCGTTCCCGAGGTTGAAAATATAAAGGCGGCGGAGGGAAGCGGCGGCAGTATGAAGGCGCTCAAATTCTTTTCGCGCGGCAAGATAGGCAGATTTTTTATGCCGCGACCCGTTATAGACACGTCGGTCTGCCGCGGCTGCGGAGATTGCGTCCGCTCGTGTCCTCAGAAAACGATAACGCTTGAAAAAACTCAGAGCGGGGCGAAGGCGAAAATAAATGCTTCAAACTGCATAAGATGCTACTGCTGTCAGGAGCTGTGTCCTTTTCTTGCGGTCAGAATAAAACGTAATTTTATTACGAAAGCGATAAGCAAAATCAAATGAATCCGGAGATACATAGTATGAAAAACGGAAAAATCACAATATTGGCGCCGGCAAAGATAAATCTTTATTTCGGCGTGACGGGTATGCGTTCCGACGGATATCACGAGGTGGAAACGGTGCTTCAGAGCGTCAACCTTTTTGACAGGCTTACCGTTTCCGTGTCGGAGGGAAGCGGCAGAGAGGTAGCCGTTTGGTGCAGGGAGCTTTCCGATGTTCCCGAAAGCGAAAACATAGCGTACAAGGCGGCGCAGGCTTATCTTTCGGCGGCGGAAGAGGACAGCATCAGGGTTGAAATAACAATAGAAAAGAAAATACCCGACGGCGCGGGCTTCGGCGGAGGCTCATCCGACGCGGCGGCTGTCATAATAGCGCTGAACACGCTTTCCGGCGACAGATTTTCGCTTGCGGAGCTGCTTTCGCTCGGCGCGACTGTCGGTGCGGACGTTCCGTTCTGCATAAAAAAGGGCACGGTAAAGGCGACGGGCTTCGGAGAGGCGCTTGAAAGCGTTGCTCCGATGCCGGACTGCTGTATTGTGCTTGCCGTTCCGAACGGGGAAAAGGTTTCAACGGCGCAGGCTTATGCGGCTATGGACGACGCCGGATATCCTTCGGGCATAGACGCGATGCTTGCTGCGCTTTCTGAATGCGATATGAAAAAGATTGCATCGGCAATGAAAAACGATTTTGAAAGAGTGCAGAAAAACGGCAGTGCCTCGTCGCAGCTGAAAGAAGAGCTTCTTTCGCTCGGCGCGACGGCGGCGATGCTTTCCGGCTCCGGAGCGGGAGTTTTCGGAATTTTCGATTCGGTAAAATCGGCAAAGGCGGCAAAGGAAGCGCTCGACGATGAGGCTAAGGTTTTTGTCTGCGCTCCGGCAAGGCGCGATTACGCATACGTTGAAAAATAATTATTATAATTATGGAAAAAAAGAAAACGGAAAAGAAAAAATCGGTTGCGTCGTCGTGCGAAACGTGCGAATTTTATATTTATGACGATATTACCGACGAATATATCTGCGATATAAGTCTTGACGAGGACGAAATGGCGGACTTTATATACGGTCAGACAAGAAGCTGCCCGTATTATCGCTATTACGACGAATACAAAAGCGTTCAGAAGCAAAACTGACCATACTTTTCTTCGAGAAGAAAAGAAGGCAAAAGAAGCTTCGGTTATCGGGGGCGATATACAGATTTTATAAAGCCCTCTCCGTCACGGCAAGCCGTGACACCGCCCTCTTCTCGGCGAAGCCTGCTCGGTTTGCTACGCAAGCCAAGCAAATCTCCCAAAGGGCGAGGCTTTATGGAGGCTGTGTTCCTTTCAAGGCTCTCCCCTTGGGAGAGCTCCCGACGCAGTCGGGTGAGAGGGATTTGCAAATGCGAAGCGTTTGCAGGCGTCGCCGAGACGGGAGTGGGATTTGCAAATGCGCAAGCGTTTGCAGGCGTCGCCGAGACGGGAGTGGGATTTGCAAATACGTAGCGTTTGCAGACGTCGCCGAGAAGAGAGGCGGTGGCGCACAAAGTGCGACGGAGTGGGCAAAAAGCAAAAGAAGCTTCGGTAAATTGCTTTATTTACGCAAAATTGCACAGAGTAATATCGGACGTGCAAAGCGGATTTTAAGCATTCCGCCGAAATGCAGGAAATTTTTTGCGAATTTGAAGAAAGCTATTGACAAAACGATATCCAGTGTGTATTATATAAATGGTTAGCGAGGGCTAACCATTATTGAACGTCGAAAGTTAGCGCATGCTAATTTCAAAAAGTGAGGATAAAACTATGATGCCACTAAGCCTTGCAGGCGCAGGTGAAGAAAATACGATAAAAAAGATAGGCGGAAGTCCCGAGGTAAGACAACATCTTGAAAATCTCGGATTTGTCGTCGGGGGCAACGTAACGGTTGTTACCACCCTTTCCGGAAACGTTATAGTCAACGTCAAGGAAGCCCGCATAGCCATAAGTCAGGAAATGGCGAGCAAAATAATGGTGTGAAGGCGCTTTTGCGTCAGTACATATTTTAAGGAAGCAGATAAAGAATTTTAGTAAGGAGGATACAGGCTGTGAAAACTCTGAAACAGGCAAAAATCGGAGAAACCGTAAAGGTCGTAAAGCTTCATGGTGAAGGCGCGATAAAGCGTCGCATTATGGATATGGGCATTACGAAAGGCGTTGAGGTTTATGTCCGTAAGGTAGCGCCTCTCGGAGATCCGATAGAGATTACGGTTCGTGACTATGAGCTTTCGCTCAGAAAAGCGGACGCGGAAATGATCGAGGTCGAATAAAATCGCAAGGAATTCATATCGGGATATTGGTATCCCCGTTTTTTTAAGATTTTATGTTAGCGAACGCTAACGACAGAAAGAGAGGATTTTAGTAATGAGTTTAAGAATTGCCCTTGCGGGCAACCCGAACTGTGGTAAGACCACATTGTTCAACGCTCTGACCGGCTCAAACCAGTTCGTAGGTAACTGGCCCGGCGTTACGGTGGAGAAAAAGGAAGGCAAGCTTAAAAAGCACGACGGCGTTATCATCACCGACCTTCCAGGCATTTATTCTCTTTCCCCCTACACATTGGAGGAAGTTGTTGCAAGAAATTATCTGATAGGCGAACGTCCCGACGCGATTCTCAATATTATAGACGGTACAAACCTTGAAAGAAACCTTTATCTCACAACACAGCTTACCGAGCTCGGCATACCTGTTGTTATTGCCATAAACATGATGGACGTTGTAAAGAAAAACGGCGATAAGATAAACACCGCGGAGCTTTCACGTCAGCTCGGATGCAAGATAATCGAAATTTCGGCGCTCAAGGGTACGGGCATTATGGAAGCTGCGGAAGCCGCAATCGACGCGGCAAAGAACGGAAAAACCGTTCCGATGCACACCTTCTCGGGCTGTGTTGAGCATGCTGTCGCCCACATCGAAGAGGCGGCTGTTCACAATCTTCCCGAAGAGCAGCAGAGATGGTACGCGATAAAGATATTTGAAAGAGACGACAAGGTTCTTTCTTCTCTCAATATCGCGCCCGAAACGATGGCTCACATAGAAAAGGATATCGCCGCCGCCGAAAAGGAAATGGACGACGATTCCGAATCTATAATCACAAACGAAAGATATATCTACATAGGCTCGATAATCAAATCGTGCTACAAGAAAAAGAACGCAGGCAAGCTTACAACCTCCGACAAGATAGACAAGGTCGTTACAAACCGCTGGCTCGGACTTCCGATTTTCGCGGCTATAATGTTCATAGTTTACTATCTCTCGATGGTTACCGTCGGCGCGTTTGCAACCGACTGGATGAACGACGGCGTGTTCGGCGACGGCTGGCATCTGCTCGGCATAGGCTCGAAGCAGTATGAAGAAGCTTCGGGCGAGTATTCGGACGCTATGAACGCGATAAACGCATTCGTGGAGGTTGATGCCGAAGCAGACGGCTTTGACGCCGCCGCTGTCCTTGAAGCTCTTAAGAATTTCAAGACAGACGACGAAAAGGGAACTGTTGTAGTTGAAGACGAGGAAACCCTCGAACAGACGGAAATGACGGTTTACTATTCAAAGATTCCCGAAAATCTCACGAATGCCGAAAAAGCCGGCACAATCGGTATGACTTACCTTGAAGCCGTTGAATATTTTGCAAACAGCAACAGCGAATTCGCAGAGCCGGATCCGGCTGACTTCGGCGTATGGGTTCCCGGTATACCCGTTCTTATAGAAAGCGGACTTGAAGCCGCAAATTCTCCCGAATGGCTCTCCGGACTTATTCTTGACGGTATCGTTGCCGGCGTCGGCGCGGTTCTCGGATTTGTTCCTCAGATGCTCGTTCTGTTCCTGCTTCTCGCATTCCTCGAAGCGTGCGGCTATATGGCACGTATCGCTTTCGTGCTTGACCGTATATTCCGTAAATTCGGACTTTCCGGTAAATCCTTTATCCCGATGCTTATCGGCACGGGCTGCGGTATCCCCGGAATTATGGCGTCGCGTACAATCGAAAACGAACGCGACCGTCGTATGACGATAATGACGACAACCTTTATCCCCTGCGGAGCAAAGGTTCCGTTCATCGCAATGATCGCGGGCGCGCTCTTCGGCGGCTCGGCTCTTGTTGCAACAAGCGCATACTTTATAGGTATGGCAGCGATAATTATATCCGGTATCATGCTCAAGAAGACAAAGATGTTTGCAGGCGATCCCGCTCCGTTCGTTATGGAGCTTCCCGCATACCATCTTCCCACTGTCGGAAACGTTCTCCGTTCAATGTGGGAGCGCGGCTGGTCGTTCATAAAGAAAGCCGGCACGGTAATTCTTCTTTCAACAATCTTTGTATGGTTCACGTCTTACTTCGGCGTTGTTGACGGAACGTTCCGTATGCTTGCCGAAGACGAGCTTGACAAATCGCTTCTTGCGGCTGTCGGCGGCGCTATCTGCTGGATATTCAAGCCTCTCGGCTGGGGAACATGGCAGGCAACCGTCGCTTCGATCACGGGTCTTGTCGCTAAGGAAAACATCGTCGGTACAATGGGTATTCTTTACGGCGCGGAAGGCTCCGTATGGGCTACACTCGCAGAGACATTCACAGGTATCACGGGATATTCATTCCTCGTATTCAACCTTCTCTGCGCTCCCTGCTTTGCGGCTATCGGCGCAATCAAGCGTGAAATGAACAGCGCAAAATGGACTTGGTTTGCAATCGGCTATCAGTGCGGATTCGCTTATGTGATTTCGCTTATGATAAATCAGTTCGGCAGCCTTATAAGCAAGATTGCAGGTAACGACGCAAGCGTAAGCGTTATAGGCGTTATAGTTTCCGTTGCGCTTCTTGCAGGCATCGTTTATATGCTTGTACGTCCTTACAAGGAAGCCACGAAGCTTACCGAAAAGGTCAAAGTAAAATAAAAACAATTTGTGAAAGGAGCTGTGCTTTATGTTTGCATGGATTGCGGAAAATATCTGGACGATAATTATCTGCACCGCACTTGTACTTGTTGTCGCGGCGATAATCGTCGGGCTTGTAAGGGATAAGAAAAAGGGCAAGTCGTCCTGCGGATGCAACTGCGCTCACTGCGCTATGGCAGGCTCCTGCCACGCAGGCAATACGAAAAAACACTGAAAATACCGCGGGAGGCGCACAGCCTCCCGCACATTGAATCCGGACGGTTAGCACATGCTAACTTGCCGTTGCGAAAAAGAACAAGGAGGCTTTCTTATGTGCAGCGGAATAATAACGGCTGTCGGAGCGTTTGCGCTTTCGGTTACCGTATGCGCGGTAAAAAGCTGTATGAAACAGATTGCCGCAAAAAGCGGCGCACGGGAAAAGGATGATAAAGATGATCAGAACTGTTCTTAAAATAGACGGAATGATGTGCGGTATGTGCGAATCGCACATAAATGATTGCATACGCCGCAATTTTGCGGTAAAGAAGGTTTCGTCATCGCACACAAAGGGCGAAACGGTTATTCTTTCGGAAACGGAGCCGGATATGGCAAAGCTGAAAGCGGTTATTGCCGAAACGGGCTACGAGCTTATAAACGTTGAATCGGGATCGGCTGAAAAAAAGTCGGGACTGCTGGGTTTGTTTAAGAAAAGGTAAGAGAAAATTCTCCGTTCTCCTGCTGATTTTCCTCCGTATTTTTGAGTCTGAGCCCTCAGAAAATACAAAAAAACGCGCCCTGTCGCATATGCGGCAGGGCGCGTTTTCTGCTTATTGATTGCTGTTACGGATTATCTTGTTGCTTGTTGTCTTGGGGAAGGGTTCTTTGCGGATAACAACCTTTGTTATCTTTTTGTAGTTCGGAAGCTCGGCAAGCGCTTCGGATATGAGCGCCTTGACTTCGCTTTCCGTTTTTTCTTCGTTCAGGTATACTTCGGCTTCAAGCGCGTGTTCGTCGCCCTTGCTGTTTTTGAGTCCGCGGACGACAACCTCGGAGATGCAGTCTATGTTCATTATGAGATTTTCAATCTCCTCGGGATAGATGTTCTTGCCGTTTGAAAGAACTATGATATTTTTCTTTCTGCCGGTTATGCATATCTGATCGTCGTCGGTGATATAGCCGTAGTCGCCGGTGAAAAACCATCCGTCGCGGATAGCTTCGGCGGTTTTGTCGGGCATTTTGTAATAGCCGAGCATGACAACATCGCCCTTTACGGCTATTTCGCCGATGCCTTCTTCGTTCGGCTCGTCTATACGCCACTGCAGGCACGCAAGACGGTGACCTGCGGTATTGAAATCGTTTGAGCTTTCGTCGTTTACGGAAACGAGAGGGGAGCATTCGGTAATGCCGTAGCCGCCCGTCATGGGAATTCCGATGTCATTGAAGAATTCGCCCATTTCGGGACGTATCGGAGCGCCGCCGCAGACTATCTTGCGGAGGTTTCCGCCAAAGAGATCGTGAAGCTCCTTAAAGAGCTTGGGACGAAGGTCGATTCCGAGCTTGAGCGCGGCTTTTGATATCTTTACGCCCTTTTTGAACGATTTCAGCTTGCCCTTTTCCTTTAAGTTTTTCATTATGAGGAAATAGATAAACTCCGCTATTGCGGGAACGATATATATATTCGTGGGATGATAGAGCTGCATATCGGAAACAAGCTCACGCATGACGGAATTTATGCAAAGCGTTGAATGGAAATGAATGTTTACGAGAATGTCGCACACGGATTCGTAGGTGTGATGATAGGGAAGAACGGAAAGGGCGACGTCGTATATTCTCGACACCTGCATTCCGTAATAAACGCCGCTGACAAGGTTGTGCTCGGAGAGCATTACGCCCTTTGCAATTCCCGTTGTGCCCGACGTATACACAAGCATTTTAAGCTCGTTTTCGTCGCTTTTCAGACTGTCGTAGGCGGTCTTGTCCAGCTTTGCGCCGTCTGAAAGAAGACGCTTGTAGGAGATTATTCCGTCTGTGTCCTCGTCTATATCAAAGCAGATGAACGCCTTTACAGCAGGCAGAGAGGCTTTGTTTTCCACAAACCAATCCATATACTGCTTGCTGAAAAATACGGCTTCGCTTTCGCTGTCTGTGAGAAGGTGAAGCTTTTCCTTTGTCGTAAGCTGACGGTCTATCGGAACGAATACTCCGGCGGACTGAAGCACGGTAAGATAGGTTACTATCCAGTCGTAACGGTTTTCGCTGACGATAGCTATATGCGATGAGCCAAGCCCCATTGACGTAAGCGAAGCGCCGAGCGCCTCGACCGTCTGATGAAACTCGATATATGTCACCTCGCGGACGGTGCCGTCGGGGTTTTTGAATTTGTATGCAATTTTTTCTCCGTCTTCATTTACAGCCATCGAAAGCATTTCGCGGATAGACGAAAACGGTTTTATGGGTTCAAGTTCTTTTTTCTTCTTTGCCATAGCGGGTAAATCTCCTTTTTGGAATGGAATAAATTTAATAAAAGCCGACGTTTTGTCCGAAAACCTGTATTGTATTTTGAAAAACAATGTGTTATAATAATGAAAACAACGGTACAAACGTAACCACATCATAATTATATTGTCGCGGCGGCACAATATCAAGAAACCGTTCGGCATCTTTTGTAAACCGATAAAATCTTCCGGAGTAGAGCGACAAAAAGCGACTCTACGGGGAGTAGAGAGGAGAAATCCGGCATTGCAGGACTTAAAACAGCTCATAGGAAAGAACATAACAAAACTGAGGACATCGTCAAAGCTGACTCAGGCGGAGTTTGCCGAGCAGCTGAATTATACGGATAAGGCGGTATCGAAATGGGAACGCGGCGAATCGCTTCCCGACATAGTGATATTAAAACAGATAGCCGATATGTTCGGCGTGAACGTCGATTATCTTCTTTCCGAGCATCGTGACGACGAAAAGCCGGCGGCGATGGCGGAAAGGAAAATCCGCGACCGCAACCATTTTATAATAGCGCTTATGGCAATAGTCATAGTATGGTTTCTGGCGGTGTTCGTCTATTTTCTTGCGGATTCCGTTTCGGGAATTCATCTCTGGCAGGCGTATCTTGTTGCGGTGCCGGTGTCGGCTATAGTCGCGCTCGTTTTCAATTCGATGTGGGGAAAGGCGAGGGCAAATTACATAATAATATCTGTTCTGATGTGGTCGGCGCTGACGACGTTTTACGTGCTTCTTCTCAAGTACAATATATGGACTATATTCCTGCTCGGAATCCCGGGGCAGACGTCGGTAGTTCTGTGGGCTTGCCTCGGAGCAGGTAAGGCGGACAGCGCAGTGAGGATAAAGCCCGTAAAAAAGACGACTTCTGCGGATTCCGATGAGAGCGCGGAGGTTCAATCCGAATAAATTTATAAAGCTTATAAAGCGTCCGAAGGCAAAGCTTCGGGCGCTTTTGCTTTCGGCATCGCCGCTTTGAAAGCGCGGATAAAAAGTCTTTTTGACAATAAAAAACGAACAAATGTTTGATAAATCGTTGACAAACGAACAAATGTGTGGTATAATACGGTCACGGTAAGGGAAAACCAAAGAAAAGGAGGGTGGCGGTCATATGAACGTACCATATCAGAGAAAAAGCGAGGAAAGGCGCAGTCACAACGGAGTGATCGCCTATTGCGACCATTGCGGTCACGCGATATATTCGCCGGACGACGCCGTCGTCGTTGAAGCTACCGACGAAATAATTCACAGCGATTGCTGGGAAGAATATTCCGAAGAGCATATGTTCGACTTTGTTGTAAGGGTTTCGGAAAGGACCGATTATTCCGACATATAAGGTGGGCGGAAAAAAGAAGTTGTCGCCGTCGGAATTCGCAAAAAGGGCTGCCGATTATTTTGCGGAATGCGACAGACCGTATTCCTCCGCCGCCTGCAAAAGCTGCGCCGACACGGCGGGCGGAGACAGGTGCGTGAAATGCGGCAAAAGCAAGTCGCGGCCTTATACGCTTTCGGGGCTTTGTCTTGCTCTCGGAATAACGAAGAATACGTTTTATTCGCTGAGGCAGAACAGGTCGTATTGCGAAGGCGTGGAAATGGCGATGCTGAAAATAGAAGCTTATATCGAAGAGGGCGGCGTATCGGGCGATATAGCCGGAGCTGTGGCTCTTGCCGAGCTGAAAGAAAATTTCGGCTGGGGAGAGGAAAAAACTTCTTCTTCCGTGGAAATAGTGCTTGACGGAGAGGCGGGAGTCCTTGCGGGATAGCATAAAGCTGAGCCTTGATATAAAACCGTCCGAAAAGCAGAGGGAGTTCTTCCTTTCCGACGCGAAATATACCGCCTACGGCGGCGCGCGCGGCGGAGGGAAAAGCTGGGCTCTGCGAAACAAGCTGATACTTATGTGTCTGAATTATCCGGGAATATCGGTGCTTCTGGTGCGTAGAAGCTATCATGAGGTGATGGAAAATCACAAGAGGGAAATACAGAATACCGTTTGCGGCGAGGTTGCGGTCGCAAAATACCGCGCTGCCGAACGGAGATTCGATTTTATAAACGGTTCCTCGATAAAGCTGGGATATTTTCGCAGTGAGGACGATATAGGTCAGTATCAGGGGCAACAGTACGACGTTGTTGCCATAGATGAAGCTACGCAAATTTCCGAACAAATGTTCAAAACACTTGCGGCGTCGGTACGCGGTGTAAACAATTTTCCCAAGAGAATGTACCTTTCCTGCAACCCCGGCGGGGCAGGTCACGGTTGGGTGAAGCGGCTTTTTATAAGCCGCGAATACAGAAAGGGTGAAAATCCCGATGATTATAAATTTATTTTCGCGTCCGTTTATGACAACGACGCGCTGCTGAAAAGCGATCCGGATTATATCAGCCGTCTTGAAAATCTTCCGGAGGATATAAAAAACGCATGGCTTTTCGGCAACTGGGACGCGCTTTCCGGTCAGTTCTTCGAGGAATTCGACTACGGAATACATACCTGTCCCGAACGCTCTGTCGGGGGCGGAGAATTTTACTGCGCCGTCGACTACGGGCTTGATATGCTCGCCGCGGAATTCATAGAGGTGAAGGACGGCAGGGCATACGTTTACGACGAAATATATGAGTCGTCGCTTATCGCAAGCGAGGCGGCAGAGAAAATAAAGCAAAAACTGCAAAAGGACGCAATCGTAATAGCGCCTTCGGATCTCTGGAGTCGCCAGAAGGACAGCGGACTTTCGATTGCCGACATTTTTGCGCGAGGAGGAGTGTTCTTCACAAAGCTCACGCCGCGCCGCGAGGACGGATGGCTTGCGCTCAAGGAATGGCTGAAAATTTCGGAGGGAAGTTCAAAGCTTACGATAAGCAGAAAATGCAAAAATCTGATCCGCAGTATGAGTCAGCTTACGCACGATACGAAAAATCCGTGCGATGCGGCTACCGTTCCGCACGAGATAACGCACGCTCCGGACGCACTCAGATATTTTGCGTCTTATCTGCCGTGCGATGCCCGAAACGGTACGGGCGGACGGTTGTTTGAAAAAATAAAAAATACGAAAGGACGATTTATTTGATTTGAAAAACAGGAAAATGACAGTAAAGGACGAAACGCGCGAGGAGAGAGCGGCACGATTGTTTTCCGTTGCGCGCACGGCTAAAAGCGCAACCGATGATTATTGGAGAAAAATGCGCGCCTATTACGACGGCAGGCACGATACGGCGCGCCAGACGGGAGATTTCCTTTCGGCGATAGATCTGCCGTGGCTGCCGGCTTGTCTGCCCGACGCATATATGCACGTTGAAAGCCAGATAGATTCCCACATTCCCGATTTTGAATTTTCGGGGAGAGGAAAGGACGACGGCGCTTTTGCCGGCGCAAGAGAAAAGGTCGTGCGGTATGTCTGCGATATAAACGATATGGAAACGAAAAACGCCGTAAACGAGCGGAGGCTCGGTCTTTACGGAAGCGCCGTATGGAAGCTTTCCGTCGGGATAGGCGAAACGGGCGACGCAGAGATAACGGTTGAAAATCCTTCGCCCGATTGTATTTTTACCGATCCCTCCGCCGCATCGACGGACGAATGCGAGTATATTATCTACACCTACAAAATGAGTATGATGAAGGCAAGACGTCTTTTTGCGGAGGATCTTCGCAGAGAAAACACGACACTTGAGGATATTGTCTTTGAAAGCGGCAGGGCGGGCGGAATTTTTGCCTCCGACGGAGCGTCCGATGACTGCGGACTTGTCGATGTAACGGAATTCTGGTTCAGGCAGGAGCAGGACGGGACGTGTATTTCGTCAGGCGCGGACGGAAAGAATTATGTGTATTCCTACAAAGCCGGCGACATTGCGCTTTCGATACTCGTTTGCGGAAGAGAGCTGCGTTATATCCCGAAGTTCTGGGAAAACAGCGGCTGCCGCAAATATCCGATAATTATTTACAACAGAATACCGAGAGAAAGCTCGGTCTGGGGCAGAAGCGAAATAGAGCAGATAATTCCGCTTATCGACGCCGCTGACCGTCAGCTTGCATTTGCACAGCTCAACACCGCGTTTTCGGCAAGCGATATTATCGTTTGCGAGGAGAACGCTTTCGCGCCGGACTGCTATCCCGAAAGCAGACCGGGCGCCGTGTGGAAGCTGCGTCCCGGAATGACGGGCAAGGTAAGCAGGCTCGGCGGACTGACAGGCGACGGCGGTCATTACGAAATCGTTGACCGTTACCGCGCTCTTATGAAGGAGGCACTCGGCAATTACGATTTTATGCTCGGCGATTCAGCTACAAAGGTTACAACGGCTACCGGTCTTGCGCTTCTTTCCGATTTTGCGGGAAAGCGTGTAAACGCAAAAAATTCCTGCAAGAAAGCCGGCTTTTCAAGGCTTTACAGGCTTATAGACTGTCTGGCACTTGAAATTTACGGCAAGGAAAAGCTGATTTCCATAGGCGCATACGATGAAGGTATGCCCTGCGACAGTATAGATTATATCAATACCTACGGCTATGTACCCGATATCGATATAAGAATACACGTCGGCGACGCGCTTGAATATTCGCGTTCGTTTGCGATATCGGCGCTGAAATCGCTTATGGAATCGGAAATAACAAAGGAAAACTATCCCGTGGCAAGAGAATATATCCGCGCGATAGAGCTTCCGGAGTGCGCCGCGCTTATCGAGGCGCTTGACGCTCTTTACAAAAACGATGCGGAGGAAAACGAAAAATGAACGGTGAAAACAAAGATATGATAATTTCCGCGGAAGCGGAGGAAATCAAAGCGACGGAGGCGGATATTGACGCTGCCGAGGTTTCGGAGGAGACTCTGAGCCGGGAGGGCGCCGCCCCCGCCGCGAATGCGGCGGAGGCGCCCGCCGTCGAAGCCGGAGAAAGCGTCGAAGCTGTGGCGGAATGCGAAGAGTCGGAATTTGCCGAAGATACGGAGGAGGAATATGACGGCGGGTGCGCGCAGGCGGAGCCTGCGCAGGGCGGCGCCGATGACAATTCTGCGGAGATTTCCGATTCGGATATGAGAAGAATAATGGCGGATCCTATGTTTATCTGTTTTGCAAAGGGCAAAACACAGGATATAGCTTCGCTTTGCAAAGATTTTTGCTTTATGCTGAATCAGGGAGAAAGCGCAAGGGAAAAAAGCAATCTTTCTTCGTCCGTGCTTATGCGCGTAACGCCCGGCGGCGGAGCATACGGCGGCGGAGTTGTACTTACGGAGCGCCAGAGAGCGCTCGCAAGAAGCGCGGGAATGTCATACCGCGAATATTACGATCTTATTTCGGGAATACCCGAACACACAAGAAAAAAACAATAAAGGAGAAATTATAAAAACAATGGAAGATATTTATACATGGTCAAACGATATGTATCCTCTCGTCAAAAAAAGCTTTGACGAAAGATATTCACAGAGAATAAATTACATAGGCGAGGTTGCCGGCATAGTAACTCAGGGCGAAACCTCTTATAAGCTTGATTCGCTCGGCGGCTACGGACTTCTTTCCGACTACGACGGTACGCTTTCCGTTTCCGGCGGCACGGGCGGCTTTACAAAGACGATCACACCGAAGGAGCACGCTCTTGCGATGCCCGTTTCGTATAAGGACGCAAAGACGGATATGCTTTTCGCCGCGAAAAAGGTGGGCGTCCGCCTTGCCGATTCCGCTTATATGACGGTATGGCATGCTTTCTGCAAGCTTTTCGGCACTGCGCAGACAGCTATCGGCGCGGACGGCGTTGCATGGGCTTCAAAAAGCCACCCCGTAAGCTCGGCTACGGGCAGCGCAAAGTTTTCAAACCTTATGGACAGCGAGCTTTCCCTCGACGCCATATGCACGGCTCAGTCGTCGCTTGCATCGGTTACAACGGCAGACGGTCTGCCTTTCACGGCAAACTATGATTTGCTGCTTGTTTCGCCCGATCTTGAATCGACAGCCAAAACGCTTTGCGGCGTGAACGCTCAGGTTGCTCCTCTCACAAATCCCAAGACAGGCGTGGGAGGCAACCCTGTTTACGGTATGAGATATATGGTTATAGGCGGCGCGGACGGCTTTACAAGCGGCAAATGGGCGATCGCGGACAGCGCGCTTCTTTCCGAAGCGCTCAAGCTCGTGTATCTTTCCGAGCCTACGGTTCTTGTTTCTCCCAGAGAAAATCCCCTTGTTACCGATTATGTGGCATATGTTGATTTTGCCTTCGGCTTCGGTGACGCAAGAGCCATAATCTTCTCTGATCCTTCTCTCGCAAGCAAAACAGGCAACAGCTGAAAATAATATGAAAAAAAGTGGGGGAGCTTTTGCTCCCCCTGATTTGTAAAGGAGATAAATATGACACTCGGAAATCTGAAAAAGAAAATATACTCTGTGCTTGCAACAGACGAAACAACCGAGCTTCCCGCGCTCTGCTGCGCGATAGATTCAACCGCGCGGAAGGTGGCTTCGCTTTGCAGGTGCATAAAACGAAAAGCCGATATAACGTTTGTCTGCGGAAAGGCGGAAGCTCCCGCCGATTTTATCTGCGCGGCGGCGGAAATGCCCGTAATTGATTTTTACGACGGCAGGCTTGTTATCGCCGGCGGAGAAAGCGCGACTATACCCGTAGTTTATTATGCCTATCCGGAAGAGGTGACCGATTCGACAGACGACGAAACAGAGCTTTCCTACGGCGGAACGGCTTTTGACGCCGTGGCTTACGGCGCGGCAGGCGAGCTTTGCGCGTCGGTACGTCCGGGCGATATAAGACGTTATATGGAAATAATGACCGAATACGACGAGCGCATAGCCGGAATGTATTCGGCGAATATAAAAAGCGTGTCGCCCTCCGTGTTCTGCGGCGCAAGGAGAATACGCAGATGAGCTTTGAACGTGACAATTACGGAATTTCAAAGCTGCGGACAGAGCTTAAAAGCGTAACGGACGGTAAAAAGACTTTTTTTATAGACGGCTTTGAAAGCGGCGACGGCGCAAAAGGACGTGCCTTGAAAAACGCAGTTTATTCGGGCGGTAAAATATGCACCGCGGGAAAGCCAGTTACCGTCTGCAACAAAGCGGAAAGCGTCGTGCGCGCGGAAAACATTATTTATGATATCGGTCCGAACAGCACGCTCGGAACAAACGCCTTCTACTGTCGCGGCAGAGGAGAAATGAGCGATACATATTCCGATGACGGCAGGCTTACCGTAAAAACCATAACGTTTGACAAATCAAACGACGACGGAACGCAGAGCGACAGCGAGGACTGCGTCTGCTTTTTACATACGCTTTCGGCAAAAAAATATTTGTTCCGCGTTGTTATGGAAGCGGACGCTTCGATTACGAAGATGGGCGTAAAGCTTATAAAGCAAAACGGGGTTTCGGCATATTCGGCGCAGACGGATATTGTGGTATCGGGCGGAAAGCAATATGCCGCGTTTACGCTCGATATTTCGTCCGAAGGGAAATATTATATAGGAATGGCTCCCGTTTACGAAGGAAGCGACGAGGCGTCCGGCGGATATTACAGCGCCGACATAACAAAGCTTTATCTGTACGATACAGCCGACGCGCAGGAAAACGGCGTAAGCGAAAGCGCACTTTTATCCGCCGATTTTGACGGAAGATATTACAGCGCGTCAACGTCAAAAGTCTTTTCCGGAGGAAAGGTTTTCGCAAGGTACGAATACGGCGGCAGCAAATATTTTGCAACCGCCGACGGTATCTTCCGCACGGACGGAGAGCGCCTTTATGTTCTCTGTCAGGACCGCCACGCAGAAAAGGGCGCTTTCTACACGGTCGGCTCGGGACTTTACTTTGCCGACGGCGACAGAGTGCTTGAAATATACGAATACAGAAGCGCCGTGGCAGACGAAGATCCGACGACGTATATGGGCTGCAGCTATGACGGCGCAGAATATACGGTGGGGAAATCAAATCCGCTTTCGCTGTATGCCGACGTTGTGTTCGACGCAAGCACCGAGCGCACGAGAAAGCTTCCGTCCGCAGTGAATTTTCAGCAGGGGGAATACACCGTTTTTGAAAGCAACGGGCGCGTGCTTTCCTCCTCCGAATACACGGCAAGCATATATAACGGCAAGCTTGTAATCGCGCTTACCTGTGAAAATCTTGAAAAGCTCACGGTGCGCGTAAAGCTTACTTCCGCCGTTACGGACAAAACCGCCGATATCAGAGCCGCCTTTTACGGCGGAACGCTTACGGACGGGGGCGAGGACGGCGCTTCGAAAAAGCTTACGGGCTTTTATCGGGACAAGGTATATCTTTTCTCGATGCAGAGCGCGCACAGAGCCGATCCCGACGTTCAAAGCGTTTCAGCAGGAGACACGATAACGGCGCTGATAAGCGCGGGCGAGGGAAGATTTGTTTTCACCGAAAGGTCGGTGAAAAAAGTGATTGTAAGCGAAGACGGAACTCTTTCCGTTGCTCCCGTAAAAAACGGCTTCGGCTGTGACGTTTCCGGAAGCGCGGTGGCTTTCGGCGACAGCGTGTATTTTGCAAACACCTACGGCGGCGTTTATTTTATGGACAAGGACGGCGAAACCTCGCTCGACGTATGCAGGCGCGTTTCAGCCGCGGTGAGCGACGAATTTTCCGCTATGATGCAGTCCGGAAAGGAAACGACAGCCGTCTGCTCGGACGGAAGGTATTTTCTTTTCGCCGGCGAGGAGGCGCTTGTCTGGGACGAATATGAAAAAAGACCTGCGTCCGTGCTTTCCGCTCCGGACGAAAGAAAGCTTGTCTGGTATACGGTAAGTCTTGAAGGTTTCGGCGGAATAATAGGCACGGGCGGAGGAAAAATATATTACACCTCTGGCGGAGCAATAAAATATTTTTCGTTTTTGCCCGGAAACGGAGAGGGCAGCTTTGAAAGCGAGATTCTTTATCCGGACGGGATATTTGCCGAAAAGAAGATTTGCGGAATACGCATTTCGGCAAGGCTCGGAGAAAAAGCCGTGCTTTCGTTCTGTCTTGACGGAGAGCGACAGCCCGACGAATATACGCTTTGTCCGAGCGGAAAAGCCGGAGTTTATACAGTTGCGCTTTTCGGGCGCGATTTCTACGGATTTTCCGTGAAAATATCGGGCGGAGATTTCGAGCTTTACGGAATAGGCGCGGAATATTATATGATATGAAGAATATTTCCTTTACGGAGCGGGCATAATATCGGTAACAAAAACGAAAGGAAAAATGCGGCTGCCGTCTTTTAGCGGTCGCAAGGGAAAAACGATATGAATATAACTCTAAATGAAAAGGAAAAAAACTGCGTAACCGACCTTCTCAGTCAGGAAAAGCTCTGCATTGAAAAGTATGCAAAATACGCTTCGATGGCAAAGGACACGGTGCTCAAAGACCTGTTTACAATGATAAAATCCGATGAGGAAAAGCATCTTTCGTCGCTCAATGACCTTATAAGCGGAACCGTTCCGACAAACGTCAACGTAAACGATAACGCCGGCGCGACATATTCTCCCGTCGCAACATATACGGGAGATTATGTTCAGGCGGATAAGGACAGCGACGCTTTTCTCTGTACCGACGCCATAACGACTGAAAAGTATGTTTCTTCTGCATACAATTTTGACCTTTTCCAATTCGGAAGCACAGAGGCGAGGAAGCTTCTTGCCGATATTGAAGTGGAAGAGCAGAATCATGCGGAAATGATGTTCCGCTACAAAACAGTAAATTCAATGTGCTGATAAGCAAAAAAGCCGCCTGTGGCGGCTTTTTTGTTGTGAAAAACGGGAATATCGGACAAAACAAAAAATCGGCAGAGCTTTTCTCTGCCGAAAATTTATTTTAAGAATTTTTTAATTTTGTCTCTCCAGAAGAAGAAATATCTTCGCGCCATAAGCGTGTAGAGCCACTGCGTCATTACTGCGATAACCATTGAAAGAACAAAATACAGCGCCGAAAGCCATTTGCTTTCCGGAAGCTCGAGAAGCTCGGAAAAAAACAGCCACCCGACCGTAAGAAGCGCAAGCGGAAGAAGCACTTTCAGTGCCTTGCCGAAAATTTTTCCCGCCCTGTCAAAAAGGAATTTTGTCGCCGCCATAGGTCCGAAAAACGCCGCAAAGCATATCGGGGCAAAGAGGTTGTTCCCGCAGATGAGAAAGCTCAGCACCGATATTGCCGCGTAAACGAGAAACGCGTAAAGCTGTCCCATTTCAGCCGCGCAGAAAAGCACTATAAACGACGCTATGCACGCAGACGAAATATCCAGCACGCCGAGCAGTCCGCCGAGAAATATAATTACCGCGCCCATTGCGGAAAGTATTCCGGAAAGGGCTGTTTTTTTGGTGCTTTTCATATCAGCAGCAGCGGATAAGGTCTCCGCCGCAGGCTTCGCACAGACAGTCCGCGCATACAAGCGTGGAGCAGAGGTCGCACACGTTGCAGCCGCCGACGTCGCCCTCGCGGGTGTAGCCGCGGGCAGATTCCTTCATTTTTTCCGTTGCCTGCTTGTATTCGGGATTGTCGGGATCCATTTCGGAGGCGGCGGAAAAGTTTCTTGAGGCTTCAAAATACCAGCCGCGTGCGGCAAACACAAGCCCTTTGAGATAGTACCATTCGGCGTTTCTTTCAAGAGGATCGACCGCGTTTAGCCTTACGTCCGCTTCATAGAAATTGCGTTCGTCTATAAGCTGACGTATATCGGCAAAACGACCTGCGTCATATGAAGAATTATATGTGTTGCCGGAAAAGGAGGCGTCGTCGAAAGCGTTTTCCGCGCGCTGTTTTTCCTGCTGACGCTGACGGTTTATCTTGTCGTAGGCTTCGTTTATTTCCTTCATTTTTTCCTGCGCGAGATCGGCAAGCGGCGAGCCGACGTAATTGTCGGGGTGATATTTTTTGGCAAGCTCTCTGTACGCGCTTTTTATTTCGTCGTCGGTCGCGGTTTTGTCCACGCCGAGAACCTTATACGGATCCTTTCTCATTTTTCCGCCTCCCTTCTCATCATTGAAATGAGCGAATTTTCCATTCCTCCGTGAATGATATTCATAATACAACGCATAAGCTCTTCGTGCTTTGGTTTGTCTGTAAGCGCAATCGCGCGGTCGAGCGAGCAAAGCTCAAGCGTCAGGATATCCGATATATCCGAGGAGAGGTATTTTTCCGCTTTATCGGCGCTGTCAAACGCGCAGATAAACGGATTGTATTTGTTTTCTTTTACGTCTTTTTTGTAATCGCACACGGCGTCGGCAAGATATACCCACCGCCCCGTATGATATCCGATCTCCTTTGCGATCTCGGCTTTTGCCCCTTCATAGCCGAACGAAAGCAGCTCCGAAAGCAGATACCCGAATTTGTCCGCGACCATATCGGGACAGGGACATTTTTCGTCCTCGAGCGCCGAAAGCTCGGAAATGTACTTTTCCGTCTTTGCCGATATTTCCGGCAGAGCGGCTTTTTTGTCTATTCTTTTCGCATACGGAAGAAATGCCTTGGCAAGCATACGCTTTGCGCCCTTTTCGTCGCGGATATTATCCTTGCAGTTGTAATATACAAGAACTCCGCTTACTCTTGCCGTGTATTCAAGCTCGGGATTGTCGCGGCAGACGGTGCGTCTGCGCAAGGGATGCGCCTTGCAGCGAATTTTTTCGAGCGAAATATCCGTATCGGAGATAGCCATGCGGCAAAGGGCAAAGAATGTCATATCGTATGAAAGGGTAAAAGCGGAAATGCCGCCCGTATGTTTTTCCATCGAGCGACACAATCCGCAATATACGCTTCTGTAAAAATCGTTGTCCTTTACTTTCAGCTCCGGTACAAGCGGTTTTACAAATCCGAACATTATTTATGAAATAGAATAACCGTAACGGCTGTAATAGTAGTAATAATCAACGTAAGCGGAAAGGAAGGTTTCCTTCATGCTGAGGCCGGAGATGGCGTCGCTGTCGATTGTGACGGAGGTATCGTAGGTTTCCACAACGCCGTCATACTTGTCGTATTTCACGTCGTCCGCGTAATCGGAGAAGAGATCCTCGTAATCCTCGTTTTCATATACCTTGTCAAGAAGGTCTATGCGCTTGACTATATATGTGTAGTCGTTTGTGTCGCCCGTGGAAAGAGCGTCTGTGCGCTCGCCGACTTCAAGCTTCTTTACGGCTTCGTTTATCGTCGAAGCGCCGCTTACAAGGTCGCTGTCCTTGAGAACGAACACGCCCTTGGGATATTTTATCGAATAGAAATCGTCGGAATACTTCTGAACCAGCTCCGCAAAATCGGCGCCGCCTTCAAGCTCCTTTATTATCTTTGCGGCAAGAAGTCCCTTTTCTTCGGCTTCTTCTTCCGTAAGCTCCTCGGTTTCAAAGGCTTCCTGCTCGGCCACTTTGCCGTCGCTGTCGGTTGTTGTTTTGACAACGCGGTTGCCTTCGTCGTCGGTTTTTACCTTGTTGTTCATATCGAGCATGATATACATATATCCGACGTAGTTTTCCTTATAATAACTGTCAAGCTCCTCGCTTGTTACGGGATCGATACCGTTTTCGCCGTAGAGATAATCAACTATGGCTTTTGACTTTTCAATCATTATAAAATACTCGTAGAGCTGGTCTGCCGTGTAGCCGTAATACTGCTTGAACGCGCCTGCGCCGCCCTGATTTTTCTTTGCCGTTTCAACTGTTTTCTTGTGGCTTGCGATTGTTTCGTCGCTTATTGAAAGGTTATATTTATCAAAAAGGTACTGTTCTATGAGTATGGACTTCACCTGTGTTTTGACGCGCTCGGTATAGATTTCGTCATAGGTTTTGTCATCATCGGATTTTGTATCCCAGATGGTAGACTCCACGGACGAGTTGAGTCCGTACTGAGTATAGAACTGCTGCTTGCTGTATGTCATCATAAATTTGTAAAAGCCGAGCGTCGCGGTGTAGGTCTTGCCGTTATCCGCGGCAAAGGACATAACCACCTTTGATGAGCTGCAGCCGGAAAGAGTAAATGCAAGCGTTGCCATAAGCATCGCAAGGACGATAGTAAAAGCGACGGCTTTTACCGTTTTTGTTGTACGTTTCATAATTTTTTGATTCTCCTTGTTTTTTGTAAAAGCGGAATTGAAAAGTCCTGTTTAACATTATACATACATTTTTCAATAAAATCTACTCTTTTTTTGATTTTATTTGTATATATTTTTTTAACAACCCGCAGATAAACGGCAAAATCGGATCTCCGCCTTTGTTTTTGCACCGCACAGACGGCTTTGCGGAGGCTATCACCGTTATTGCTTTCTTCGGATAAAGCGCGATTATCTCCGACCACGCGGCTATATCGAGGTATCTCGGATATATCACTGCGCCGTCCTCGGTCTGATCTATCTGAACAAAGGCGCAGTCTATCGCAAGCGCGCGGAGCAGCGATATCGAAAGCAGTGCTTCGACAGACGGCGGAAGATCTCCGTAGCGGTCAAGAAGCTCGGCTGCGATATCGTCTGTATCCTGCTCGGTTTCCACCGTCGCTATCTTTTTGTAAACGTCTATTCTCTGCGCGGGATCTTCGATATAGCTTTCGGGGATATATGAGTCTCTGCCGATATTTACGGTGCAGTCGGCGCGTTCCTTCGGCTTTTCACCTTTTTCTTCAAGTACGGCTTCGTTTAAGATCTTTATATAAAGATCGTAACCTATGCTTTCCATATGGCCGTGCTGACGGGCGCCGAGAAGATCGCCCGCACCGCGTATTTCAAGGTCTCGGAGCGCTATCCTGAAGCCAGAACCGAATTCGGTGAAGTCGCGTATCGCCTGAAGGCGCTTTGTCGCTATTTCCGAAAGCGATTTCGAGTGCGGATACGTGAAATACGCATACGCTCTGCGAGAGCTTCTGCCCACGCGTCCTCTTATCTGGTGCAGCTGAGAAAGTCCCATTCTGTCTGCATTTTCTATTATCAGCGTATTTGCGCTGGGAACGTCGACGCCGGTTTCGATTATCGTTGTGCAGACGAGAATGTCAATATCGCCGGAAACCATACCCTGCCATATCGCGGAAAGCTCTTCTTTTTCCATTTGACCGTGCGCTATTTCAACTACCGCATCCGGAAATTCGCTGCGGAGCTTTACGGCTTTCTGAACGATGGTGTCAACTCTGTTATGCAGATAAAACACCTGACCTCCGCGACGAAGCTCTCGGCGTATGGCTTCGTTTATCACTATATCGTCGTGTTCGAGAACATAGGTCTGAACGGGAAGCCTGTCGCCCGGCGCTTCATCAAGTACCGACATATCGCGGATGGAACTCATCGCCATATTCAGCGTTCGCGGTATCGGCGTTGCGGTGAGGGTAAGCACGTCCACGTTTTTGGAGAACTGCTTGAGCTTTTCCTTGTGAGCCACGCCGAAGCGCTGCTCCTCGTCTACTATCAGAAGCCCGAGGTCCTTGAACTGAACGTCGGAGGAAAGAAGTCTGTGCGTGCCGATAACGATATCGACGTCGCCCCTTTTCAGTGCGCGGAGCGTCGCTTCCTGCTCCTTTGACGTTCTGAAGCGTGACAATAGCGATATTTTCACGGGGAAGGCTCTCATTCTCGAAACCGCCGTCTGATAGTGCTGCATTGCAAGAATCGTCGTCGGAACGAGGATAGCCACCTGCTTTCCCGCTTCGACCGCCTTGAAGGCGGCGCGGAGCGCAACCTCCGTTTTTCCGAAGCCGACGTCGCCGCAGAGAAGTCTGTCCATGGGAACGGAGCGCTCCATATCGCTTTTTATATCCTCGGCGGCGGCAAGCTGACAGTCCGTTTCGTCGTATTCAAAGGTGGATTCAAACTCTCTCTGCATTTCGTCGTCCTTGGGGAAAGCATAGCCCGGACGGCGAAGTCTTTCGGCATAAAGCCCGATAAGCTCCTTTGCCATTTCCTTTACTTCGGCTTTAACCTTTGATTTTGCTCTTGACCATTCCGTGCCGCCGAGCTTTGAAAGGTGAAGCATACCGTCGTCGGCTCTCGCGCCGATGTATTTCGATACAAGGTCTATCTGCTCGCAGGGGACGTACAGCACATCCGTTCCGGCGTACTGTATTTTCATATGATCGCGGCAGACGCCGTCGTAATTGCGTATGCTTTCAAGCCCCATATACCGTCCGATGCCGTGCGTGACGTGAACAACGTAATCGCCGACTTCAAGGTCGGCATAGGAGAGTATTTTTTCCTTTGCCGAGCGCGCCGAGCGGGCATTTTTCAGCTTTCTTACGGCGAGCTTCCGTTTGGCAAGGCTTTGATTTTCGCGCAGGGAAATACACGCAAAGCGCGAGCGGATAAGCTCAAAGCCCTCCGCGTCAAAGCAGCTGATATACGCACATCTGCGCGGAATATCTTCTATTTTCATAAAGTCGGGTGCGGCGGCAACCGATATTCCGCCGTCGCCGAGCAGTTTTACAAGATTGTTTATTTCAACCTCGTTTTCGCACAGGATAAGTATCGACGCACCGGCTCTGATATGCGCCGAAACGTCTTCGACGAGTGCGGCATAGTTTTCCGTCGGGGAGGCGGTCTTTCGGCTTTCAAAGGAATAAATGCCGGAAATTCTTTCTCTGTACTGAGAAACGAAGCTGTTTACAAGCACCGCCGGATTTCTCTGCACGAATGAATAAAAATCCTGTGCATCTTCGGAAAACGCGCTGTATTTCGATATCATAACGCCCGATGAGATAAGCTCCTTTACGGTTTCCTCGTAATGCCATGCGTAAGCTTTAAGGCGTTCTTCAACGGACGGAGCTTCCGTCATAACGACGAGCGTATCGTCGCAAAACCAATCTATAAGCGCGGTATATTCGGGATATATAAGCGATATATATTTATCCGAAAAAGCGATCTCAAGTCCCGCGTCAACGGCGTCCTTTTCGTGCATGAGCGATTCTCTTGCTTCGGCGGAGATGTTCTTTTTCAGCTGAGCCGATATCGCCGAGGACATCTTTGCTCTTGCGTTTTCATCTGTTAAGATTTCGCGCGCGCACGTTACGGTGACCTTTCCTATATCGGAGGTGCGGCGCTGAGTCATAAGATCGAAGGAATATATCGAATCTATTTCGTCGCCGAAAAACTCTATTCTTACGGGCGAGGAAAGCTGCGGCGGGAATATATCGAGTATTCCTCCGCGCACGGAAAACTGCCCCTTGCCGTCCACAAGGGTTTCTCTTACATATCCTGCCGAAACAAGAAATTTTGCAAGCTCGCCTATGTCGGCGCTCTCGCCTTCGGAGAGAGTCATTGTGGCTTTTTCAAGACGTCCGCGCGGAATTGTATACTGAAGCGCGGCGTCCGGTACGGTCACTACAACGTCAACGTCGTCCCCAGCTATTGCCGTAAGCACGGCTATGCGTTCGTGCTCTGTATCGTGCGAGGAAACAATGTTGTAAAGCACGGGATCGCGCACGGGATAGACCATGGAACGAAGTCCCACGCCGGAAAGAAACGCATTTATTATATTTGCCGTTTTTTCGTCGTGCGCGACGATAAGTGCAGGCGAGGGCGTTATTTTTTCGCAAACCAAAGCGGCGAGGAAAGCGTTCCTCGCCCCCTCGCAAAGTCCCGTTGCCATAATCGGCGCACGGTTTTCTGTCTTCATCTGCACCGACAGGCTCTCAAGCAGCTGTCCGTATTCGCGCTCACCGCGGATACGGCTTGAAAGTATATTCATTTTTACCTCTCTGTTCTGTTGTAAAGGTTCATTGCTTTTTCGGTGTCGCCCGATATTATAAGACGTACTGCGTCAAAAATATCGTCAAGGCGGCTTTCCGTCAGTTTCATATCGCTGTCGGGAAGATTTCCGAGCACCCAATCCGCAAGGTCGTATTCGGGAGTCGGCTTTTTTCCGACGCCTATTTTCACACGCGGATATTTCTCTGTTCCGAGCCATTTGTTTATGCTTTTAAGCCCGTTGTGACCGCCGGCGCTGCCTTCTCTGCGGATGCGGATATGACCGGGATCAAGGGAGATATCGTCGCTTAAAATTATTATACGATCGGGATTTATTTTATAAAAATCCGCTGCGGCGGATACCGCCGTGCCGGAAGCGTTCATAAGAGTCTGCGGCTTCATCAAAAGCACCTTTACTCCGCCGATTTCACATTCGCCGACGAGCGAATCGAACTTTGCGCGATCGATTTTTACGCCGAGCTTCGCGGCTATATGATTTATCGCACGGAAGCCCGCGTTGTGACGGGTGTTTTCATATTTCTTGCCGGGATTGCCGAGTCCGACGACGATGAACGTCGGGGGACCGGAGACCGTGCTTGTTTCTATTTTTTTGAAAAGGTCGAATATTGACATATAAGCTCCTTGAAATTACAGATATTTATCGGCTGTTTCCTTTATTTTTATAAGATATTTCTCACCGAAAAGCGCAACGTGTCCGAGCCACTGATTCAGCTTCCAGAGGTCGGCTCGGTCTGAAAAACCATTGTCTATCGGGTAGACCTCGCTGTACGCGTCAAAGAACGCCTGCGGCACGGGACAGAAAAAGTTGACTGTCGTCAGATCTATCTCCCTGTTGCCGTAATAGAGGGCGGGGTCAATCAGCACAAGCTCTTTTCCGTCAAACATGAGATTCCCGAGCCAAGGATCGCCGTGCAGCAGGGAAAAGTCGCTCTGAGCGGGGCATATCGACGGCAGCTTTTCGACAAGCCTTTCGACGAGCTTTATGTGATTCGCGTCGATTCTGCCCTTGTCGATTGCATATTTCATCGTATCGAGAAGGCGGTGATGACCGAAGAATTCCGCCCAGCTTTTCTCGCGCGTGTTGTCCTGACGGAATATTCCGAGATAGGTCGTAAAGTCAAAGCCACAGCTGTCGCTTTTGACAGAGTGCAGTTGCGCAAGCCCGCGCCCGAGCGCGGCAAAATCCTCGTCTGTTTCGGGCTTTACGTCTTTTACGGCTTCCATTATGAGCAGAACGGTATCTCCGCTTTGCGCAACGCCGTATACCTCAGGCGTCTTTATATCGGTATGCGCTTTTATATAGGCAAGCTCTTTTGCTTCGGCTCTGAACTGCTCCGGTGAAAACGGATTTTGTCCGGCTTTGACGAAAACATCGAATTTCTCTCCGATAAACCTTGCAGCAGGGTGCATAGCTCCAGTTTTGCTTTCTTTTATATCGACTATGCGGAAATCCGTGCCGGTCTCGTTCTTTACGGCATTTTCAATGACTGCGTTGTATGCACCGCTTGTAAGTATGCTCATATTTTCCTCCGCTTCGTTTTCGGTCAAACTTTGCAAGGTATATTTTACACAAAATATAACCGTTTTTCAAGTATATAGAGCTGATTTTGAAATAAATATTCGGAAAATAAATCTTTTTCGGAAAAATTTTTGAAAAAGTATGGATATTGCGGTTTCGTTGTGATATAATATCTAATCGTATAAAGTTACTAAAACTTTAATAAATAAAAAGTGGAAGAAATT
Organism: Sphaerochaetaceae bacterium; assembly: GCA_963656825.1. Lineage (GTDB taxonomy): Bacteria > Bacillota > Clostridia > Oscillospirales > CAG-272 > CAG-841. Next base: position 51,231 of record CAVKJG010000006.1, read on the forward strand.
CACACAATGGCAGCAAAAAAGTATTGTTACCTGTTCAGCGAAGGCAACGCAAATATGCGTGAGCTTCTCGGCGGCAAGGGCGCTAACCTTGCAGAAATGACCAATATCGGTCTTCCCGTTCCCCAGGGCTTTACCATATCGACGGAAGCCTGCACACAGTATTATGAAGACGGCAAGAAGATCAATCCTTCCATCGAAGCGGAAATAATGGAATACATCGAAAAGATGGAGAAGATCACCGGCAAGAAATTCGGCGATCACGAAAATCCCCTTCTCGTTTCCGTCCGTTCGGGCGCAAGAGCATCGATGCCCGGTATGATGGATACCATCCTTAACCTCGGTCTCAACGAAGAAGTTGTAGATGTCATCGCAAAGAAATCCGGCAATCCCCGCTGGGCGTGGGACTGCTACAGAAGATTTATTCAGATGTTCTCCGACGTCGTTATGGAAGTCGGCAAGAAGTATTTTGAAAAGCTCATCGACGAGATGAAAGAGAAAAAGGGCGTAAAGCAGGACGTTGAGCTTGACGCAAACGACCTCAAAACTCTCGCCATGCAGTTCAAGGCTGAATACAAAGCTAAGATCGGTACGGATTTCCCCTCCGATCCCAAGGTTCAGCTCTTTGAAGCTATCAAGGCAGTATTCCGCAGCTGGGACAACCCCCGCGCAAACGTATACCGTCGTGATAACGATATTCCTTATTCATGGGGTACGGCAGTAAACGTACAGATGATGGCGTTCGGTAACATGGGCGACGACTGCGGCACGGGCGTTGCATTCACACGCGATCCCGCTACGGGCGCTAAGGGACTCTTTGGTGAATTCCTTACAAACGCACAGGGCGAGGACGTTGTTGCCGGCGTTCGTACACCTATGAAGATAGCCGAAATGGAACAGAAATTCCCCGAAGCTTTCGTTCAGTTTGAAAATGTATGCAAAACTCTTGAAGCTCACTATCGTGACATGCAGGATATGGAGTTCACCGTTGAGCACGGCAAGCTTTACATGCTCCAGACGCGTAACGGCAAGAGAACGGCTCAGGCTGCTCTCAAGATTGCGTGCGACCTCGTTGACGAGGGTATGAGAACTCCCGAAGAAGCAGTTGCAATGATCGACCCCAGAAACCTTGATACACTTCTTCACCCGCAGTTCGACGCAAAGGCGCTCAAAGCCGCAACGCCTCTCGGCAAGGGTCTCGGCGCGTCTCCCGGTGCAGCCTGCGGACAGGTTGTATTCACGGCAGAGGACGCTGTTGAATGGAAGAAAGCCGGCAAGAAGGTCGTTCTTGTCCGCCTTGAAACCTCTCCCGAGGATATCACGGGTATGAAGGCTTCGCAGGGCATACTCACCGTTCGCGGCGGTATGACAAGCCACGCAGCCGTTGTTGCGCGCGGAATGGGAACATGCTGTGTTTCCGGTTGCGGCGACATAAAGATGGATGAAGAAAACAAGAAGTTCGAGCTTGCGGGAAGAACCTTCCACGAGGGCGACGTTATCTCCATCGACGGTACTACAGGTAATATCTACGGCGAGGCTATCTCCACCGTTGACGCCACGATAGCAGGCGAATTCGGCAGAATTATGGCTTGGGCAGACGAATTCAGAAAGCTCAAAGTCCGTACAAACGCCGACACTCCCAGAGACGCAAAGAAAGCAAGAGAGCTCGGCGCAGAGGGTATCGGTCTTTGCCGTACAGAGCATATGTTCTTTGAAGCTGACAGAATTGCCGCTTTCAGAGAAATGATCTGTGCAGACACGGTTGAAGAAAGAGAAGCCGCTCTTGAAAAGATTCTTCCTTATCAGCAGGGCGACTTCGAGGCTCTTTACGAGGCTCTTGAAGGAACTCCCGTATGCATCAGATTCCTCGATCCGCCGCTTCACGAGTTCGTTCCCACGGAAGAAGCCGATATCGAGCTTCTCGCAGCGGCGCAGGGCAAGAGCGTTGAAAGCATAAAGGCGCTCATCGCTTCGCTCCACGAATTCAACCCGATGATGGGTCACCGCGGCTGCCGTCTTGCGGTAACATATCCCGAAATCGCAAAGATGCAGACAAAGGCTGTTATCCGTGCGGCTATCAACGTAAAGAAGAAACATCCCGACTGGAATGTCAAGCCCGAAATAATGATTCCGCTTATCTGCGAAGTAAAAGAGCTTAAGTTTGTAAAGAAGGTTGTTGTTGAAACAGCCGACGCCGAGATCGCGGCGGCAGGCGTAAAGCTTGATTACGAAGTAGGTACAATGATAGAAATTCCGAGAGCCGCTCTTACGGCTGACGAGATTGCAAAGGAAGCGGATTTCTTCTGCTTCGGTACAAACGACCTTACCCAGATGACCTACGGCTTCAGCCGTGACGACGCAGGTAAGTTCCTCAACGCTTACTACGATACGAAGATTTTTGAAAACGATCCGTTTGCAAAGCTTGATCAGGTAGGCGTAGGCAAGCTTATGAAGATGGCTATCAGCCTCGGCAGACCCGCAAATCCGAACCTCCACATCGGTATCTGCGGCGAGCACGGCGGCGACCCGACATCCGTTGAGTTCTGCCACAACATCGGTCTTGATTATGTTTCCTGTTCACCGTTCCGCGTGCCGATCGCACGTCTTGCGGCAGCTCAGGCAGCTATCAAAGACAAAAAGAACTGAAAATAAGTCTTTTACAAAAATCCCTTCGCTTTTTGCGAGGGGATTTTTTGCTTTGATAAAGCATCACGGCTTGAAAACCGCAAAAAAATATGGTATAATTTCCGCGGCAGATTCGTATTTTAATATAAAATAATGAAAGAGGTGCGGAAATGAAGGTACTTATTATAAACGGAAGTCCGCGGACAAACGGAAACACGTCCGTTGCGCTTGAAGAAATGAGAAAGGTCTTTGAAAAGGAAGGCGTTGAAACGGAGATATTTGCTGTCGGCGGAAAGGACATAAGGGGCTGTATCGCGTGCGGACGCTGCGGCGAGCTCGGAAAATGCGTTTTTGACGACGCGGTAAACGAGCTTGCGCCGAAATTCGGGGCGGCGGACGGTCTTGTCATTGCAAGTCCGGTTTATTATGCGTCCGCAAACGCGACGCTTATCGCCCTGCTTGACAGACTTTTTTACAGCTCTCACTTTGACAAAACAATGAAAGTCGGGGCGAGCGTTGTCTGCGCCAGACGCGGAGGGTGTTCGGCGACATTTGACGAGCTGAACAAATATTTCACGATATCCGGAATGCCGATAGCGTCGGGTCAGTACTGGAATTCAATACACGGTCGCGCTGCGGGCGAAGCCGAAGAAGACGAAGAAGGCAAGCAGTCAATGCGCACGCTTGCAAAAAATATGACGTTTCTGATGAAAAGCATTGCGCTCGGCAGGGAAAAATTCGGCTTGCCCGAAAAGGAAAAGCCCGTCCGCACGAATTTTATAAGATAAAGAAAAATCTCTCCGCGTGTCGCGGAGAGATTTTTGTTTTTCGCAGTCATAAACCGGACAAATCCTCAATATAATTGCATTGAATAAAACCAAATCGGGAGGAAACAAAATGAGCATTTACAGGGATATAGCGCAAAGAACGGGCGGAGATATTTATATAGGGGTAGTAGGTCCGGTAAGAACGGGGAAGTCCACATTTATAAAAAAGTTTATGGAAACGCTCGTTCTTCCGAATATCGAAAACGATTATGACAAAAAGCGCGCGCAGGACGAAATGCCGCAGTCCGCGGCGGGAAGAACCGTAATGACAACCGAGCCGAAATTCATTCCGGACGACGCGGTGAAAATAACCCTTGACGGCGTAGGCACGCTTTCCGTGAAAATGATAGACTGCGTGGGATATATGGTTCCCGACGCACTCGGCAATTTTGAAAACGGTCAGCCGAGAATGGTCAATACTCCGTGGTCGGAGGAGAGCGTTCCGTTTGAAACGGCGGCTGAAACCGGCACGAAAAAAGTGATTACCGATCACAGCACGATAGGCTTTCTTGTCACAAGCGACGGCTCGTTCGGGGAGCTTTCAAGAGAAGGCTATGCCGACGCCGAAGCGCGTATAGCGGCGGATATTTCGTCGATCGGTAAGCCTTACGCCATAATTCTCAATTCCGCCGTGCCGAATTCAAAAGAAGCTGTCGGGCTTGCGCTCTCGCTCGAAGAAAAATACGGCGCTCCCGTCGCGCTTGTAAACTGTCTTGAGCTTGACCGCGACGATATAGAAAACATAATGGGGCTTGTGCTTTTGCAGTTTCCCGTGACGGAAATCGAAGTTAAGCTGCCGGATTATATGAACGCGCTTGACGCAAGCCATCCGATGCGCCGCGAGCTTTATGACGCGGCTATGGAATGTGCAAAGAACGTAAGCAGAACGGGCGATATTTCCGAAAAATTTAAAGCACTTGAAGAAAGCGATTATGTGGATTCGGTAAATGTTGATTCCGTTGATCTCGGAACGGGAAAGGCAAGCGTTTCCGTAAAGCTGAAGGACGGGCTGCTTTATAAGCTTATAGGCGAGCTTACCGGCTTTGACGTAACGGGCGATGAGGCGCTTCTTAAGCTTCTTACAGAGCTTGCTTCGACAAAAAAACAGTATGATAAAGTTTCCGAAGCGCTTTCCTCAGCTATGGACACAGGCTATGGCATTGTCACGCCCGATATTTACGATATGAAGCTTGAAGAACCTGTTATTGTCAAGCAGTCGGGCGGATACGGGGTGAAGCTTCGCGCGTCGGCGCCGTCGATACATATGATAAAAGCCGATATTCAGACGGAGGTTTCGCCAATCGTCGGCACGGAGGCGCAGTCGGAGGAAATGGTGCGCTTTATGCTGAAGGAATTTGAAACCGATCCCAAACGTATATGGGATACGAATATGTTCGGCAAATCGCTTTACGAGCTTGTAAACGAAGGACTTCATACAAAGCTTTCTCATATGCCGGACGACGCAAGAGCAAAGCTTTCGGAAACGCTCGGAAGAATAGTAAACGAGGGCAGCGGCGGACTTATCTGCATTATACTCTGATAAAACGGGCGCGGAGCGGGAAGCCGCTCCCGCATTTTAGCGAAAAAGAAAAACAGAGATGAGAAAATCACCTCTGTTTTGTTTTTGTGAAAGTTATATGCCTGTTTCGGCGACGCTGTGCAAACGCTACGCATTTGTATATCCACACCCGTCTCGGCAAGCCGTGCCACCTCTCCCGCGAGGAGAGGCTTAACTACATTGAGGCTCTCCCTGTGGGAGAGCTCCCGACGCAGTCGGGTGAGAGGGTTATAAAACTCTGCACATCGTCCCTGATAATTGAAGCTTCTTTTGCTTTTTGCCCTCTCCGTCGCACTTCGTGCGCCACCTCTCCCAGAGTG
>CAVKJG010000007.1:0-53381 GCA_963656825.1 Sphaerochaetaceae bacterium
GTCGTAAAGGAGCTCGGTTCCTTCAAGCTCGAATACGACGCGCTCAAGGTCGGCGAAGGCAACCTTATCACAATCAACTTCTACGGCGCAAAGACCAGCTTCACGGCAAACATCATCAACGTTACAAGCATCGAGGTTGAAAAGCTTGCAAAGACTTACCGCTATGGCGACGAAATAGCAGACGATGATCTCAGCATAATCTGCGTATACAGCGACGGCTCAAAGAAGGCTATCGCGGACGCAAATATCAACGCTACCATCGAAAAAACCTACGACCTTACGAAGTCCGGTGAGGTTGAGGTGACGGTAAAGATCTCCAACACAACATACGAAATCGACTGCTCGACCACAACAACGGCAACCGTTGAAGCTCCCGCTTCCCTTGCTGTCGATACAAAGCTTGCAAAGCTCACCTACAACGTTGACGACAGATTCTCAACGGAAGGTCTTCTCGTTTCTTACGTTTACGAAGACGGCACAACGGTCGTTCTCAAGGCTGAGGACTACGAAGTCAAGTACGACTTCTCCGAGCCCGGAGATCAGAAGGTTACAGTAACCGACAAGTATGCAGACCTTTCCGCAAGCTTCACGGCAACAATCCAAGGCTCTACAAAGGCTTCAACATCAAAGCAGACCACAACGACAGCAGGCAAGTCCTCCGGCGGCTGTAAATCGGCTATCGGCGCAGGCGCTGCCATTGCAATCGTTTCCGTTATCGGAGCAGGCGTGGTTCTCGGAAAAAAGAAAGAAAACTGATCTGATTTTTTCAGACCACATACAGCAATAAGAAATGCCCGCACCTTTACGGTGCGGGCATTTGGCAAATCAAACGTTATCGGGAGAAAAGATATGTATCCGTATTACATAACAGGCGATATAGACCTGTATTCGATATTTATAATGCTCGGACTTATAGCGGCAATAATCGTTTACAGACTGTGCTCCGACAGAGCGAAAATAAACGCAAAGCTTTATAATTTTACGCTTATCTGCGCCCTGTGCTCCGTCGTCTCCGGATTTGTCTTCTCCGTGCTTTTTCAGGCGATATACAACATAAAGGATCGCGGCGCTTTTATAATCGACGGGAAAACCGGCGCAACCTTTGCCGGCGGACTTATCGGCGGAGCTGTGGCGTTCTTTTTTGTATATTTTGTGTTCGGCAAAAAATACGAAAGCAAAAAATACGCGCGCGCCGTAATCGACTGCGCCGCGTGCGCCGTACCCTCGGCTCACGCCTTCGGAAGAATAGGCTGTCTTATGGGGGGCTGCTGCTACGGAAAGCCGACCGACTCTCCCATAGGAATATATATGGTCAACCTCGGATACAAGGTCGTGCCGATACAGCTTTTTGAGGCAATATTCCTTTTTGCGCTCGCAGCGGTTTTGATAATTCTGCTTTTCAAAGGCAAAAAGCACATTATGGAGCTTTATATGCTCTCCTACGGCGTGTTCAGATTTATAATAGAATTTTTCCGCGGAGACGAGCGCGGAACGCTTCTGACGGGAGTTCTTTCTCCGTCGCAGATAATATCAATCTGTCTTGTTATCGGCTCTGCGGCGCTTTATTTCGCTTCAAAACGGCATAAGGAGGCAAAGGCTTGAAAAAAAGTTTTTCTTACAAAACCGCGTGTATGGTTTCGCTTATGATCTCGCTTGTGCTTATGGCGGCGGCAAGACTTATAAAAACCGGAGATTCCGTCTGCGACGCTATGATATCGACGCTTGTGACAAGAACGGCGCTTGCCGTCGCGTTTGTGTTTCTTATAAAGCATCTCGGCTTTCGGGTGTTTTCCGTCGTGCCGGAAAACGCGCTTTTGCTTTTTTTCTGCTTTGCCGTGGTTATAAACAATCTTCCCATAATAGCTCTTGCAAAAGGCTCTGCCTGCATATCGGCGCCAGCGTCGAAGATAATTCTGCTCGCGGCAAGCTGTCTTGCGGTCGCCGCATATGAGGAGCTTGCCTTCAGAGGAGCGTTTCTTCTTATGATATGCAATGGCAAAAAGTCCAAAAGGGATATTTTTTTATCGGTGATCATCTCGTCTGCCGTGTTTGCGCTGTTTCACCTGCTCAACCTCATAGACGGCGCGGGAGTCGGCTCTGTCATAATGCAGATAGGCTATTCGTTTCTCATCGGAGGAATGTGTGCGACGGTGCTTATCGTCTGCAAGAGCATTTATCCGTGCATTATTCTTCACGCTACGTTCAACTTCTGCGGGAACATCGTGCCAACGTTCGGAACAGGATATGAAACGGTGTGGGATACAGCAACTGTCGTCATAACGGTCATTCTTGCGATAATATGCGCCGCGGCGGTAATATATTCGCTTCTCCGCTACGGAGATAAAAACATAAGTTATTTTTATTCCGAACAATAAGTTTTCTGCGCTGAACATAAAAACGGCTTGCCGATGGCAAGCCGTTTTTGTTTTTTCGATATTACATACCGCCGAAGCCGGAATGTTCGATACCCTGAATAAGATATCTCTGACAGAACAGATACATTATTATAAGCGGAAGTATGATAAGCATACCAGCCGTGTTCTTTATAGCAATTGTAAAGCTGTCAACATTTGCGCCTGCCTGCGTGCTGATTTCTTCAAGCGAGGCGGGGATCGTCTGCCAGAAGGAATTGGACGTAAGAAGCGTATGCTCTGCGGAGTTGAGAAACGTGTTCGTATAGAAGATGTCCGTCCACTGCCATGAGAACGACAGTATAAATACCGTAATAAGCATCGGCACGGAAAGCGGAAGGATTATCTTTATAAACGTCTTGAAAACGCCGTAGCCGTCAACATAGGACGATTCCTCAAGCTCGTCGGGAACGCCGCGGTAGAACTGTCTCATAATGAATATGAACAGACCGTTCTTGAAGGCAAGACCCGTAAGGGAGAGGAAGTATATCGGAACATAGGTGTTGTAAAGTCCCTGCGTAAGTCCGAGAGCGTTGCATATTCCGGATATGTCGATCCCGAATATCGAAGGATACATAAAGTGCATCGTAAACGAAGAACCGAGTATCTGGTGAGGAACTATCATCGTAAGCACGACGAGGAGGAACAGTATCTTGTTTCCTTTGAACTTGAACTTCGCAAAGCCGTAGCCTATCATCGCGCAGATAAATGTCTGTATAAGAGCATTTGAAAGCGAAAGCAGGAACGTGTTGAGAAGCGCTTTGAAGTAATGGTTTTCGATAACAAGATATTTCCATGTGTCCGTTGTGGGATATTTCGGTATCAGCTTAACGTCGCTCTGAATAAAGTCCTTCGGGCTCATAAACGAAGTTGATATCTTCGAAAAGAACGGGAAAAGAATGATGTATGAAATACCGAGCAAAAGCACGAATCTGAATATCGCAATAAGTATCTTCTTATAGAAATAAGTGTTGAGATATTTTGCCTTCATACGCTCGCGAAGCGGCGTTCTGTCAAATTCGACCTTTATCTTGTTTTTGCTTTCTTTCATCACGCGCGGTGCGCTTGAATTGTTATTCATAATTATCTTCTCCTCCCTTCTCAGTCATTACGGCGCTGATAGAAGACTATCTTTCTGGAGATAAGCGCTACCAGTATAAGCGTTATAATAACAAGCGCAAAGTATGCCCATGCCGCCGCCGCCTGCTCTCCGCTGACGGTCGTTGTGTCCGCCATGTTGAGAATCGACGACATTACGCTGTTGCTTTCAGACGTGAACGAGTCGATTACCGTGTATACGGAGTTTGCAAGGATTATCGGACTTATCATCGGAAGGGTTATCTTCCAGAAGATTTCCCATGAGGACGCGCCCTCCATCTGACACGATTCGTAAATCGAAGGCGATATGGACTGAAGTCCCGCAAGGAATATCAGCATCTGAACGCCGGAACGGTTTACTATATCGTAAATGTTCGATATAAGCTCCGTCACCCATTTGACAAGCGACGTTCCTATGCCCAGATTTTCAAACAGTGCCGTGATATCCATAGCGTCGACAAGATCGCCCATGCCTCCGCCTCCGACGCTGCCCATATCAATCGATTCCATGCTGCTCATGCTTTCAAGCAGGGCGTTGTCATAGTCTATCTTTGCTATGATTCCCGCGCCGACAACAACCGGAACGAAGAATATTGCACGGAACGCCGCTCTTCCCACCATCTTCTGATTAAGAAGAATGGCGATGAACAGTGAAAGCATTATGATAGCAATAACCTCAACGATCTGTTTTCCGAAGCCTGTGAACATCATTTCAAGGAAGGTTTCGCCCGTCTTTGTGTTGACCGTTCTTGTAAGAACGTTTTTGTAGTTTTCCATTCCCACCCACGTAAGCGAATAACCGCCGCCGCGCGACGCGGGAATTTTTGCGTATGTCGCAAAGCTGTAGCCTATTGATTCCGCAATAACTCCGATGTAAAAGACCACAAGACCTATTACGAACGGAAGCACGAACAGCCAGCCCATACGCGCTTTTTTGGCAGTAAGGGAGACTGCCTTCTTTGGTACGAGCTTTTTCATGAAAGCCGAAAATTTGTTTTCGCCCTGTGTTTTATCCATATCGGGTCAAGCCTCCTTTCACTGATCGGGACAAGCATAGTTTTGTCTTGCTATCACAATGTACTGTGCGTCGCCCGACTTTGCTATTACCTTGTCCGTTGTTGTGTTGATATACATTACCTTTCCGTCCGAGCCGGTAACCTTGAGAACGTTGCTCTGAGCTACCATTGCAGATACGGTGCTTTCAAGCGCTTCTTTCGTACGCTTGATCTGAGTTTCATTACCGGAGGCGATCGCCGCCTTGTAATTTGCCTCGGCAGTTTCAAACGAATTAAGTCCTATCGTGGTGGGCTTGTATGCCGTGACCGTTTCAACGGACTTAACAGGTATTGACGTTTCTTTCACGTCGGATTTTTCAACAAATGACGTTGCGGGGATCGTAAACACGCCGTCATCGCCCTCGACAACAACGTCAAAGCTGTTGTAGTTTATGAAGAACGTCTTCGATCTGCCGGAATCTGCCGTGTAGGTTACGGAAACAACCTTGTCGATAAGGTGTCTTTCCATGGCGCTTTCGTAAAGGTCGAGCGCCGCCTTTGCCGTGTTGTAGGCCGCAAGCTTTGCCGCTTCGACAACGGTTGCGCTTGTCGGGTCCTTCTGGTCGGCAACAAGTCTGTCAACCTCCGCTACGGCTGCCTCGTACTCTGCTCTCGCCTGCTTGCAGTCGGCGGAAAGCTTGTTGTACGTTCCGAACATTATAGCGGATGAGGATTCGTCCATTTTGAACGCCTTCTCAAATTCGTGAGAGGTTATCGTAGCGTCCTGAAGCGAGCCTATCGCGTCGTTGAGAGTATTGTAGAACGATACAACCTTGGGAAGCCACAGGTTGAAATTAACCGCGTAATACGACGAAAGGTCTGTGCTGTCTTTGAGAAGATCCGTATTTTCATACGAAAGCGTGAAGTAAAGCGCCGCGCCGTTTTCAAGAGACTTGAGAAGCTTATACTGAACGTCGCCTTCCATATTCATCGCTGTGCCGGCATAGTTCACATAGCCGTGAAGCACCATTCCGGCAAACGGAACGGAAGCGCTTGAAATCGAATATCCGCTGTTGTCAAGGCTGAAATCGACTATATCCGTAACGTAAGGAATCGTATATGCGTTTCCTCCCGAAACAAGCACGTTGCCGTTATCATTTTTAATCTGCTTGAGAAGCTCCTCCGTGTAGTATTTTGAATCCTCGCGGGTTATCGGCTCGTCTTCGTTGAAGTCGGAGGTGAGTATCGTTCCGAGCGAAGAAACGCCGATAGCGCCTATATTGTATTTAAGGTACTTCTTTGCGAATTTTGCGTAAAGAGTTTCAAATGCGCCGCTCGATACAATGTTTCTCGCGCCGAATCCATTAACGCTCTGATATACATAGTTATAATCGCGTATGGTCGTATAACGTCCGCTCATCGTCTGCGCCGCATACTTCTTAAACGAGAAGCCTGCGTTTGCGTCCTGATACGAAACGCTTGCAAAGTCATAGTCGGGGTAAATTATCACGCCTTTTTCCGACGCGTATTCGAGGAGCTTGTTCAAGCCCGTCTTTCCGCCGAGAACGCTCGGCCATTTGACCTTTGTTATAACGTTTCCGGTGGAGGTCATCAGAATTCTTATATTTGAAATGTTGCTTTCTCCGAGCGCGTCGCACATTTTCTGAATGTCTTCATACGTTGTAAGCGCTTTCTTCTTCTTTACGGGGAAGGAAAGGAACTTTTCGTATGTTTCAATATATCCGAAGGTGTTGATATAAAGAGGCATTGAGCTTTCCATTTCGGAGGAGGTGAGCTTATCCATCTCGCCTGTGCTTGTCAGATAATCTCTGTAAGCGGCAGCCATTCCCACATATGAGGGATAGTAGTAATCCGAAACGTTGCTCTTTTCAGCCGCAACGGGATCTGTAAGGAGCAGATATCTTATAGTGTAGTTACCGAGATATTTTGTATCTACCGAGGTCGAAAGCGACGAGTTCTTTCCGATCGACGAGCTTCCGAGGCTGACCGTATCGGACTGCTTTGTCGAGAAGCTTGCCGCGATATAGTTGTATTCGCAGTTGCCGCCGCCGCTTGAACCGTACACGCTTCCGAGGTAAGCAACAAGCGAAGCAAACGATTCGCCCTCGGTTATGACGCCGAGCCAGCCGCTCTTGTGCGCTATCGTGTCCACCTTGGGAGAACGTCCCGAACGGGTTGTCGTTACGGTTTCGTTATAGTACTGAGTAAGACCGAACACGGGAAGACGATACTTTTCTCTGTTATCGTTTACGTCGGATTCGTCAAGCTTTTCGTACATATAGTCGGGACCGTAGACCTTCGAGCCCTGAGAGCCTGTCTTTACGGTGCCGTCGTCATTGTAATATTCAAGGAGCGTTCCGCTGCCGTCGGGTATGAAAAGGTATCCGCCGGTTCTTGTGATGTTGCCCGTCGTTTTTGTGGAGGCACATCCGAAATACGGAAGCAGCGTAATGCTTTCAAGGGAGTAGTTTGTTTCGTTGTAACGAACGCTCTTTGCGGGAATGGAGGCGGAAAGACCGTACTCGTCTATCGTGTATTCCACGGCAAGACGGAACAGCGCCGGTTCTTTTTCTTCGCCTTCATACATTGTAAGCTCATGGTCGTATTCGAGTTCGTCGTACGTGTAATCGGGGCAGTACTTTCTTATAAGCGTTTCTACCTTTCTCATTGTACGTGCATCCTGCTGCGCAAGAACGTATATGACCATCTCATTGTTTGCCGCAAGACATTTATACCCCGTTTCCGTATCGCGCCACATGTTTACAAGCGCCGCGTTTTTGGCGTCGGTCTGGTCTATAAGTCTGTAAATGTTACCCTGAGCGTCTCTTACGCCGTTGATAAAGAAAGCGTTGAAGGTATCTCTTTCTTCCTTTGTCATATTGTTTTTCTGCGCTTCGAGAACATTGTAGATCTTTTCTTCAAAGCGGCTCTTTTCGATCTGTCTCGGAATAAGACGCTTTGATTCGACCGTACCTATGGCGTACTCAACACGGACGCCGTTTGTAAGCGTTTTGAACGTAATCTGATTTCCGTTCATCGCCGCGTCCTTGAAGGAGTTGAGCACGCTTGTCGTGTTTGTTTCAACATCGGTGTAGGATACTATTATCTGCGACATTATCGCCTGACGGTGCGTTTCGTTTGTGCTTGTGCTTACCGCAACGTCATAGGGGTTGGAGAATGTATATTCTCCGGTTTTGAGGTTTTTCAGCGCGAACTCGCCCGATTTTCTGTCAAAATACATGGCGTAGCCGTACTCCTCGCTCGTATACATCAGCTCCATGGTATCTACTTTTGCCTGCTGAGATGTATATTCCGTAGAGTAATAATTTTCAATATCCACTTCGTCTGCTGCACGGGCGGAAACACAGAAAACAGGTATTATCATCAGCGCGGCAAGAAAAAGCGCCGCTATTCTTTTCATTTTCATGTTAATTCCTCCCTTCTACTGCATTCGATATGAAATCTCTGTTATGATATCCGTTACAAAGCTTACCATTCTTCTGAGAAGATTGAAGAACAGCATTGCTATAAACATAATGAATACCATTCCGAGTATGGTGCCGAATGTTGCAAGTATATTTTTGCCCATTGAGTAGCCGTGAGTCATCATCGTGCCGAAGAAGATAAGAAGTCCTACCCAGATAAAGCCTATCGTGTTTACAAGGGTTATAATAGATGCTTCGCCCGAAACCGCAATGTTTGAAAGGAGCGTTGTCGGTATCATTGTAAGCGACAGGGGAAGCAGCGAATACGAGGTCGCTATGAAGATGTCTTTAAGCGAGCCTTCGCCGTCAAAGAGTGTTGTTACGCACCAGTTTGCAACGCACCACAGCACAAGCGGAACAACTACCGTAGCTATCTGATAAAGCATGCTGAACGCATTGCCGCTGTATACCGCCGTCGGATTGAAGATGTAAGCCATACCCACACCGTTGTATATTACGGTAACGCAGGCCAGTCCCACATGGAATATCGCACCGCGGACAGAGCCGCGCTTTTCGTGCTTAAGATCCCAGAATCCGTCAAACGGGTGGAGTATAAGGTGGAATGCAAACAGCACTTCTTCCCAGAAGGTACGCTTTTCCGTCTTTGTTATTCCGGCGTCGTTTTTCTTCTTTATCGCGCCGAACGCCTTTGCAAGCAGGAATATCACCACGCCTATGATAAGAAGAACCACAAGGAAGTATTTTTCAACCCATTCCTTACGAAGCATCTTGAAGCAGTTTGAATAGTCGTCCGTATCGGTTGCCGCCTTGAAGTAGGTCATAGCCTCCTTGTACTCGCCCTGAAGGTAAAGGTTCTGACCGATACCCACATAAGCGGAGTCAAAGTTATTGTTTCTCTGGAGGATTTCCTTCCATTTTTCAAGAGCCGTGTCATAGTCGCGGTTGTTGTTGCTGTATATGGCTTCGTCAATAAGATCGCCGTATTCCGTGCGTTTATAAACGGTAATGGAGTTAAGGCCTGCGTCAAGAACATAAAGATCCGAGCCTACATAAACCATAGACGAAGGAGTTTTAAGGTTACCGAGCTGAGTTCCTATATCGCCGAAGGCGTAAAGGAGCTGACCGCGGCTGTCATATGTGTAAATTTTCGAACGGTCTCTGTCGATTATCGACCAGATACCGTTTGCGCCGAGAGCAACGTCAACTATCTTTGACGGACCCTTTACCGCCGCCGTAGATCCGGTACTTGAAGAAGACACAAATGCGATTTCGCCCACCGGCATAAAGAATCCGGCTCTTACCATGATATCCTCGCCCGCCGCATTAAGACGCTTTACGGTAGCGTAGTCTTCGTTGCCGGCATTTATCGCGTCCTCAAGGGTTGTATCGGAATCGGACGACTGCGTTGCGCCGAACGTCGTTACCCAGATGAAGTCCTCGTCGTCTATCGAAATGTTGTTGAATTCTACCGAGTTGTATGTTTCCGTAACGGAGTTCGGGAAAATCATTCTTCTGATTCGTACCGAAAGCGGAACCGCTGCCTTCTGTACGCCCACGAAGCCCTGGAAGGTTCCGTCCGCGTTGATGGCGAAAATACCGCTGTACGTTGATTTTGAAACGATATACATTCTGCCCGAAGTATCTACCGCCATCGCAACGGGACGGAAAAGCGTATCCGAACCCATAACGTCCGCTTCGGGAGCGTATATGATGTGGTCGAAGTTTCCTTCAAGGTCGAACACCACTATTCTTGCGTTTTTCGTATCGCAGACGTAGATGTTCTTTTTGTTTACGAACACGCCCTCGCAGCCGGAAAGCTTATCGGGAACGCCGTGCTCGTTTACAAAGTCGGTTATTTCGGTGATGTATTGAGCGTCACTGTCCAGAATAACCACCCTGTTGTTTCCCTTGTCGGCAATGAAAAGTCTGCCGTCTGGAGCTGCAAAAAGGTCTGTCGCGCCGTTAAGCGCCGTTTCCATATTCATAGCGTAGTTGTCTATCACTCTGTCCGGAACGTATGCCGCCGGAGATTCGACAGCGACCGCGTCCATCGTGTAGGTGTAGGTTTTGTACGGCGTAGCCGCAGCCGACACCGACACAACAGAAGACACAAGCATTGCCATAACGAACACGAGGGATAAAATTCTTATGATTTTCTTCATTATATATATCCTCTCTTTCGTTTAGTCTTTCATGCCTGCGGTCGACATCGTTTCAACGATCTGACTCTGGCTGAATACGAATACCATGATAGGAACAAGCATCATTACAACGGTTGCGGCACAGCCTACGCCGGCACGCGCAACACCGCCCGATACTATCTGCTGTACTGCGTAGTTGAAGGTTTTGAGCTGTTCGCTCATGATGTATGTTGACGAACCCATGTTCCACAGATCCTTGAACGAGTACACTATAAGCGTCAGCCAGCCGGGCTTAACCATCGGCATGGCGATCGTCCAGTAAGTGCGAAGCTCCGAGGAGCCGTCGAGTCGCGCCGATTCAAGCACGGCGTCGGAAATACCGCCCTCCATGAACTGCTTCATAAGGAACATTCCGAGCGTGGAGCCCCATGCGGGAATGATTACCGCAAGGTATGTGTCAACCCAGCCGAGTCGGCTCATCGTGATGTAGTTTACCACGCTTGCGACTGTCGGGTGGAACATAAGCGAAAGTCTTACAAGGCGGAACAGCGTCGTTCTGCCGGGGAACTTTATTTTGGATACAACGTATGCCGCAAGCGAACCGCAGAAAAGGTTTCCGAACGTTCCGGCTACGGAAATAAGTATCGTGTTGAAGATGTATCTTGAAAAAGGCACCCATGAGTTTGACATCGCCTTGAACATATCCGTGAAGTTTGTAAGCGTGGGCTTTACAACGTAAAACTTCGGAGGATATGTCCAGAGCTCATCCATAGGCTTAAGGGACTGAATGACAACGTAATACATCGGTATGAACATAAACAGTCCGAATATAATGAGGAAGATGCTTATACCGACGTCGCCTCCTGCCGAACGGCTGAGGACAACTTTATGGTTTCTTGTTCTTAGCTTTGCCATATCACTGCCCCACTTTCGAGAGTACTTTGTTTACAAGGAGGTTACATCCTATCATTATTATAAACAGTATGGTCGCTATTGCGGAGGCGTAACCGACCTCATACCGCTGACCGCCGTAGTCCTGAAGGTGATGAACTATCGTCCATGCGCAGTAGTTTACGCTGGGGAAGCCGGCAAGCGCCGTAACTATATCACCGAATCCGAAGGACTGCGTTATCGACATTACCGCGCCGAACAGAAGCTGCTGCTTCATATTCGGGAGCGTAATGTACCAGAATTCCTGCCAACGGTTTTTAACGCCGTCAACCGCGCCGGCTTCGTACTGAGCCTTGTCTATCGTCTGAAGACCGCCGATAAATGCAAGGAACGCCGTGCCGAGCGAGGTCCACAACGCAACGACTATACAAAGCGGCATAACGTATTTTTCGTTCTGGAAGAACTGAATAGGTGTCGTTTCGATGCCGTAACGAAGAAGCAGGTAGTTGACATAACCGTAGGAGTCGCCGTCGAATGCAACCTTCCATATAAGGTATACACCGCCGGAGATGGAGGGCGCGTAGAAGATAAGGGTTACAACCGCTCTTACCTTCGGGGGCAGCTCGTTTATGAACCACGCCGTAATAAGCGACAGGAAGTATGAAACAGGTCCTGTGATTATAGCGAATATAAGCGTGTTCTGAATAGCTTCGAGGAATATATCGTCGTCAAAAAGCAGACGAAGATAGTTCTCGATAAAGACGAATTTCGCGTCTTCAATAAGGTTGAACACCGTAAAGCTGTAATATATCGAAAGGACAACAGGTCCGACCGTGAACGTAAAGAATATAAGGAAGTAAGGCAGCGCCATGATATAAGCGTGATAGTTGCGCTTCATTTCTTTCCATGTCCACTGCAATTTCGTCATATCCTTACGAGATACGGGTCTGCGCACAGCATTTACGGGTGTTTTGGAATTGTCAGACATATTCCGGGTTTCTCCTTTTCTTGTAGTTTGGATTTGACGTTTTGTACTCAATCATCTTTTCCGTCGTCATCGGATGATTTTGCGGGAATGTAGAACTGTCTTGAAAGCTCTTCTCTCTTTCTGTCCATTTCGCTGTTTATCGTGTTGATATAGCTCATAATGGATTCTGCGGGATCCGCGTCGTTGTTGTAAACGGCAAGGAATGCAAAGCCCACATAACGCGAGATTATATAGCTTCCGGGCATTTCGTTCACGCAGTAAAGATTGGGGATAATGCGTTTAAGCTCTTTTATTTCGGATGATGTCCACGACATCTGGTCAAAGGCGTTTACGTTCGCCGTGGCATATTTGCCTGCGGGACCGAGCAGCGCAATGAGCTCGTTTGCGTAACGGCTCTGAATGTTGTCTCTCATCCACCATTCCATAAAGCAGAAGCCTGCCTCGTCCGTGCCGCGCTCCTTTGCGTCCTTCATAAGCACCATCGCGCTTACCGAAGAAGGTGTGGCGTGATTTACCGTTCCGTCGGCGCGTTCAACGCCGGGAAGAAGCGTGAAGCCCCAGAGCCCTTTAAGCTCCGTAGCGTATATCGTGAACTGGTTGTAGAATGAAATATAGTCCGCTATAAGCACCGGCATTTCACCCGTGCGGAAACGGTTTGCCGCGTCGTACGTTATCGGGAAGCGGTACTGCGTGTAGAATTTACACATCTGGTCGAATGCCTTCAGCGATTCGTCCGTTCCGAAAGATATCGAACGTCCGCCATCGGTATAAAGCGATCCGCCATTCTGATACATGAACATATAGAACGTTGTCGTTGCCGAGCCGGAGGTTCCCATTCCGACCATGTAGTTTTTTGACTGAAGCTTCGGAACCATGGACTTGAATTCCGTCCACGTCTGAGGTATCGAAACTCCGAGCTCCGCAAGAATATCCTTGCGGTAGAACATTACGTTGAAGGACTGCGCCTGCGGTATACCGTAAACCGCCACCTGACCGTCCGTTGAGTCAAGCGCTACGGTGAGAGGCGTCATCGACGCTTCGCTGAAGCGTGATTTCAGCTCCTCGAAGCCGTCGTACTGGCTTACGTCAAGAAGCGCGCCTCGGACGGCATAGTCGATAACCGTCGTCTGACCCTCGCCCATCATAACGTCGGGGCCGACGCCCGCCAGCGTTGCCGGAAGAAGCGTTCCGCCTGCAACGAGCTTGAGGTTTACGGATATATAAGGGTAACTGTTTCCGAAGTCCTCGTCTATAAGGTCGCGGATTATCTGCGCGTATTCGCGCGAAACCGTCGTCCATACGCTTACCGATACAACGTCGTGACCCTCCGACGAAGAAGCAAACGAATAACCGTTGTATATGAAGCTGTAAACGAAAGCCTTGATTTCAAAAGCAAATTCCTGGAAGAAGTTTCCGTTTGCCTTCGGAAGCTTATCCTCGGCAGGCTGAATGACAAAGTAGTCTATCGTGAGGGACTGCTCCGTTATGTTGTTGAGCCATGTACCGAGAGAGCCTATATTGTTTTTGAGCGCCGTGAAGTTCTTTGCTATCTGACCTTCACTGTCGCGGTTCATTTTTTCAAGTATCTGGGCAACGTTGAGAAGCGTTGCGGAGTTTGAGCTTGCCTTGTCCTTGTTTATCTTCTTGAACTCTTCGGAAAGAGCCGTAAGTCTTTCGGCAAGCGTTTTCATCTCGGCTATCTCATCGGGGATACGGTTGTAGAAGCTGTAATCCATGTAAGAGTCGGGGCTGGTGCCCGTTATCTGAAGTATTTTGAGATAGATTGCGTTTATTCTCGTAAGGCAATCGCTTACTTCCGAATAAATTTCGCCGAAGTGTCCGAGGGTAACCTCAAGCGAGAAGGTATGCTCGCCTTCGGAAAGATATATCTGGAATTCGTTTGTTCCGTCCGAAAGAGGACTTATCTGCCAGTTTTTATCGTAATTGAATTCAAGGTTGTTGGCTTCCTCAAACGGAATTTCTCCGTCCACTCTCAGTCTTCTCGAAACGAAAAGACCTGCAACCGCGTTCTGAAGGAATCTCGGGTTTATGGTGTACATTCCCGCCTTGCCTTCTTCAACGGTGAACGTCCACTCAAACCACTGACCTACCGAGCCCCAGTTGGAGCTGCCTATCGTGTTAAGACGCTGATAGCATGCGTGCTGAGGGCTTGTTATGGACGATGTGGAGTCGCTTATCGCGTAGAGGGTGCTGTCCGATGTGGAGCTGTAATGCTCCGCTTCGATGTATATCGTTGAGCCTGCGGGCGCGGCAGTGTAGCCTTTTGCCTTGCACTGCGCAAGATAATCGGCGTAGCTTATCTGAACCTCTCTCTTGCGGAGGGTTACCGTGCTGAGCGCAAGCGGTTCTTTCTGCGATTCGAGCGTTATCGTGTTTTCACCTTTTTCAAGGTAAAAATAGAAGTCGCCGTTGTAATAACCCGTAGGGTCAGTCACCGAGTAAGTAAGCCACTTGGGAGAATCCGTCTTTGTGGGGCGTTTCTCGTTGTGGTTGCCGTCCTCTTCAAAGTAGATCGTTCCGTCTTCGTTGCGAAGATAAGCGTCCGTCCATACCTTTGAAAAGACGAGGTTTCTCACTTCGTTTATCGGAACCTTGCCGTTTATGCGGAGAGTACGCTCAATGCTTGTAGCCTTGGCGCTTGTCGGATAGTATCCGAACTCTATGGCATAAAGTCCCGTTTCGGGAACGTCGAACGTCCATGTTACAGAGCCGGACTCCGTCGTCTGCAGCACGTTCTTTTCGCCGTCAAGCTCGTCTATTACGCCGAACTCCGTCGTGCCGCTGTCGTTTGTTCCCGTCTGATGATCCGTGTACTCTGATGCACGTACCGTTATCGGATCGCCGTCATAAAACGGCGCCGACGCGTACTTTTCTCTGTACTCGGCCCATTTGATGTCGCTCAGTATTTCAAGAGTTTCCTTTACGTAGTCCTCGCCGTCATCAGACGCGGAAGCTGTCGGCTCTGCGGCAAAAACCACCGTAGCCGCCGATAAAAGAATAAACATTGAAACAACCGCCGCGACAATTCTTGTAAAGAATTTCTTTCTCACTTGAATTTCCTCCTGCGGATTAAAAAATGCAAACCGTCCCTGCGGCCGCCTGCTTCACGGCGCGGGACGGAAAATTTTTATACACAAATAGTATCATATATATTCATATAAAGTCAATTGTCAAATTTCGCGCGCAGCGCGATATTTTTCAGATTTTACGTTTGTTTTTTCCCGTTTTTGTGCAATTTTTGCAGACGTTGCAGTCATCCTTGCGGCAAGGCATATACATGCCGCTCCGGCGTCCGCCCGATGCGTCAAAGATACCGTATATATAAGTAAATACACATTACGAAAAAATGCCGTAGTTATCTGTATTTTTTGAATTTTCCCTACTGCGGACGGACGCGCGGTAAATTATATTTAACACGTTTTTCAGCCGGATAAAATAAAAAAGTCACACGCCGTTTGTGCGTAATTCACAAAATCGGATGGACTTTTTTTACCTTTTGTCACAATTGACAAATTTCCTTGCGACAAATATCGCATTTGTCGGTTTTTTATTTATTTTTCTAATATTTTCAGTCTATATGACGTTGTTTTATTAGAAAATCGCTTGTTTTCCATTCTGAGCCAACGTGCCGCGCTTATTGCGTCACTGTCGCTGCTGGCGCTCTATCACTCCGCCGAAAGCTATCGCGTCGCCGTCGTAAAACACAGCCGACTGCCCGGGTGCCGCCGCTCTCACCGGCGTATCGAAATGCACCTTTGCCGTATCCCCTTCAATTTTCACGGAGGCGCTCGCGGCAGGAGTCGCATAGCGAACCTTTACGTCAAACCGGAATTCACCCTTCTCCGTCGGAGCAAGCTTTTGAAAATTGAGCCTGCAGACTGTTATGTCGCTTTTGTAAAGCTCGGCGTCGTCGCCCACGGTAACGACGTTCTTTTCGGGATCTATATCCGTTACGAATATTCTCTTCCCCGCGGAAATGCCGAGTCCTCTGCGCTGACCTATGGTGTAAGAAGCGATGCCCTTGTGTCTGCCTATGATTTTTCCGTTTGCGTCGGCAAAATCGCCCTCCGGCAGATTACCTTTCACACGGCGGACAAAATCCGCCGCCTCCTCGTTCGGAAGAAAGCATACGTCCTCGCTTTCGGCTATATCCGCCGAGGAAAGTCCGGCGTCGCGCGCGTCCTCGCGAACGTCTGTCTTTATCCGTTTTTCAAGCGGAAAAATTATGCGTCCCAGCTGCTCCTGAGAAAGATCCCACAGCATATAGCTCTGGTCTTTTTTCGGGTCAAGACCTTTCACGGCAAAATATCTGCCGTTTTCGTTTCTTATTCCGGCATAATGCCCCGTCGCCACAAAATCACAGCCGAGCCTGTCCGCTTCGCTTATAAGTCCGGCGAATTTAACGTTTCTGTTGCACACAACGCAGGGATTGGGCGTCCTTCCGCGGGCGTATTCGTCCGCAAAATAGGTTTTTACCTTTTTGCCGAATTCTTCTCTCAGATCAAGCACGGAAAAAGGCACAGAAAGCGAATCGGCACACTCTCGTGCGCCGGTCGTATCGGTAAATTCGTGCATAATGAGCGTCGTTCCGAAAACTTCATAGCCTTCGTTTTTCAGCACGAGCGCGGAATAGCTTGAATCAAGTCCGCCGCTCATGCCCAGAAGCACGCGATTCTTCATTATTTTTCTTCCTCTTTGTGAAAATGTCCGTGTTCCTCCGCATGACAGCAGGAACCGCAGCAGCCGTTGCACGCGCCGGGAACGTCTTTATCTATTCCCTGACGCTTGTAATAATCGGCGATAGCCGCCTTTACCGCTTCTTCCGCAAGAACCGAACAATGTATTTTTGCCGGAGGAAGTCCGCCGAGCGCTTCGACAACAGCCTTGTTTGTAAGCGTAAGCGCTTCGTCTATGCTGTGTCCCTTTATCATTTCGGTAGCCATGCTTGACGTTGCGATAGCCGAGCCGCACCCGAAGGTCTTGAATTTCACATCAACGATTATTCCGTCCTTGACCTTAAGATACATCTTCATTATGTCGCCGCAAACGGCATTTCCCACTTCTCCGACGCCGTCCGCATCGGGGATCTCACCCACGTTTCTCGGATGAGTGAAATGATCCATTACTTTTTCACTGTAAAGCATATATATTTTTCCTTTCAATTAAACTTGTACGTTGTAAATCGGGCTCATATCGCGCAGTCTCTGAACGATGGGCGGCAGCTTTTCAAGGATATAATCCACATCCTCGTCCGTGGTTTCGTGCGTTATCGAAAGGCGGAGCGAGCCGTGAGCCTGTTCGTGCGGAAGTCCTATCGCGAGTAGAACGTGCGAGGGTTCGAGCGATCGCGACGAGCAGGCGGAGCCGGTCGAAGCGCATATTCCCTCCTCGTTCAGAAGGAGCAGAAGGCTTTCGCCCTCTATGAATTCAAACGAAATATTGACGTTTCCGGGAAGTCTTTTTTCTCTCGGACCGTTAAGGCGCGAATAAGGTATTTTGGTAAGTATTTCGTTTATGAGCCTGTCGCGCTTTGCGGCAACAAGGTCGAGCTTATCTATCTTCGCCGTTGCGATTTCGAGCGCCTTTGCAAAGGCTACTATATACGGAACGTTCTCCGTTCCCGAACGCTTTCCGGATTCCTGACCGCCGCCCTCTATAAGATTGGGAATTCTCACTCCGCGTCTTATATAAAGCAGACCGATTCCCTTGGGGGCGTGAAGCTTGTGCCCTGATGACGACATCATATCAACGCCCAGCTCGTGAACGTTCATCGGCATATTGCCGACAGCCTGAACGGCGTCCGTAAAGCAAAGCACGCCTTTTTCACGGCAGATTTTCGCAATCTCCGGAATGGGCATTATCGTGCCTATTTCGTTGTTTGCGTACATTATCGCGACAAGCGTCGTGTCGGGGCGGATAGCCTTTTCAACCTCTTCGGGAGAAACTCTTCCCTCCGAATCGACGTCAAGATATGTGACCTCAAACCCTTCCTTTTCAAGCTTTTCGCAGGTATAAAGCACCGCGTGATGCTCAACCTTTGACGTTATTATGTGCTTGCCCTTTTTGATGTTTGCGTAAGCCGCTCCGCGTATCGCCCAGTTGTCCGACTCTGTGCCGCAGGAGGTAAAATATATTTCCGAAGGAAGCGCGCCAAGGCAAGCGGCGACTCTCGCCCTTGCGTCCTCAAGTATTTCCTTTGCGCGCTGACCCTTGTCGTGCAGGCTCGAAGGGTTTCCCCAATCGGCTTCAAGACACGGCATCATTGCCTTTATTACCTCCTCGGAGGGAGCCGTCGTAGCCGCGTTGTCGGCATAAACGAATCTTTTTTCCACTGTATTCACCCTGTCCTTTTTTGTTTATTTTTTTATCTTTTATATTTTTCACTTTCGGCGACAGCCAGCCTGTCGCATCTTTCGTTGTATTCGTGCCCCGCATGACCTTTTATCCACACAAATCTGACCGTGTGCTTTTCAAGCAGCGTCAGAAGCTGCTCCCAAAGGTCTGCGTTGAGCGCGGGCTTTTTGTCGCTTTTTATCCAGCCGCGATCTCTCCAGCCGTATACCCAGCCCTTTTCGATCGCGTCTATGACGTATTTGGAATCGGACGTTATGGTGACCTCGCACGGTTCCTTCAGCGCGGAAAGTCCTGCTATCACGGCGGAAAGCTCCATCCGGTTGTTTGTTGTGTCAGCCGCCCCACCCGAAATTTCCTTTTCCTTTTTCCCGTACACGAGTATGCAGGCGTAGCCGCCCACACCCGGATTTCCGCTGCACGCGCCGTCGGTATATATGTCTACTTTCTTCAAAATCGCGCGCCTCCAATCCCGATATCCGATTTATTATATAACACACTCGTGCCGGATTGCAATAATTATTTGTGAATTTTTTAAGAAACCATCACTTTTTTCGCGGATTTTTTTATTTTTCCACGTTGTTTTTTATCGCGTCCCAATAAGCCTTCGCCGCCTGCTCGGTTTTGTTTTCGCCGAAGGTATAATATTTTTTGCCTTTCAGGTCGTCCGGCAGGTACTGCTGGGCAACATAGTGATTTTTATAGCTGTGCGGATATTTGTAATTCTGCCCCTTTTGCGATGAGTTCTCGCCGTCAAGGTGAACGTTCTGAAGCGCTCTCGGCGGAACGCTTCCCTTTCCCGCCTCAACGTCCGCCGCCGCCGCTTCGTATGCGCTGTTTGCGGAATTCGATTTCGGTGCCGTCGCAAGCATAACGGTTGCGTTTGCAAGCGGTATCGACGCTTCGGGAAGTCCGAGCCTGATTGCCGACTCAACGCAGGCGTGCGTTATCGCCGCCGCCATCGGATACGCAAGCCCGATGTCCTCGCTTGCGATTACCTGAATTCTTCTGCACGCGGAAAGAAGATCTCCGCCCGAAAGCAGCTTTGCAAGATAGAAAATCGCCGCGTCGGGATCCGAGCCTCTTATGGATTTCTGATATGCGGAAAGCAGATCGTAATGACCGTCGCCGGATTTGTCAAATCCGCTCATCATAACGTCGGGAAGAAACGTCCTCACATTTTCCGCGGTTATGTGTCCGTCCGATACGGCGGCTATGTTTTCAAAAAGGTTCACCGCCCGACGCGCGTCCCCCGCCGACGACTGAGCGATAAGCTTTACGGCGTCATCGTCGCACAGAATCTCTCTGCCCTTTTCTTCGGAAAGCAAAGCTCTCGCGCGCTCAACGGCGCGTGAAAGAGCATCAACCGAAAGCGGTTTGAATTCAAACACCGCCGAGCGCGAAAGTATCGCCGGATAGACGTAAAAATACGGATTTTCGGTAGTCGAAGCGATAAGCGTTATGCGCCCGTCCTCGATGAATTCGAGAAGCGACTGCTGCTGTTTTTTGTTGAAATACTGTATTTCGTCAAGATACAAAAGCACCCCGTCCGAGCCGTAAAGCGACGACGTTTCGGCTACGATGTCTTTTATATCGGAAAGTGAGGCTGAGGTTGCATTCAGCTTGCGGAGCGTTTTGCCCGCCGCCTTTGAAATAATGTTTGCCGCAGTCGTTTTTCCCGTGCCGGACGGACCGTAAAATATCATATTCGGGATATGCCCCGATTCTATCATTTTCGGGAACATTCCGTTTTCGGAAAACAGCTTTTCATCGCCGAAAACATCGGCAAAGCTTTCCGGTCTTATCCTGTCGGCAAGAGGTCGTGTAATCATCTTATCCTCCGTAAAATCAAGCAATTATCAGGTTTTTTATATTTTATACATTCGTATATGTCGTTTATTTTATGCACTTCATATCCGCAAACGGGCATACGTCGCACTTTGGATTTCTTGCATCACACACCTCGCGTCCGAACAAAACAAGACGGTGGCAAAAGTCGCTCTGCTCCTCCGGCTCAACAATTTCGGAAAGCTGTTTTTCAACCTTTGCCGGATCCTTGCCGTCACAGAGTCCGAGCCTGTTTGAAATTCTTATGCAGTGCGTATCCGCAACCACAGCGGGCAATTTGTAAATATCGCCGATTATGAGATTTGCTATTTTTCTGCCCACCCCGGGAAGCTTGAGAAGCTCGTCCATCTCCTGCGGAACAACGCCGCCGAAGTCGTCGCAGATCATTTTCGACATATCCTTTATATTTTTTGCCTTCACGCGATAAACCCCGCAAGGATATACTATTCTTTCTATTTCGGAAAGCTCTCCGTCCGCCATATCGCGCGCCGTCGGAAATTTTTCAAACAGCTCCTCTGAAACGATGTTCACGCGCCTGTCCGTGCATTGCGCCGAAAGCCGCCCGAGCACAAGCAGTCTCCACGCGTCGCCTTCGTAACGAAGCTCACATTCCGCGTCGGGATATTTTTTCTTCAGAATTTCAACTATTTCCGCGGCGCGCGCTTTTTTCTCCGAAGTGTTCATTTTCCCGTTCCTTTCAGCCTTGCGGAAAGCTCAAGGACGTCCGTTCCGAAGTATTTTTTCAGCATTGACGAAAGCGTCGATACGGGAAGTCCCATCACGTTGAAAAAGTCGCCCTCGATGCGTTCGACAAGCTCCGCGCCCTTTGCCTGTATGGCATACGAGCCGGCTTTCCCCATAGGCTCGCCGCTCGCAACATAGTCGGAAATCTGCCTTTCGCTTATATCCGCGAACTTGACATTTGTCGCGCAGCCTTCGGTAAATACGTCGTCGCCCACGCGCAGAGTAAGCCCCGACCATACCGTGTGCCACGAATCCGAAAGCACTCCGAGCGTAAGGGCTGCCTGCCTTTCGTCCTGCGGCTTTCCTATGACCATTCCGTTATAATATACAATTGTGTCACACGAAATTATCAAGGCGTCGTCAAGATTTTCGCCTTTTATCAAAAGCTCTTTTCTTGCGGCGTCGCCTTTTCTTTCCGATAACGTGCAGACATATTCCTCGGGCGAGAGCGCCTCTTTTATGTTCTCGTCCGCGTCGGGAGATACAACCTCAAACGGCAGTCCGAGCATCGAAAGTATTTCTTTTCTTCTCGGCGACGAGGACGCCAGAATTATTCTTTTTATCATCGTTATAACCTCTTGAACGCACCCCTCGGCTTGTCGCCGCTGTCATAAGCGTTCATTATTTCAACCACTTCTTTTTTGCTTTCGCAGGTGAATATAAAATGCCCGAAAAGTCCCGCGCGCGATATTTCCGCCTGTCTGTCCGCCATCCAGACGGGAACGCTGTTATACAGCACATTCCTGTGCCTGTATTCTCGACGAAGCAGAAATTCCGCGCCGGTTCTGTCCTTGAGCGGCACGAATTTTCCGTCGCCGCAGAAATTGCATTTTTCGATCGGCGACGTCAGCGCCGCAATATCTCTTATCACGCATTTTTCAAGCGTCATAAGCGGAAGTCTGCCGTAGACAACCACACCGTGACGACCGTGCGACTGCATAGCCGCACCGCGTGAAACACCGGTTTCACACGATTGTATAAAATCAATAATGCCCATGGCATATAGCTTTTCGGCTGAACGTGAATTCCATATGTTCAGGCGCATATCGCCGGTCATATCAAAGCCAAGTTCTTTACAGATCGGAATCTGCCACATTCCCGTGACAAGCGCGGTACGGCATCCGAGCGCTTTTGCCCTCTTTGCCGCGGCTGTTATTTCGTCAAGCTCCGTGTCGAGCGCGACCGGCGGAAACGCCGCTCCGCACTTTTCCGCGCCGACCGCTTCGCACGCTTTTCCGTATGAAAACAGCGGAACGAATATCCTGTCAAAGAGTCTGTTCGCCTCGCTCGGAATGTTATTCGGTTCGGAGAAAAACGCCGTTTTCATATCTGAGGCGGTTCTCTTCCCCGTATCCGGAACGGCATTTTCCGAAAGCTCTCTTTCGGGAGCAAGCCTGTCCGAAAGCCCTTCGCAGGCGGCTCTTCTCAGCGCGTTGAGCGCGGCTACACTGAGCCTTGCGTCATCCGAAAGGTTTACTTTTATTCCGCCCTGCGATGTGAAGAACGGCGTGCCGCCGAGCTTTGAAAGCGATTCGCACACGCGCCGCTCGCTCATGGGCTTGTCTGCTTTTTCCACAACCTCACCGACCGCCGTATATATTACGGGCTTCCCACCGAAAATTCCGCTCGCGGTCACGGCGGCTTTTTCTCCAGCGCGGATATCCGCCGAAAGCGAAATTTTTGCCTTCGCTTCGGGAATTTCCGCGCCGGAAAGCCTTGCGCTTTCCTTTTTGTCGTCAGCCGTGCGTACTCCGAGCATATCCCTGCCTATGTCGCCCGTGTAATATCCGCAGGTAAATCCCGACCGCGAAAAAAGCGCGGAAAGCTCCGCTATCTCTTTTTCGCCTGCGTTTCTGCCTTCGTCAAGCAGAGCTCTGTATATTTTCGTCACGCCGTAAACGTATTCGGGAGCTTTCATTCTGCCCTCGATTTTCAGCGACGCAACGCCCATTTCCAAAAGCTCGGTAAGATGCTCCGCAAGGCACATATCCCTTAAGCTCAGCGCGTAGCCGTTTTTGCCGTACGGCAGTCTGCACGGCTGAGCGCACTCGCCGCGGTTTCCGCTTCTTCCGCCTATCACCGAGCTCATAAGGCACTGCCCCGAACAGCTTACGCATATCGCGCCGTGAACGAAAAGCTCGGTTTCTATCGGCGATTTTTTTATGAGCATTTCAAGGTCGCGCTTAGATATCTCTCTCGGCGCAACCATTCTCGAAAATCCGATTTTTTTCAGCTCTTCCGCGGAAAAAGCGTTGAGTCCCGTCGCCTGC
Organism: Sphaerochaetaceae bacterium; assembly: GCA_963656825.1. Taxonomy (GTDB): domain Bacteria; phylum Bacillota; class Clostridia; order Oscillospirales; family CAG-272; genus CAG-841. The sequence goes on from CAVKJG010000007.1 coordinate 23,226, forward strand.
GTGCTTGCGTGAAGCTCGATTTCGGGGCACGCCGCGTGAACATACGATGCAAGTCCGATATCGGCAACGATGAATGCGTCAACTCCGTGCCGCCATGCGCGGAATATGATTTCCGCCGCGTCGCGCAGCTCCCTGTCGCAAAGCTGAACGTTTACCGTCATATACGTTTTCACTCCGAGCGCACGACAGCAGCTTACGGCGTTTTTTATCGCGTCGTCGTCAAAATTTTCCGCAAAGCTTCTCGCAGAAAAGCTTTTTGCCCCGAAATAAACCGCGTCCGCTCCGCCCGCGACCGCCGCTTTCAGCGCCTCGGGCGATCCCGCCGGAGAAAGAAGCTCCGGCAGCTTTATCTTATTTTCCGACATTTGCGTTTTCTTTGAGTATTGATTTGAGCTTTACGTTTTCGTCAAGAAGATCAAGCGCACAGACAATGGCGGCAGCCGTCTTGGAAACGTCCGCCCCCGAAAGCATTGTGGTGTTTATTCTTCTTGTAAGCTCCGCCGCAAGCTTTTCGACATAATCGGGCGCATCCTCCGAGCATAGATAAAGACTCTCCCCCGCTATGATCACGTTGTGACTGTATTTCATAATTTGTCCCCTTTCCAAAGCAAAACATTTGCAAAACCCTATTGAATAATACCGAAAAGTATTATATAATATTTATGCGCCCGTACCCGAGGGTGCATATTATCACAAGTACATTATAATACAACCGGACTTTGTTTGAAAAGGGTTTTTCAAAAATTCCGCAAAAAATAAGGGAAAAACGAAAGGAAACGCACCGATGCGTGAAATAATACTTTGTAAATACGGCGAAATAACGCTCAAAGGCGCAAACCGCGCTTATTTTGAAAATCTTCTGCGCGAAAAAATCCGCAAAAGAATAGCACCTTACGGAAAATTCAACGTCTATTATCTTCAGAGCACGGTGTATATAGAGCCGCTTGACGAAAGCTGCGATATCGATTCAGCCTATGCCGCCGCAAAAAACACCTTCGGCGTAGCCGCCGTCACACGCGCAATCGAAGCGGAAAAGAATATCGACAAAATAACCGAAACGGCAAAAACCGCATTTATCCCTTATCTTGAAGGCTACAGAACGTTCAAGGTCGAAGGCAAGCGTTCGGATAAGACATTCCCGCTGACCTCTCCCGAAATCGCAGCCGAGGTGGGCGCCGCGATCCTCGAAGGGACAAACGGAAAAATAAAGGTTGATATTCACAATCCCGAGGTCGTGGTGAGAGCCGAAATCCGCGATAAAGCCGCATATCTCTGCGCCGGCCAGGAAAGAGCCGTGGGCGGTATGCCCACAGGCAGCAACGGCAGGGGACTTCTCCTGCTTTCCGGCGGAATAGATTCGCCCGTTGCGGGATATATGATGGGCAAGCGCGGCGTTCTTATAGAAGGACTTCATTTTGAAAGCTTTCCCTATACAAGCGAGCGCGCAAAGCAAAAGGTGGTGGAGCTTGCCGAAATACTTTCCGATTATACGGGTGAAATTCATCTTCACGTCGTATCGCTCACGAAAATTCAGGAGGCGCTCCGCGACGCCTGCGAGGAGGATTATTTTACCCTGCTCCTCCGCCGCTCAATGATGAGAATAGCCGAGCGCGTTTCCGAAGAGTACAAGTGCGAAGCGATAATCACGGGCGAATCGCTCGGTCAGGTGGCGAGCCAGACAATGCAGGCGCTCGGCGTTACAAACATTATGGCGCATCGCCCCGTTTTCCGCCCGCTTATAGGAATGGACAAGGAAGAAATCATTGAAATATCGCGCAGAATAGGCACGTTTGAAACCTCCATTCTGCCGTTTGAGGATTGCTGTACCGTATTTACGCCGCGCCATCCGAGAACAAAGCCGGAGCTTTGGAAGGTCGAACGCGAGGAGTCAAAGCTTGACCTTGCTCCGCTTGAGGACGAAGCCTTCCGTACACTTTCCACAATAGTAGTGGGCAGAAAATCTTGACACATAATATATTTTGTGATATTATAAAATAATCTCGATGGCGAAAGGAGCGCGTCTATGCCCGAAACAGTATTCCGTCCGTCAAGGATAATACTTTTCACCTCCTGCAAGGGCGGAGTGGGAAAATCCACCGTATGCGCAAATCTTGCGATGTCGCTTGCCCTGCGCGGAAAAACCGTGCTTATGATAGACTGCGACTTCGGAAGCCGATGTCTTGATCTTATCGCCGGCTTTTCGGACAGCGTCGTCTACGACATAGCGGACGCCGTTCTCGGCAGAGTGCCGCCCGAAAAGGCAGTGGTAAGCGACAGAAGGACAGACAAGCTGTTCTTTATAGCCGCGCCGTACAATTTCGACAGCAGAATGAATATTTTCTCGTTCAAGCGGACGGTTGCGGCATACGCCGGCTGCGGAAAATACGATTATATCTTCATAGATACTCCCGGCGGAATAGGCGAGCCTCTGGCATTCGCTTCGTCCGTTGCCGATACCGCATATATAGTAACCTCTCCCACGCGCGCGTCGGTCAGAGCCGCCGACAAAACAGCCGCCTTCCTTTACGACAGAGGCGTAAGACACCTAAGGCTGATAATAAATCAGGTCACGGGAAAGCGCGCGGCAAGTGAAAAGCTCCGTCTTATAAGCATAATCGACGGCGCGGCGGTAAAGCTTATAGGCGCTGTTCCCTACGATTCCGAGCTTATCCGCGCAGGCGACGAAGGAAAGCTTACGGACGAGCTTTACAGCAAAAACGTCACCCGCGCCTTCGACAACATCGCCGCGCGCACCGAAGGAGAACAGATCCCGCTGTTTTATAAAATAAGAAGACTGAAAAACCTCAGGTAAATCACGAAAGGAGATCTCCCACAATGGAAATAGCGTTGATAGCAAACGACACGAAAAAAGAGCTTATGACTCAGTTCTGCATCGCTTATTGCGGCGTACTTGCAAAGCATAATCTTTGCGCCACCAAAATGACCGGCAGACTTATTTCCGAGGCGACAGGCCTTAAAATAGAACACGTTCTCCCCGGCAGGCAGGGCGGCGTTCAGCAGATATCCTCGCGTATAGAATACAACGAGATCGACGCGGTGGTTTATTTCCACGATCCCGCCGATGAGTTCGACGTAAACGACAACTCGCTTATCCGCAAGTGCGACGCAAACAACGTCCCGATAGCGACGAATATCGCGACGGCTGAGCTTGTGATAACCGCAATCGACCGCGGCGACCTCGATTGGCGCGAAATCGTAAATCCCAACTCCGAATACAATCGCAGAAAACGCGAGCAGGGGTTGAAATAACAACATTTATCAAAGAAATCCAAGTCCGCTTCGGCAAAAATGCAGAAGCGGACTTTCACCGAATATATCTTTTCGGATAAAAACAGGAAAGGAATGATGATTTATGTCCGAAATTGAAAAAGGCGGAATTTCCGTTCAAACAGAACACATTTTCCCCATTATAAAAAAATGGCTCTACTCGGAGAAGGAAATTTTCCTTCGCGAGATAGTGTCAAACTCCGTTGACGCCATAACAAAGCTCCGCAGGCTGTCATCTCTCGGAGAAGCGGATTTTGCCTCGGAGAATTTCAGAGTCGACGTTGCGGTTGACAAGGACGCAAAAACCCTTACAATCTCCGACAACGGAATAGGAATGACAGAGGACGAGCTGAAAAAGTACCTGTGCAATATCGCCCTTTCCGGCGCTATGGACTTCATCTCGAAATATGAAGGCTCGGAAGAAAACGGCACGGGAATAATCGGTCACTTCGGACTCGGATTTTATTCCGCGTTTATGGCTGCCGATACGGTGGAGGTCGTTACAAAATCCTATACGGATTCCCCCGCTGTGCATTGGACTTGCTCCGAATCCGGCGAATACGAAATATCCGCGGGAGAAAGAGAAACGCACGGCACCGACGTTATAATGCACATAAATTCCGACAGCGAAGAATATCTCGATTATCACAGAGTGCTTGCCGTGCTTCAGAAATACTGCTCGTTTATGACGGAGGATATCTATCTTCACGGCAATGAGGACGACGGCTGCGAATGTGGTCACGACCACGACGAAAACGAAAAATGCGGTCACGAGGAAAAACCGATAAACGACAAATATCCGCTGTGGCAGAAATCGCCCTCGGAATGTACGGAGGAGGAATACAAACAGTTTTATTCAAAAGTATTCCCCGGCAAGCGCGACCCGCTTTTCCACATTCACATAAACGCCGATTATCCGCTCAACTTCAAGGGAATTCTCTATTTCCCCAGAATAGACAGCGAATTTGAATCGCTTGAAGGCGAAGTAAAGCTTTATTACAATTCGGTTTTCGTTGCGGACAACATAAAAGAGGTCATACCCGAATATATGCTTATGCTCTGCGGCATGCTTGACTGTCCCGATCTTCCACTCAACGTTTCGAGAAGCTATCTGCAGAACAGCTCCTATGTAAGCAGGATAAGCGCGCACATTTCAAAGAAAGTCGCGGACAAGCTGACGTCCATGGCGAATACAGAGCGCGAAGCCTATGAAAAAATATGGGGCGACATAAGAACGTTCATTGAATACGGCTGTCTTAAAGACAGAAAATTCAACGAAAAGGTAAAGGACGCCGTTCTCTTCCGCGATACTGACGACAAGTGCGTAACCCTTTCGGAATATCTTGAAGAAGCAAAGGAAACTCACGAAAAAACCGTATATTACACGACAGACAAAACCGCTCAGGCGCAGTATATTGCAATGTTCCGTGCCAAGGGCTTCCGCGTATGCGTGCTTGACACGGTTATAGATTCTCAGTATATTACGATGCTCGAACGCGAAAACGACGGACTGAAGTTCCTGCGCGTCGATTCCGATATATCCGGCGCGCTTTCCGACAAGGACGCGGAAGCAACCGACAGCGAAGCGCTCAAAGCCGCGTTTGTAAAAGCCTCCGGCGACGACAAGCTTGAAGTAAAATTCACAAAGCTGGACGACGAAAACGTCCCCGCGATGCTCGGAGCATCGGAGGAAAGCCGTCGTTTTGAGGATATGATGCGCATATACGGCATAGATCCGCAGACGATGCCGCAAAAAGCGGCGCTTACGGTAAACACCGCAAGCCCGCTCATAAAATCGCTTGAAGAAAAGCTTTCGGCAGGCGATGAAAAGGCAGACGTTATAGCAAAAAGCATATACCGCCTTGCAACGCTTTCGTTCCGCCGTCTTTCCGGCGACGAAATGAAAGATTTCCTTTCCGAAAGCTACGATATTCTTAAAATGATATGAGGTAACAGAAAATGAGCAAAAGTCTTTACAAAGGTATTCCGTTCAAGGAGGAAGAGGAGGCAAACGAGCATTTTTCGCAGTTTGCGGTAGAATGTAAGCCGACAAAAAACGATAAGCTGACGCGCTTTTTTCTCACCCTGCTGTATGTTGCTTTCGCCGTCGGATATGTCGTGCTGTTTACGGTTGTCGTGAAAATCCCGTATGTCATAGCCATTCTGCCGTTTTTCCTCTGGATGCTGTGGTATTTTACATGGAAGCACACACAGCGCGAATATGTCTATATAGTCTGCCGCGGAGTACTCTATGTTTATTCCGTCAACGGCTACGGCAACGCAAAGGAAATTTTCAAGTCAAGCGTTTCCTCGTTTGAAAGCGTCGCTCCCGCAGATATGATAAGCGTCGCAGCCGACAAAAAGCTTATGTACTGCTCCTCTCCCGACGTACGCGAGCTTTACTGCGCCGTTCTTTCCGAAAACGGCAGAAATACTCTGGTTTATTTCGACCCTTCGGCAAAGCTTTTGTCTTCACTCCGTTATTACGGCGGAGAAAATGTCGTCGTCACGCAGGTTTCAAGATAACAAAAAAACAAGGCGTCCGCCGGACGCCTTGTTTTTTTATTTCAGTTCCATCTTCTTTATTCTCTTTTTCATCTTGCGGACATCGGAAAGCATTTTTACGGCGTCACGCAGAACTCTTACCTTCGATTCTCTGTGATTGATTATCTTCACAGGCATTTCTTCTATCGTAAAGCCCGCCTTCTGAGCTATCATAATGGCTTCAAGATCGAATGCGAAGCGATCGACCTCGCAGTTGCGGAAAACCTTCTGCGCCGCTTCTCTGCGAAAACCCTTTATTCCGCTCTGAGAATCGGAAAGCTTGAAGCCCGCCGCAATAGCGATTATTTTTATATACGTTTTTGAGGCTATCCTGCGGATAAATGTGTAATCCTCGTAGCCGTCCTTTGAAAGATTGCGCGAGCCGATTATTATATCCGCCTTGCTTTCGGAAAACATATCTATCATACGTCCGACGGCTTCCTCGCCGTAGGCGTTGTCACAGTCGGTAAATACGACGATATCGCCCTTTGCCGCAAGCATACCCGTTCTTACGGCGCAACCCTTACCTCTGTTGTCGGGATAACCCTCAAGACGTATTCTCGGCTCTTTTTCCGACGCCGCTTTTACCGTTTCTCCGCAGCCGTCCTTTGACCCATCATCGACAAAGATAAGCTCCCAATCCTCATATTTCGATCTGAGATACTCCGAAAACGTTTTTATCGCTCCGTCGATTATGGAGCTTTCGTTATACATTGGAATTACAAGAGATACTTTCATTTTTTCAACTTCCCTTTTCGCATCAATACATACTGTTGTACTTTACAAGCTTATAAACCTTCGCGTCGTAAGGCTCTATTCTCATATTCTGCTTGTAGGCTTCGAGCATATCGTTGTACACCATGTAATTTGCCGAATAGCTTGACGCTCCGCTGTAAGGATAGTTGAATATCGTTTCAGCCTCGTCCGACGAGCCGTAAAGAAATTCGTCGTCGAAGCCGAGCCTCTGAATTATCGCGACATACGCCTTTTCGTCGTCGGCGTCGCCCATCATTATTTCGCCGTAATCGCCTTCTGAGATTGCCTTTATGGCTTCCACGGCAAAAGTGCCGAGGGTATCGTTTGTGGACGAAGCGAGAATGTTTCCGTAAGCGTCAAAATAAAATTCTCCGCTGTAAACGCTGTTGTTGCTGTATTTTTCGATAACTTCGTCCATGGATACGCCGCTTTCAAGCTCCGCATACGCCTTGCGGATATCCTCGTTTGCCTTGCTTTCCTGAGCGTCGTCGCCCTTTGTGTATTCTATATACACCTGCTTGAAGTGGAAATAGCTCTGCTCCGCATACGAGCGCAGTCCCGGAACGAGCGCCTTCTTTACTCTTTTCGTAAGAAGATTTTTGTAGTAAAGATATTCGATATATTCCTCGGTCATTCCGAGGTTCGTTACAGCCTTTTCGTAAAGATATTTTGCGTATTCTTCTTTTGTTCCCTTGAAGTCGTCTTTGTATTTTTCGTCAAGAGTGTCGATATATTTTTCTATTCTCGAATAATAGTCGTTTTTGAAGTTTTCCCTGTCGGCGTCGGTTATCGAAACGCCGTATCTTTCGGCTATCGCAACAAGAGCATAGTATTCGCAAAGCTCATCCTCAGTATATTCTTTGAGCACAGCCGTTTTCTGCTCCTTTGTGGTGAGCTGCTGCGAATCCTCCGACTGCTTTATAACGTCCGACACAAGCGTGGCAAAATAAACCCACAGATTTCTGTATGTGTCAAACGGAACGTCGTAGGTTTTTTCTCCGTCGCCGGCGTCAACCGTCATTTTAAGAATATAATCAACCTTTACTCTGCCGTACCAGGTGTAAAGTCCGGGCTTTCTGGTGCATGATACAAGCAACAGCAAAAGCATTGTCAGCGCCATAACGGCGGCGGTGAGTTTTGTTATTTTTCTCATTGCAATAAACACTCCGATATTTTATTTATACGGAAAACTGCGTTTTCCTTTTCAGCTTTTTATATGATATCACACTTTTATCCGGATTTCAATGTTATTTTGGATTATTTACATTTTCGCAAAAGCTCAATCGAATATTTCCGCGATTATTCTTTTTGCGGCGATATCCGCAAAGCAAAAATCCATAGCGTCCGAATATATGCTTTCGAGCGCGTCGTGATCCTTTCTTGCGATGCCGAAGCGTTTCACCGCGCCGCAGACAAGCGCCTCCCCGCACTTTGCGGCAAAGCGGAGCTTTTGCCGCGATTCTCTGAGCTTTTCCCTTGAAACAAAGCGCATTATGTTGATTTTTCTGTCAAATTCTTCGCTCTCCGCGCGGTCGATAAAGAAATAGGCTTTGTCGTTTTCAAACCACAGTGCCTCCGTAAGCTCTGGAGCTATGGGGTCGGAAAATCTTGTGCAGAGCGCACCTTTTTCACGGGCGGAGGAAAGCAGCAAACGCATAAATTCATATCCGAGTCCGAATTTATCCGTCACCGCCGTTTTCGTTTTTGCAAGCTTTTTGTATGTATCGAGGGTTTTAAGCCCCCTGCAATCGACGGAGCTTATAAATCTGCGCTTTTCTTCTCCGCCGGCGGAAAGCGAAAAAACTTCCCTTTTCGCCGCGCGGGCGGCTTTTGCGCCGTCAAAGCAGCTGAGCGCGCAGGACAGCGCTTCCCGCTTCATTTTCGCCGCCGCGAAAAGATATTCATACGCCGCTGCGTTTTCAAGCTCCGCGTGATCTGTAAGCGCGATTATCTCGGCTCTTTTCCCGCGCAGAATTTCTTCTCCGAGTCCGCCGTAAAGCTCCGCCGTCACTTCTGCCGCCAAAGGATATTTCGGCTCTGCCGAATGTGGCGCCGTTCCGTCGAATATCGCCGTCTTTTTTTGGGGGATTATCACTCCGTCAAGCGAATCCGCGTCCGACGAGCAGAGAATGTAATGCACCGAAAAGCCGTCGGCCTCTGCGCGCCTGCCTATCTTTTTCATAAGCGTGGATTTTCCCGTTCCGGGACCTCCGCGGAGGATATATATCTTATCCAGCTTTTTTCTGTCAAAAACCTCGGAAAACAGGCTGAAAAAGCCCTCTCCCGAATTGGACGCCGCAAAATATCTTTCGTTTTCAGCCATTGTGATTTCTCCTTTTTGCCGTTTTTATGTTTTCGGTTTATTTTATGCCGCAGGTTTTCGTCATGCCATTGATTTTTTTGCGATTTTATCTTGACACGGCGAAAAACTGCGTGTATAATATCACATAAGGTATTTTTATTGCCTGTGTAATTTTTATGCTGCGAGGGGAGGGAAACAAAATCATGGCAGAAGTTAGAGTAAAAGAAAATGAATCGCTTGACAGCGCTCTTCGCAGATTCAAGAGACAGGTCGCACGCGACGGTAAGATCGCAGAGGTCAAGAAAAAAGAGCACTACGAAAAACCGAGCGTTAAGCGCAAGAAAAAATCGGAAGCTGCAAGAAAACGCAAATTCAAGAGCTGAAAAGCAAATTCAGATTGCCCCGGAAAGCGCCAAGCTTACCGAGGCAATTTTTCGTCAATACATTTTTCAAAGGAAGCAAAATGAAAAAAGAATTTCTTGAAATAGCAAAAATAATAAACACTCACGGAATAGCGGGAGAGCTGAAAGTCGAGCCGTGGTGCGACTCTCCCGACGTGCTGAAGAAAATAAAGCGTTTTTATATCGGAGAAAAGGAATACACCGCAGTGGGCGTCCGCACGGGCGGCGCGTTTCCGCTGATAAAGCTTGAAGGCGTCTGCTCGATAGACGACGCGCTGAAGCTGAAAAACAAAGTGCTTTCCGCCAGAAGAGAGGATATTCCCGTAAAGGAGGGCAAAGCGTTTATATGCGACCTTATCGGGCTTGACGTTATAGACAGCGTCACCGGCAGAGTTTACGGAAAGCTGAAGGACGTTCTTCAGTACGAGCCGCACGATATTTTCGTTATAAAAACCTCGGGCGATGACGTGCTTATGCCCAACGTTCCGGAATATGTCGCTTCGGTTGATACGGACCAAGGAATTTTCATCACACCCATAGAGGGATTTTTTGACTGAAAGGAGCTTTTCCCGTGCGATTTGATATAATGACGCTTTTTGACGGACTCATCCGCACAGTGCTTTCGGAAAGTATTGTCGGCAGAGCCGAAAAAGCGGGTATAATAGAGATAAATGTGCATAATATACGCGACTATTCAAAAGACAAGCACCGCCGCGTCGATGATACTCCCTACGGCGGCGGAATGGGAATGGTCATGTCCGCCGTGCCGATATACGACTGCTTTGCGGCGATAACCGCGCCCGAAACGAATTTCTGCACACGCAGACGCGTGATATATATGTCGCCTCAGGGAAAGGTGCTTACGCAGTCGCACGCAAAGGAGCTTGCGGAAAATTACGATAATCTCGTCATTCTCTGCGGTCATTACGAGGGCGTGGACGAACGGATAATCGAAGAAATAATAGACGAAGAAATCTCAATAGGCGATTATGTTCTCACGGGAGGCGAGCTTCCCGCCTGCATACTTACCGACTGTGTGAGCCGTATGATAGAGGGCGTGCTTGCAAGTCCCGAATGCTACGAGGACGAAAGCCTTTCCGACGGAACGCTCGAATATCCGCAGTATACCCGTCCCTACGATTTCAGGGGAAGGCTCGTTCCCGAGGTGCTTCTGAGCGGCCATCACGCAAATATAGAGGCGTGGCGCAGAGAGCAGTCTCTGCTGCGCACAAAAGAAAAACGCCCCGATCTTCTCGGCGGCGAAAAGGAAAATAAAGAGGGAAAATGAAAAAAGACAGAGGCGGATTTACCGTAACCGTAATGATAATCGCAACGGCGCTTTCAAAGCTGCTCGGCATGGCAAGACAGATAATGCTTGCCGGTCGGCTCGGCGACGGCGTTTTTGCCGTGTCCTTTTCGGCTGCTTCCAAAATTCCGCTTTCTGTTTTCGATATACTGTTTTCGGCGGCGATAGTGGCGTGCTTCGTTCCGTTTTACAGCGACAGGCTGACAAAAAACGATGACGGCGCGCGACGCTTTTCGTCGTCTTTTTTCACGCTTACGGTGATTGCTTCGTCGGCGGTGGCTCTGCTCGGCTCGGTGTTTTCACGGGCGATACTTTCAGTCTGCGCTCCGAGTCTGAGCGAGGAAGCCTTCGCGCTCGGAGCAAAGCTGCTCTCGGTAATGTTCCCGATGATAATATTCACCGGCGCGGCTTACGTTCTTGTCGGAATACTTCAGTCGCACGGAAATTTCATCCTGCCGTCGCTCGTAAGCTCGATATCGAACATCGCCGTTATAATCTATCTTGCGTTTGCGAAAAACATCGGCAGCGAAAAGGCAATGCTTACGCTTGCGGCAATATATGTGCTTTCGTGGGCTATACAGTTTTTCACGCTCGCCGTGCCGCTTGTATCAAGGCATCTGTTCCCCGCGCTTACGGTAAAGCTCAGAGGAAACGGGCTTGCTCCGGCGCTGAAAGCCGCTCCGTCCGTAATTGCCGGAGCGTGGCTTCTTCCCGCCTGTTCTCTGCTTATGACCTTTTTTGCCTCCTTCGTTTCGGACAGCGCCGTTGCCGCGCTTGATTATTCGGTCGCGCTGTGGCTTATAGCGTCGGGCGTGCTGACCTACGGAGTGTGCAACTTTATTCTGCCGTCGCTTTCAAGAACGTTTTCCGTCGGAAACGATAAAGAATTTTCCCGTCGGCTTGTCGGCGCGGTGTTTGCCGCGCTCGCGCTTTCGCTCCCCGTCGCCGCGGGACTTTGTTTCCTTTCGGACAACATAATATGTATGATATATATGCGCGGAAATTTCGGCGCGGAGCTTGCCCTTCTGTGCGGAAAAATACTTCGCCCGCTCGCTTTTTCCGTACCGTTTTTCTGCGTTTTTGAAGTGCTTTCGCGCGGATTTTTCGCAAGAAAAAATCCTTTTCCCGTCACTGTCGCTTCCCTTTCGGGAATCGCCGTGTTTGCCGCGGCAGGCGCGGTTTCGGTCTTTATGCTGAGCGCCGGAGAAATCGGCATCGCAATCTCATACGGAATGGCGCACCTTACGTCAGCCGTGGTGCTTTTTGTCTTTGCCGCGATAAAAATAAAAGGCTTTTTCTGCAAACAGCTCGGCGCAGATATGGCGACGGCAGCCTTATCCGGAGGCGTTTGCTTTTCCGCGACAGCCCTTTTGCGCGGATTTTTTGAAAAAAATGCGGTAAATTCTTCAATATTTCAAAATTTTATCGTCTGCGCTATTGTCTTTTCGGGCGGATGTGTGGTATATTTAATATGTATAGGTATTTTGCGCAGGGTCGCAAAAATCAAAAGCAAGGAGGTGTGATCGTGTCCAAAAGCACAAAGAAGCTCCCGCTTGGGAAAAGAATAGCCAAAAGCTTTCGTCGCGGCGTTATAGTTTCCGCGCTTATGCGCTTTGCCGACGCTCTGTATAAGGCTGCGGGAGCAAGCTTTGCCGCGCGTATTTTCCTTTCTTACGATAAGGTAAACGACTGTGCGGAGCATTCCCTTATCGGCGGCGCGACGCACTCGCTCAGCTCCTCCGAAAACGACCGCTTCCGCAGAGTGAAGCGTAAATTCGCTTCGTCCCTCGAAAACAGCTTTTTCATATCGGCGGCGGAAAAGCTTTCCTCTTCTCTGCTGATAACCTCTCTTTCTTCATACGGAGTGTTTGCGTTTTCGTTCGGATTTTACGTCATAGCGACTTATCTGCTGAAAAAATATTCTTTCGACATTGAGGTAAGCACAGCGTCTCTTGCAACGGGAATCGCGCTTATCGCAATATCGGCGGTGCTGTTCATGTCAAAGAAAAGTCTGGCTCAGGCGATATCCGGCTCGGTAATGCTGCGGTTTATATTCTTCGACGTGCTGAATCTCCGTTCGGTTTCGGTGGACTATGCGGCGGCTCAGCCGGTATATACGGGAATCAGCGTATCGTTTCTTATCGGTTTGATATCGGGAACGGTTTCGATATTCGTTCCGGCGGAGTATGTCGTTATCGCGCTTGCGGCTGTAATATCGGTTCACACGGTGCTTTTGTCCACCGAAGCCGGCATTATAGGCATATGTCTGCTCTTGCCGTTTCTTCCCACAATGGCGCTTGCCGTGCTGACCTGCCTTGTGCTTGTTTCCTGTACAATCAAATTCTTCTGCGGAAAGCGCGTGTTCAGAATATTGCTTATCGATGTTCCCGTAATTTTGTTTATGATTCTCACGTTTTTCGGCGGAATCTTTTCAAAATCGAAGACCAGCACAAACAAAATGCTGCTTATGGTGTGCTTTATAGCCGCTTATTTTATGGTAAAAAATCTTATACGCTCGTATTCGCTTCTCAAAAAGTGTCTTTCGGCGATAGCGTTTTCCGGCGCGGTGGTTTCGCTCTACGGAATCTGCGAAAATTTCATCGGCTCGCCGTCTGTAATCTGGCAGGATATGTCCGATTTCGGAGAAATAAAAGGCAGAGTCGTTTCCACCTTTGCAAATCCCAACGTTCTCGGCGAATACCTTATTCTTGTAATACCCGTAACGGTCGCGCTTGCCCTCGGCTCAAAAAGCGCAAAGGAGCGCTTTGCCTTCGCCTGCGGAGCAGCCTTTGATATATTCTGTCTTATCCTCACATGGTCGCGCGGAGCATGGCTCGGCTTTGTGGTTTCCGTAATAGTATTTCTTCTCCTTGCGGACAAGCGCTGTCTTACGGCGGGAATACTTCTTCTTCCTCCGGCTGCCGTCGCGATATCGCTGAGCGACAGCATAACAGGCAGAATAGCAAGCATATTCACCCATTCGGACACGTCCTCCTCGTACAGAATAGGCATCTGGCGCGGAGTGATAAAAATGCTCGGCGATGTGTTCCCCTACGGAATAGGCATAGGCGAAGGTGCCTTTGCCGCAGTTTATCCCTCCTACGCCATGCGCGGAATAGAAACCGCTCCGCACAGCCACAGCCTTTACCTTCAGATACTCACCGAGCTCGGAATATCGGGAGCGGTGATATTTGCGGTATTCGTGTTCGTGCTTGTACAGATGAATCTTTCGTGCATAGCCTCGCCCGAATCAAAAAGCGGAAAGCTTACCGAGGCGGGAATATTCTGCGGACTTGTGGCTTTTCTCGTTCAGGGAGCGACGGACTACGTTTGGTATAACTACCGCATATTCCTTATGTTCTGGATAATGACGGGACTTTCCGCCGCCGCGGCAATGCTTTCGAGAAGCGCCGTCGAGGAATACTCGGATTTCTTCTATTGATACAAAGCGACGCCGCCCTCCCGCGACGGAGAAGGACGGCGCAAATAAATTTCCGTCGGGAAAGAGTTTGTCACTATGGAAAACAAGGATCAGGCAAAAGGGCGCTTCAATTTTATTGACGTGCTTATAATCTTGATGGTGCTTGCCCTTATAGCAGTGGTCGTGTATATGACCGTTTCGGATAAGGAAAGCGCCGATCACAGCGAAAAGACCATAACCTATACCGTAAAGCTTTCGGGAGTAAACGAGGATTATCTTCCGCTTATAACCGCAGGCTCCGAGGTTACGGACTCGTCCACGGGAAAGCCTGTCGGCACGATAAGCGGTGTGCGCTCCGAAAAGACGAAATACATCGGCAGCAAAGCCGTTGCCGACAGTCAGGGCAATTATTCCGTGACATATTCTGAATACGACAACCTTTACGATGTATATGTTACCCTTTATGCGACCGGAAGTGTTGACGGTCGCGGCATAGCCTATGTCGGCGGAAACAGGATACTCGTCGGCTCAAAGATATATTTCAGATGCGGAACCTTTGCCGGCACTTCGTTCTGCACGGCTTTCAGCATTGAGTAAGGAGGCTATCATGGCAAAACAGGAAACAAAATCGCGCTTCAATATTTTCGATGCGCTCCTCATACTCGTTATTCTGGCGTGCATAGTCGCGCTCGTTTTCAGATACTATTACAACTCAAAGGATTCCCTTGACGAAAAGGTGACGGTTACCTTTATCGTCCCGGGAATAATGCAGTCCACCGCCGACACAATGACCGAAAAAATCAAAAGCGGAACGGTGCTTTATCTTTCCGACGGCGATACGATAATAGGCTATGTTCAGGGTGTTTATTCCGAACACTCGAAAATCTATGCCGAAAGCGGAAACGGCGAAATCAGGCGCGTTGACGATCCGTTTCTTATGGACGTGAAGGGTACAGCCGTGCTTTACGGAAAATCCGGAGAAAACGGATTTTATATCGGCGGAAACGAGCTTGCAACCGTTTCCGATGTGATTTACGTCTACACGACGGACGTCGAATTCGCAATGACGCTTGTGGATATCGGCACGCCGGGCGCCAAATGACAAAAAATATTAAAAAACTATTGATTTTATTTTAATCGTTTGGTATAATACAATATAACAGAAGAAAATTTGCACGCAAATTAAATAAAAAGCGTGCTTTATACCGTCAAAGGAGCATAAGGTATGATTTCAAGAGATGTAACAATCAAAAATAACGTAGGGCTTCATGCAAGACCCGCAACGTTTTTCATTCAGAAAGCAAATTCTTATGCCAGCTCTATTTGGATCCAGAAGGATGATCGTCGCATAAGCGCAAAAAGCCTTCTCGGCGTACTTTCAATGGGTATCACCGGAGGAATGACGATCACTCTGATTGCCGACGGTCCCGACGAAACCGAGGCACTGAACGGTCTTGAGGAGTTGGTCAGCAATTCTCTCTGATCGGAAAAGCCATTGCATAACGGCGGCAGATGCTTTGCAACTGCCGCTTTTTTCTTGAAGGGAGGTTTTTGGCGTGGTAAATGCCGCATATGCCGCAAGCCTGCGCGAAAAGGCTTCGCTGCTTCCGCTGTCACCTGGCGTTTATATAATGCGCGGCGACGGAGGAAAGGTCATCTATGTCGGAAAATCAAAAAAGCTGAAAAACCGTGTTTCGCAGTATTTTCACGAAACGGATTTCAAAAGCGCGAAAACCGATATGATGACCTCGCTTGTCCGCGATTTCGAATATATCGTCTGCGACACGGAAACAGAAGCTCTCACCCTTGAAAACAGTCTTATAAAGCTTTATAAGCCCCGATACAACATAAAGCTCAAGGACGATAAATCCTACCCTTATATCTCGGTAAATATGCACGATGAGTATCCGCGCTTTACCGTAACGAGAAAAAGAGAAGATCCGCGCGCGCTGTATTTCGGTCCGTATTCAAGCACCGCCGTCGTTTACGGCGTGATAGGCGCAATGCAGAAAACCTTCGGACTTCCCTCCTGCAACAGACGCTTTCCGCGCGACAAGGGCAAGGTCACTCATTGCATATACAGGCAGATAGGCTGTCTTGCTCCGTGCGACGAAGACGTAAGCGGCGAGCAGTACCGCGAAAGCTTTTCGGAGGCGGTGGATTTTCTTTCGGGCGACTATAAAAAAATAACCGACAGGCTGACGGAAAAAATGCTCTATGCGTCGGAAAACGAAATGTATGAGGCTGCCGCCGTCTGCCGCGACAGACTCCGTGCAATAGAAAAGCTGCGCGAAAAACAAAAGGTCGTAGCTTCTCCCGAGGTCGAGCGCGACGTTATCTCGGCTTATACGGGCGACGCCGTCAGCGCCGTGTGCGTGTTTTATGTAAGAGGCGGAAAGCTGACCGATTCCGAAATATTTTATTTTTCGGGCGGAGAAATTCTCGATTCCTCGGCTCTGTGCTCGTTTATATGCGAGCTTTACGTCCGCAGAGAATATATTCCCAAAGAAATAACCGTAGGGGGCGAGCTTTCCGAAAGCGACAAAGAGCTTTGCGAAAGCTGGCTTTCCGAAAAAACGGGAAAAAAAGTGAATGTGACCGTTCCCTTGCGCGGAGAAAAGAAAAAGCTGTGCGATATGGCAAAGGAAAACGCAGAGCAGAAATGCAGGGAATATCTGCTTTCGTCGCAGAAAACGGAAAAAACTCTCGTGCGTCTTGTATCGCTTGCCGGACTTGAAACCGTTCCCGAAAGAATAGAAGCGTTTGATATTTCAAACCTCGGCGACGAGCATATAACAGCCGGAATGGTTGTGTTTGAACACGGCAAGCCGAAAAAAAGCGACTACCGCATTTTCAGAATGAAAACCGTTTCCTCACGTGACGACTACGCCTCTATGCGGGAAGCGGTAAGCCGCAGATGCGCTCACCTTTCGGACGAGGGCGCGACAGCTCCCGATCTTTTCCTTATAGACGGCGGTGCGACCCACGTTTCGGCGGCAAAGCAGGCAATGAGAGAAGCAGGCTATGATATTCCGACGCTCGGTATGGTAAAGAACGACAAGCACAGAACGCGCGCGCTTGTCGGCAAGGACGGCGAGGAAATACAGATTCTTTCCGAGCCGCAGGTCTATTCGCTTATATATAAAATTCAGGAAGAGGTTCACCGCTTTACTATATCAAAAATGATGGGCGGAAAACGCAAAGCAGAAAAAACCTCGGTGCTTGAAAACGTGAGCGGCGTGGGAAAAGCAAAGGCAAAGGCACTGCTTTCGGCGTTCGGAGGACTTTCCGCAATAAAGCTGGCGGATATTTCCGAGCTTTGCGCCGTGAAAGGCATAACGGAAATCATTGCAAAAAACATAAAAGAATATTTCAGATAAAGGAGCAGATATATGAGAATCATAACCGGAACGGCGCGAGGAACAAGGCTTTCCTCTCCCGAAGGCGAAGAAATAACCCGTCCGACGACGGAAAAGGTAAAGGAAGCCGTGTTTTCCTCCATACAGTTCGATATAGAGGGGCGCGAGGTTCTCGATCTCTTTGCAGGCTCGGGACAGATGGGGCTTGAAGCACTTTCAAGAGGCGCGGAAAAATGCACGTTTGTCGACAGCTCGCGCGAGGCGATAAAATTCGTAACCGAAAACGCGCAGAAAACAAAGCTTTACAAAAAGTCAAACGTGCTTTGTATGGACTTTGAAAAATACGCCGTGTCGGCTTCGGGAAAAAGCAGCTTCGATATAATTTTTATCGATCCGCCGTATGCAAAAAGGCTTTTGCCGTCGGCGCTGAAAGCCGTCTACGACAATAAGCTCATAAAGGAAACAAGCATTATAATCTGCGAGGATGAGCAGGAAGGACTTGCAGACGACGCCGACGTCGCTTCCCGCTATACTCTTACAAAGCAGGCGCGCTACGGCAGAGTTATAATTTATTATCTTGCTCCGAAGGCGGCAAAATGAATATGGAATACGGCATAGCTCTGACCGCGGGAACCTTCGATCCCGTAACAAAAGGTCATCTCGATATAATAAAGCGCGCGGCGGACATGTGCGCCGTGCTTATAGTCGGAATATTTGAAAATCCCGATAAAAAGCCGCTTTTTTCGCTTGAAAAACGCTATGAAGCGCTCTGTGCGGCAACTATGGAAATAGAAAACGCCGTCGTTATAACAAACGGCGGAATGCTTTACGAATACGCAAAGGAAGCCGGCGTCGATGTGATAATAAAGGGCGTCCGCAACGAAGATGACCGCGTGTACGAACAAAAGCAGGCGGATTTCAATTTTGAGCACAGCGGAATAAAAACCGTTCTTCTCGAAGCATCGCCGCAATATAAGGAGGTAAGCTCCACCCTTATCCGCAGGCTTATTTCGGAGGGAAAAGACATTTCGCGCTATGTTCCGGAGGACGCGCTCGGCGTCCTTATCGGATAACGGCTTCATTAAATAACGTAAATATGAACAAAACACGGCTGAAAACTCGTTTCCGGCGAGATTTTAGCCGTGTTTTTTTATATTTTTTTCAAAAAGCCCTTGTATTTTGTTCAGCTATCATTTATAATTAAACCATAAAAGTGGTGTGAAGTGGAGCAAAGTGGTGGATTTCCACACTTTCCACAGAGTTATCCACATTCCGCGAAAGGAAGGGCATAAAATGTTTTTAGGCGAGTTTATTCACTCAACCGATGCAAAAGGCAGAGTTTTTATTCCGGCTAAGTTCCGTGAAGCGCTCGGAGAAAGCTTTGTCGTAACGCGCAGCGTGGATCACTGTCTGTGCGTATATCCCCTTTCCGAGTGGGAAAAATTCACCGCCAAGCTCGACGCACTCCCCATGGTGCAGACTCGTGACGTTCGTCGTTTCTTCTATTCGGCAGCGTCGGACGCCTCTCTCGACTCTCAGGGACGCGTGCTTATTCCTCAGGTGCTCCGCGATTACGCAAAGCTCGAAAAGGATACCGTTGTCATCGGCGTGAATTCATACATCGAAATATGGGCTCAGTCGGCTTGGGAAGCAAAGAAAGCCTCCGAAGACGCTCAGAACATTGAAAATATTATGATCGCGCTCGAAGGCTGATGGGAGAGTTCAATCACTTTTCGGTAATGCTCGGCGAGTGTATCGACGCGCTGAACATAAAGCCCGACGGAATTTACGTTGACTGCACGCTCGGCGGCGGCGGTCATTCGGAGCAGATAGCAAAACGCCTTGACGGAGGCAGACTCATCTGCATAGACCGCGACGCAGACGCAATAAACGCGGCAAAGAAAAGACTCGCTCCCTGCGCCGACAAAATCACGTACGTTCAGGACAATTTTTCAAATATAAAAAATATACTTTCGTCGCTCGGCATAGAAAAAATAAACGGCGTGATATTCGATCTCGGCGTTTCCTCGTATCAGCTTGACACAGCCGAAAGAGGCTTTTCGTATAATTCTGACGCCCCGCTCGATATGAGAATGGATCGCTCGGCTCCGCTTTCGGCATACGACGTTGTAAACGGCTATCCGGAAAGCGAGCTCCGCAGAATTCTTTACGAATACGGCGAAGAGCAAAACGCCCCGAAAATAGCGCGCGCCATAGTCGGAAAGCGCGAAGAAAAACCGATAGAAACCACCTTTGAGCTTGTCGATATAATAAAATCGGTAGCGCCGAAAAAAGCGCTGCTCGAAGGACATCATCCCGCAAAGCAGACTTTTCAGGCAATAAGAATAGAAGTAAACGGCGAGCTTTCGATAATCGCTCCGGCAATAGAGGACGCGGTGGACGCACTTGCTCAGGAAGGAAGAATTGCCGTGCTTACGTTCCACTCGCTTGAAGACAGAGCGGTAAAGCAGATATTTGCAAGGCTTGAAAAGGGCTGCATATGTCCGCCGTCGTTCCCTGTCTGCGTGTGCGGAAAAAAGCCGCAGATAAAAACCCTGCAGAAAAAACCGATTCTTCCGTCAGAAGAAGAACTTAAGCTTAACAGAAGGTCGCACAGCGCAAAGCTGAGAGCGGCCGAGAAAATACAGTAACGCATTACGGAAAGGAAGGAAGAGAATGAGCTCAAACCAGAACCCCCGAAAACCCCAAAACTCCAAAAACCCCTCATACAACCATCGTTCTCCCTCCAATAAAAAGAGCGTCATCTCTTCCCTTTCCGATATGTGCGGAGGCGGCGGAGACCGATACGACACCGTCAGAGAAAAGAAAAGCTCCCCGTTTCCGATTGCCCTTATAATCGGCATGCTTGCCGCGACGGTGCTGTTTATGTTCATCGTCTTTTCGTTCGTTCAGGTGTCGGAGCTTTCCTCCGAAATATCGGAAATGAAAAGCGAGATAAAAGCCCTTTCCGCAGAGGCTGCCACGCTTGAAGGTCAGCTTGACTACAAGCACACAAAATCGCAGATAGAAGCTACCGCCTCGGAGCTCGGTCTTGACTCTTCGCGCAAAACGACCGTTTATTTTGAAGGCGAAGGCTCTGAGGATATAAGCGAAATAGTCGAACCCGAAAGCACTCTCGGCGGCGCGATAGATACTCTTCTCAGCGCAATAGCAAAGAACTTCAACAGGTTTATAGAGTTTATGAACTGAATTTATGCGCGCTCCGTCTGCGGAGCGTGCATAATTTTCAAAGCCGCAAATATAATGTAATATCGTAATAGCTTTTTCGAGTAAGGAGAATATAATAATGCTCTTTGCTCTTTTTAATTATTATGCAAAGGAGAAAACAATGGCAGAGCCAAAGTCCAGACCGGAATCCATACTCGGACGTCAGGGCCCGCAGATACGCACCCGCTCTTTTCTGCTTTTCTCCCTGATTTCACTCATCGCCGCGATACTGATAGGCAGACTGTTTTATCTTCAGATAATAAACTATAAAAAATATCGCGCCGCAGTGATCGAGCAGATGATATACGAAACGCCGATATCCGCTTCGCGCGGAACGATAACCGACAGAAACGGTGTGGTTCTCGCGACGAACTACACAACGGAAAGAATTTTCATTTCTCCTTACGACATAGAAACCGAGGAACAGCGCGAGCTTATCTGCAAGGGACTTTCCGAAATTCTGGGCGTTGAATACGATTTTGTTTACGAGCAGTCCACAAAGACAAAATACAAGGACAGAACGATAAAAAAGAACGTCGATGAAGCGACGGCAGACAAGGTTCGTCAGTACATTGCGGACAATGAGCTTGAAAGAAAAATCTGTCTTGCCGAAATGACGACAAGAGTATATCCCTTTTCAACGCTCGCAAGCCACGTTATAGGCTTCTGCGGCACGGACGGCGGCAGCTACGGGCTTGAATATTACTACAACAGCGTGCTTTCCGGCGTCAGCGGAAAAATAGTCGCCGCGCAGAACGGCGCAATGGGATCTATGCCCTACAACTACGAAACCTATATAGACGCCTCGAACGGCGCAAGCCTTGTCACGACAATAGATTATAAAATTCAGAGCATACTTGAAAATTATCTCGAACAGGCGGCTGTCGAATCGGGCTGTCAGTCGCGCGCGCAGGCGATAGCGATGGATCCCTCGACGGGAGAAATACTCGGCATGGCGGTTTATCCGAGCTACGACCTCAACAATCCCACGACCTTTTCCGACTATTACAAAACAAAAATAGCGGCGGCAGCCGAAGAATACGGCGAGGGGACGGTTGAATATCAGAAGGCGCTTTCGGCGTTTATGCTTGAAATGTGGAACAACAAAGCCATAACCGAAACGTATGAGCCGGGCTCTACCTCAAAAATTTTCACAACGTCGATCGCACTCGAAGAAAACAAGGCAAAAGTCACGGATACATTTTACTGTCAGGGCTCTTACACCGTATCCGGCTGGAAAATAAAATGTCACAAAACCGCAGGTCACGGGCTTGTGACCTTCTCTCAGGGACTTATGCAGTCCTGCAACCCCTGTATGATGATGCTCGCCGAGCGCATAGGAATAAGCACCTTCTGCAAATATTTTTCCGCCTTCGGACTTGACTCAAAAACCGGAATCGATCTTCCGGGCGAAACAGGCTCGGTATACAGAAGCGAGGACAATATGTCCGCCCTCGACCTTGCCGTTTATTCCTTCGGTCAGAGATACAACGTAACGGCAATCCAGCAGATAACGGCGGTTTCCGCCGTCGCAAACGGCGGAACGCTTGTAACTCCTCACGTTGTGAAAGAAATAAAAGACAACGACGGCAATATCATTTCTTCCTTCGGCACGACGGAAAAGCGTCAGGTCATAAGCCGTGAAACCGCCTCGACCATCTGCTCGATTCTTGCCGAGGGCGTAGCCACGAACGGCGGCGCAAAAAACGCATATGTCGCGGGATATTCCGTGGCGGCAAAAACGGGTACCTCGGAAAAAGGCACTGTCGGAAACAAACGGATAGCTTCGACCGTGGCGTTTGCGCCGTCATACGATCCGAAAATAGTAATACTTCTTGCGGTAGACGAGCCGACGATAGGCTCGATTTACGGAAGCACGGTAGCAGCGCCTTATGTGGCGAAAATGCTTGCCGAAATACTTCCCTATATGGGCGTTGAACCCGTCTACACGGCGGAAGAAATGGCAAAGCTCGAAATTTCGGTAAAGAATTATCGCGGTCTTGCGCTTGACACTGCAATAAAGAACATAAGCGACGCCGGACTCAAATACGAAATAGTAGGCTCGGGCACGTCGGTAATAAATCAGGTTCCCGTGTCGGGCAGCAAAATGTCGTCCGAAAACGGAAGTATAATTCTCTACACGGGCGGCACAACGGAGCCGACATATGCAACCGTTCCGTCGATAATAGGAAAAAGCGCGGCGCAGGCAAACAAGCTGCTTGCCGACGCAGGCTTCAATATTCACCTTACGGGCGTCACGAGCGGAGGCTCAGCCGTTGCGGTGGAGCAGTCGATTGCGGCGGGGACGTCCGCCGAAAAAGGAAGTATAATAACGGTGGATTTCAGAATTACGGAGGTAACCGACTGAGCCGGAGCTTTCGCAGGATGTTTGAAGAAATATTTTTCAAATAATCCTACGGAGGTGACCGCTCTTGAAATTATCGGAGCTTATACATCAGAATGAAATTATACTTTTACCGAAAGAAACAGGCGATATCGAAGTTATCGGTGTGGGCGCGGATTCGCGCAAAATAAAAAACGGAGAGCTTTTTTTCTCTCTTGACGGAAATATCGCCCATATGCACGACGCGGTTATAAAAGGGGCGGCGGCTGTCGTTACCGACTCGGTGACCGACGGACGTTTTCCCGTGCCGACCGTAATAACAGACGACGCAAGAGAAGCTTTTGCCCGCGCGTGCCTTCGTATGTGCAAAGATCCGCAGAAAAAGCTGCGTCTTTGCGCGGTCACGGGGACAAACGGAAAAACCACAACCGCAAATATGCTTTCGGCCATACTTTACGAGGGCGGATATACCTCGTGCGTGATAGGCACGGAGGGCGCCCGCTTCGGCGACGAAACGACAAAAACCGGCTATACAACTCCGCCGCCGGAAATTCTTGCTCCTCTGCTGAAAAAAGCGGCGGACGAAAATTTTGACTTTGTCGTTATGGAGGCAAGCTCCCACGCGCTCGATCAGAAGCGCCTGTGCGGTCTTGATTTTGAGGTCGGAATTTTCACAAATCTTTCGCGCGACCATCTCGATTATCACAAAAGCGCGGAGGCTTATTCTGCGGCGAAAGCCGGACTTTTCAGAAAATGCCGTCATTCCGTGCTGAACTTCGACGATCCGCACGCATATGAAATGGCGTGGGCGGCGGCAGACGAAATATGGTATTATTCCGCAAAGGATTTCGACGCCGACTTTTATGCCGACAACATCAGCCACACGGAACGGGGCGTGAAATTTGACTTCTGCTCGACAGGCTCAAAAGAGCGTATCTCGTCTTCCCTTTTCGGCTGTTATTCCGTGCTCGATATGCTTGCCGCGGCGTCTGCGGCGTCGGTTCTCGGAATAAAAGCGCGGCTTTCGGCGCGCGCGCTCGAAAGGTTTCACGGCGCGCCCGGACGCATGGAAAGAATAGATACAAAAACGGGCTTCTGCGTGATAATAGATTTTGCTCACACGCCCGACGCAATAAAAAACGTGCTTTCCGCAGCACGGCAGTTCACGTCGGGAAGAATAATTACCGTATTCGGCTGCGGCGGCGACAGAGATCGCGGCAAACGCGCGAAAATGGGAAAACTCGCCTGCGAGCTTTCCGATACGGTGATAATAACAAGCGACAATCCGCGTTCGGAGTCTCCGGATGCTATAATAAGCGATATAACCTCACAGATAAAATCCCGTGAAAACCACATAACCGAAGCCGACAGAGGAAAGGCGATAGAGCTTGCGCTTTCGGCGGCGGAAAAAGGCGACACGGTGATGCTTTTAGGCAAAGGCGCGGAGACCTTTATCACGGCGGGAGAAAAAAGGCTGCCCTTCTCAGACAGGGAGCATGCGGAAAATATAATTCTGAAAAAAGGACTGTAAAAAGATGAAATTCGGATGCACTGACAATAAAATAAATCTCCGGCGGCTTGCGGATATGTGCGGCGGAGAGCTTTTCGGCGGAGATCCCGCGGTGACAGTTTGCGGCGTTGCGACCGATTCGAGAGCCGACTGCACTGGCGAATGCTTTTTCGCCATTGAAGGCGAAAATTTTGACGGTCACGATTTTATCCGCAAGGCTGCGGAAAGCGGCGCGGCAGTTGCCGTCGTAAGCAAAAAGCCGGACTGCGATATTCCGTATATAATGACGGACGACACAAGAAAAGCGCTCGGCGCGCTTGCAAAGGCGTATAAGGCGCAGTTCAATACAATAACCGTCGCCGTGACCGGCAGCGTCGGAAAAACAACTACAAAGCAGTACATCCATTCTATACTTTCCGTAAAGCACAAAACGCACAAAACGGAAGGAAACCAAAATAACGACATCGGTCTGCCGCTGACCGTGCTTTCGCTCGGCAAGGACGACAGACTTCTGGTGCTTGAAATGGGAATGAGCGGCTTCGGCGAAATATCGGCGCTTTCAAAAATCGCCGAGCCCGATATAGCCGTAATAACCTGCATAGGGAATTCGCACATAGAACACCTCGGTTCGAGAGAAAATATATGCAAAGCAAAGCTTGAAATAACCGACGGAATGAAAGACGGCGCGATTCTGCTCCTGAACGGCGACGAGCCGCTCCTTGAAAACGCCGCACCCAAAAGAAAGCTCTGCCGGCTTTACTTCGGAATTGAAAATCCGAAATGTGACTACAAAGCCAAAAATATAACCGCCCATGACGGCTTTACAGCCTTTGATTTCCGCTCCGCCGAAAACGAAAGCATAACCGGTCTGCGTATAAATCAGGTGGGAATTCATAACGTGTGCGACGCGCTTGCATCCGTCGCCGTGGGAACGCTCCTCGGCATAGACGACGACGGAATAAAGCAGGGACTTTTATCGTTTTCTCCCGTCGGAATGCGTCAGAGCATTATAAAATCAAACGGATTTACGATAATCGAGGACTGCTACAACGCAGGACCGGAATCCATGTGCGCAGCGCTTGACGTGCTTTCGGATATATCGGGGGACGGAGGGAAAATAGCCGTTCTCGGCGAAATGCGTGAGCTTGGAGAGTATTCCGCAGAGCTTCACCGCAAGGTCGGCGAAAAGGCGGCGGAAATCGGCGTAGACAGGCTGATAACCGTCGGCGCGCTTGCCGGTGAAATAGCCACAGGTGCCGAGATGTCGGGACTGTCGCACGAAAAGATAACGAAGATATCCGATTATTCGGATGCGGAAAAGGCGGCAGAAATAATAAAACCGCTTATAAATCGGGGCGACACCGTGCTTATAAAAGCAAGTCGCGCGCTGTCACTTGAAAGAATATCACATCTGCTTCAGGAGTAAACAAATGACGCTTTATCTTATTTCGGTGCTTGCGGTATCGGCAGTATGCACCGCCGCTCTTGGAAAAATATTCATTCCCGTGCTTATGTCGAAAAAGATAGGTCAGCCCGTAAAGGAGATCGGTCCGAGGTGGCATAAATGCAAGGACGGCACGCCCACAATGGGCGGACTGTTCTTTATCGCGGGGACGGCGCTTTCGCTTGTCGTTTCGTTTTTCTTTCTCGGAAAAGAGGAGCTTGCAAAGCTCTGGATATGCTATGGTTTTACTTTTCTTTCCGGAATGGTGGGAATAATTGACGACGGCAAAAAGCTGTTCGAGCATAAAAACGACGGTATCCGCGCGTATCAGAAGGTGCTTTTGCAGGCGGTGATAGCCTCGCTCTTTCTGCTCGCAGCCGAAAAAACGTTCGGACTCTGCAAAACGCTTTATATTCCTTTTTTCCGCGCGGAGCTTGAAATGGGCTTTTGGTTTTACGTTTTCTTTGTCGCGTTTTTTATATTCACGTCAAACTCGGTAAATCTTACCGACGGCATAGACGGACTCGCCTCCTCCGTTACGGCGGCGGTGTGCGTGTTTTTCGCTGTCAGAGCGCTTTTGCGCGGACAGTCGGCAGGCGCGACGCTTGCCGTGGCAACATTCGGCGGCTGCATCGGATTTCTTGTTTACAACGCTCATCCGGCAAGAATATTTATGGGTGACACAGGCTCGCTTTTTCTCGGCGGAGCGGTGGTTGCGCTCTCGCTTATGACAGACGATCCGCTTATTCTCGTTATAGTCGGCATCGTATATTTTATCGAAGCCTTTTCGGTTATACTTCAGGTCGGATATTTCAGAATATCGCACGGAAAAAGACTTTTCAGAATGTCGCCCCTGCATCATCATTTCGAGCTTTGCGGCTGGAGCGAGGGCAAAATAGTTTTCGTTTCCGTTTTATTAACGGTTATAATGGGCGTAATATCGTATTTCTTTGAATGACAAAAGAAAGGAGAGCTTTCTTGTGACAAATCAGCAAAACAGAACAAAAGAAAGCGGCTCCTTTCTTTCGGAGCTGCTTCATCCGCAGATAAACACCGTTTACCGCGTGCGGAGCGGCGTTGACAGAGTATTCCTTGTAATAGTGGTGCTTTTGCTCTGCTACGGTTCGGTTATGGTGTTTTCGTCGAGCTATGTTTTCGCGAAGGCGACATTGCACGACAGCCTGTGGTTTGTAAAAAAGCAGATATTCTTTGCCGTAGCCGGCGTGATGGTTATGATGGCAGTATCTTTTATCGACTACGGCTTTATCAAAAAATTCACCGTGCCGATATTTGCGGCAAGCTTTCTTATGCTTGCGGCTGTGCCGTTTGTCGGAGTGACAAACAAGGGCGCGACAAGATGGCTGAAAATAGGTCCGATTCAGTTTCAGCCCTCGGAAATAATGAAATTCGCGCTTGTGCTGTTGCTTGCGGCTTATATATCGTTTTTCAGCGCAAAAATAAAGCAATTCAGATACGGAATTCTCATTCCCGCGGCGATAACGGGCGCGGTGTGCGTCACTACCCTGCTCGAACATCATATGTCGGGAACGATAATTCTCTTTCTTATCGGCGCGTCGATGATATTTATGTCGGGCGCAAACTGGAAGGTTCTCGCTACCTTCGGCGGAGTTTTCGGCGCGGGCGCGCTCGGCGTAATGCTTTTCACAAATTATATGAAAAAGCGTATAGACGCTTGGCTTCATCCGGAGCTTTACCTTCGGACAGGCGGCTGGCAGCCGTATCAGAGCCTGCTTGCGATAGGCTCCGGCGGACTTTTCGGGGTAGGACTGGGCAACAGCTATCAGAAACATCTGTGGCTTCCCGAGCCGCAAAACGACTTCATCTTTGCCATTCTCTGCGAAGAGCTCGGCTTTATCGGCGCGGTGGCTCTTGTCGCGCTGTTTATTCTGCTCATATGGAGGGGCTTTATCATAGCAAAGCGTGCTCCCGACACGTTTTCTTCGGTTCTTGTTGCCGGTCTTACGGCAAAGGTCGGAATTCAGGCAATGCTGAATATCGCGGTTGTAACGGCATCTATCCCCACGACGGGAATAGCGCTTCCCTTCTTTTCGTACGGCGGAACGGCGCTCGTGATGCAGCTTGCCGAAATGGGAATAATACTATCCGTTTCGCGCTATTCGTCGCAGAGCAGAGTGTAAGGGACAATATCATTTTATCGGAGGATCTGGTTTTGAACATTATTCTTGCCGGCGGAGGCACCGGCGGTCACATATATCCCGCAATAGCGGTCGCGGACGCGATCCTTGCGCACGACAAATACTCAAAAATACTTTTTATAGCGACAAAAAACGGAATGGAAAAACCGCTTATAGAAAAGGCGGGCTACAAAACCTATCATATAGAAATGAGCGGACTTCAGAGAAGTCTTTCTCTGAAAAACATAAAAACCGCAATATGCTTTATAACCTCGCAGATAGAAGCCAAAAAGCTTCTGCGCAACTTTCAGCCGGACGTGGTGTTCGCCACCGGAAATTATCTTTCGTATCCGCTCATTCACACGGCGGCGAAAATGGGCATACCCACGGCGATACACGAATCCAACGCCATTCCCGGCAAAGCCGTCAGAATGCTCGAAAAGGACGCCGACAGAATATTTATAAACTTTCCCTCCGCCGCCGACTTTTTCACCGACAAGGAAAAGGTGATGTGCGTGGGAAATCCGATGAGAAGCGGAGCCGTGTCTCTTTCAAGACAGCAGGCGCGCCGCGAGCTTGAAATTTCGGACAGATACGAATACGTTCTGCTTTCGTTCGGCGGAAGTCTGGGCGCCAAGGCAATAAACGAAAATATTCTTTCTTTTATGGAAAGCTTTTCGGCAAAGCATCCCGAGGTTTATCATATCCATTCGACAGGCAAGCTCGGTCACGACGATTTTATGCGGCGGTTCAGAGCCAAAGGGCTTGACGGCTTTGAAAACCTCTGCCCTGTCGAATATATATACGATATGCCCAAATGGGAAGCCGCCGCAGACGCTGTCATATGCAGATCCGGAGCGATGACCGTTTCCGAGCTTGCGCTTATGGGCAAGGCGTGCATCTTTATTCCTTCGCCGAACGTAACGGCAAACCATCAGTTCAAAAACGCACAAGGACTTGCAAAAGCAGACGCCGCCATGCTGATAGAAGAAAAAAATCTTACCCCGAAAGCACTTGAGCTTGCCGCAAGCGATGTTCTTTTTACGGACAAGGGCAGACTTTTTTCGGAAAACATCCGCCGCTTTGCACAGCCGAACGCAAAGGAGCTGATATACAGAGAGCTGCTCAGGCTCTCAAACCGCGACCTGCTCACGCTCGTCGCAGAGGAGGAAACAAATGAGTAAAACAGAGCTTGCGTCGTTCCGTATAAAAGCGTTTATAATAAAATTCTGCTTTGTCGCGGCAACGCTCGCGCTTGTCTTTATATTTGTTTTTTCGGTGCGGATAAAAACCGTAAAGGTCGAGGGCAACACCGCCTCGTCGGAGGAGCAGATAATTTCCTCCGCAAAAATCAGGAGCGGCGCGCATATGTATTCGATAAACAAGGACGATATCTCCGCCGCCATACTCAAAGAAAATCCGTATGTAAGCTCCGTGACGATAAGACGTAAGCTTCCCTCCGCTCTGATTATCACGATAACGGAAGACAAGCCCGCCTTTTATACTTCAAGCGGCTCGGAATTTTTGATTCTTTCAAAGGAGCTGCGCGTGCTCGGCACGGCAGCTTCGGCATATGAGCTTTCGGCATCGGGAATGATACCCGTTGTCCTGCCGGCGATAGCAAAAGCGGAGACCGGCAAAAGGCTTGAATTTGAAACATCAAAGGGCTACGCCTTCAATGCGGAGCTTATACGACTGTTTGCCGAAAGCGAAATAGCACAGGGAATAACCTCTGTAAATATTTCAAACAAATTCGACGTTAGCGCAGTGTATAAAAGCAAATATACGATTGTATTCGGAACTTATACAGATTTAGAAAAAAAGCTGAAATTCTGCAAAAAGACGATAAACTATGTTGAAAAAACAATGCCCGGAGTTGCCGGAACGGTGTATGCCACAGGCACAGGCGAAACATCTTTTCTGATAACCGGAACCGCGGATTAACACATATACGGAGCGAAAATTTCGCTCCGTTTTTGTTTTCGGCGGCGATTTTTGTATTATTTTTTCTGTTTTGGGGTGATTTTCTGCGTTTTTTTAGATTTTTTTATAAAAACATATTGCAGAATTTCAAAATAAATATTATTATATTACTGT
>CAVKJG010000008.1:0-53022 GCA_963656825.1 Sphaerochaetaceae bacterium
GAGAAGAAAGATTATCATCGTTGCGACAACGGAAAGTCCGCGGCGCAGACGCCTTGCGCCCTTCTTTTTGTTAAGAAAGGCGAATACTTTTTCATCGAAAAGCCTGACTATCGGGTTGAGAAGGTAGGCTATTATAATTCCGTATATCAGAGGCGACAGCACGGAGAAAAATTTCTTTATATAGCCCCCGAAATCGTTGTGGTTGAGGAAGAAGAAAACGATAAACGTCGCGGCGAGCAGAACAAGCGCGATGTATACGGCTATAGTGGTGTATTTCTTGTTCGGATACAGCTTCATTGTTTTCTCCTTTCCCGAAAAAATTTTTATATCGCTTCTTTTTCGCGGTACTGCTCTATAACGGATTTGTAAATAAGCTCATAGCCCTGTGAATTCGGGTGAATTCCGTCCTCGCATATAAGCCTTTCGTAATGATGATCGGCAAGAAAAGCGGAGCGGATATCTATAAGCTCCACCCCGACGGCGCGCGCCGTTTTTTCAACCGCTATGCTGTACATTTCCTGATAGCGATAGATAGTTTCCACGCTGCCGAGCCACCGGAGAACGTTTTCCGCGCACATTCCGTCCTTTTCGGTTATTTTTTTGAAATATCTTGACGCAACTATCGGCGGAAGATTCAGCGCGAACACCTTTGCTCCGGAAGCCTTTGCCTTTGTCAGAATTCCGGCGTAGTTTTTTTCAAAAAGCGCGGGCGGAGTCTTGCACAGATGCTCCTCCTCCGGCGAGTCGGATATGCTCTGCCAATCGAAGTCGCAGTCGTTGCCGCCGACCTCTATGAAAACGGCGTCGCTCGACGCCATATCGCTTTCGCATTTTTCTACAAGCGAAAGCGTTCTTTCGGTCACAAAGCCGAACCGCGCGAAGTTTTCAAGCGTGATATCGGTTCTTCCCGTAAGGGCGGTTATATCCGGCGCGCCGCCGACGTAACGTCCTGTTTCCGAAAGAACCACTCCTTTTCCGACGGAATCGCCGAAAACGCAGAATTTCAGATTTGCCATTTGTTTACCTCGTTTATATGTGCTTTTGTGAAGTATAAACCGAGATGCCTGTTACAGTATTTTTTCCATGCCTATTTTCTGTACTTTAAGTCCTATTTTTTCATAGAATCCGACGGCGGCTTTATTGTCCGCCCAGACGTTGAGCGTTACGTTATAGCAGGCTGCGGATTTTGCATAATCAAGTACATGTCCGTAAAGCGCAGTGCCTATGTGATGACCGCGGATATTTTCGTCCACGCAAAGATCGTCTATATAAAGTGTTTTTATATCGGTCATATTATTGTTGCCGACAAACTGCCTGTGAATACAGAAGGCGTAGCCGACAACCTCGCCGTCAAGCTCGGCGACAAAGACAGGGGTTTTGTCGTCTGCGATTATTTCTTCAAGCTCGCTGTCCGTATATTTTTTCGCTCCAGCTCTGAAAAGGTCTGGACGAGCGTCGCTGTGAACCTTATGTACCTCATAGAGCAGGACGTCTATTCTCGGTATGTCGCGGCTTTCGGCTCGTCTTATTTTAAGCTCCGACATTTTTCAATCATCTCCGTATATATGTGGTTTGTGGCGCACCCGAGCGGATTCGAACCGCTGGCCTACCGCTTAGGAGGCGGTCGCTCTATCCTGCTGAGCTACGGGTGCATATTGACGGACGGAGAACTCTCCGTCCGTTATATTTTATTTCTTCTTTTTTGAGAAAAGCTTTTTTACATAAAGGGTTATATCTCTGTCGCGGATACGGCTCTTTTCGGAAGCCTCCTTTTGCTCCTCGCAAAGCGCGACTCCGTCTTCCGAGGCGTAATAGTCAATCGTGTCGGGGCTTGCGCCCTTTTTCTCAAGCCTGGATTTTGTCTTTTCTTTCAGAAGCTCATGGATCACATCGAACGTGGGAACTGCGATTATCATTCCGGGCAGACCGAAAAATCCTGCCATAACTATCAGAGAAGCGAATATCCACATCGCAGGAAGTCCCGTTTTTTCGCCCACGAGCTTACTGCTGACAAAGTGCGCGTCGAATATGTGCAGAAGCACTACGAACAGCAGATACCAGAACATAAGGGAAACATCCATCGACGCGATAAAAACTATAAAGCCCGAAAGCGCGATGCCGACTATCGGTCCGAATACGGGAACAAGATTGCATACTCCGACGATTATGCTTATGAGCGGATAATACGGAACGCCTATTGCCCAGCATCCCGCAAAGCAGATTATGCCGACAAACAGCGAATCGAGAATTTTTCCGGTAAGAAAGTTTCCGAACTTTTCGTCAATAAGTCCGGCAACCTTTCTTATTTTGCCGTAGGAGCGGTCGGTGCAGAGCGCGCGGAGAGTTTTGCTTGTCTGCGCCGAAAGGCGTTCCTTTGCGAAAAGGAAATATATTGCGAATACAAAGCCGAGAAGCATATCCTTTACGGTAACGACAATGTTCTTTGCCGCACCGGCGACCTGCGGAATGACGTTGCGTATAAGCTCGTAGGCTTTGTCTATCAGGCTGTTTATATATCCGACGGCGGAGGCGATGTATTCGGAAAATTCGCCGGCGTTGTCGTCAAGGGTTTCAAGCCATTCCTGAACGCTGCCTATATAAAACTTCATTTTGCCTTCAAGATCTTTATATCCCGCCATTACCTGCGGAATAAGTATCCATATGAACAGGCAGAAAACAAGCACCACGGTGACAACCGTCACAAGCACGGAAAGCGCGCGCTGAAGCCGTCTTTTTCCGGGCCTTTCGAGAAAACCGAAAACGTTCAGCTCCACTTTTTTCATCAGCTTGTTCATAAGGTAAGCGAAAAGCATACCGTAGAATATCGGATTGAAAACGGAAAGGAATCCGCTTGCGTATTTTCCGAAATCGTGGTTGTTCAGAAAGAAGAACACGCAGACAACCGCAAACAGTATAACGAACAGCGCATATACGGCTATGGTGGTGTATTTTTTGTTCCAGTTCACCCTGCGCTTTTTGCCTGTTTCCTCCGTATTGTTTTCCGGAAGCTTGTTTCTTTCGTCCATGCGCTTGTCCTCCTTCCGCTGCGGGCAAAATATAAAGCCATATCAAACCATATCAATTTAATTCTATACTATATATCAATTTTCGTCAAGTAAAAAGTCGAATTTAATTTGTAACAAAATTGTTTCGTGAAAGCGCTTGCCGCTGAGCGCGGCAAAAGCGTTTACGGGAAATTATTGCCATACCGCAGCGCACCTATTCGGGCAGACGGCGATTTTTTGTCCGGCGCGGGAAAAAGCAATCCGCAGGCAAAAGTAAAAAACGCAGGAGACACCTGCGTTTTCGCGCTATGTATATCAGAACGGCAGATTTATTATTCCGAGATCCTCAAGCAGTATTTTTGTGCCGATAAGTATAAGAATTATACCGCCGGCAAGCTCTGCCTTTGCCTTGTATTTTGCGCCGAAGAAATTTCCGACGAGAAGTCCGAGCATGGAAATGATACAGGTTACGACGCCGATAGCCATCGCGGAATAAAGGAAAGTGCTTTTATCCATTCCGCTCAATGCAAACGAAACTCCGACGGCGAGCGCGTCTATCGAGGTCGCTACGGCGAGGACGAGCATCGTCCCGACGGAAAACGACGAATTCTTCTCTTCGGCAGGTTCTTCCTTTGAGAGCGCTTCGCGTATCATGTTCACGCCGATTATCAGAAGAAGTCCGAAGGCTATCCAATGGTCGAAAGTTTTTATGTATTTTTCAAACTGCTTGCCGAGAAAATATCCTATCGTGGGCATCAGAGCCTGAAATATTCCGAAATAAAGTCCGACTGCGAGCAGATGAGAGATCTTCACCTTTCTTACCGAAAGCCCCTTGCATACGGAAACCGCAAAAGCGTCCATTGAAAGAGCAACGGCTATTACCAACACGTCAAAAATACCCAAAATTATCGTCCTCCCGCGAAAAATCGCTTGTCTAAGCAATATAGCATATTAAAACGCAAAAGTCAATATTCCCGAAAATAAAAATTGACATACCGTCTTTGCGGTGATAAAATGATATAGAAATTTCGTTTTTCGAGAAGGACTTGTTGTTTTATGAAAAGAAGCGGCGTACTTATGCCGGTGTTTTCGCTGCCGTCCCCGTACGGCATAGGAACGCTCGGCAAAGGAGCATATAAATTTGCCGATTGGCTGAAAGCGTCGGGAGCGGCGATATGGCAGGTGCTTCCCGTCGGGCCTACCGGCTACGGAGATTCACCTTATCAGAGCTTTTCGTCGTTTGCGGGAAATCCGTATTTTATCGATCCCGATATGCTTTGTGAGGGCGGAATTCTTCCGGAAAAGGATCTGCCCCGAAAAATTCCCGAAGGAAAGGCGACGGATTACGGCGAGCTGTACGTTTCAAGGCGGCGGATGCTGCGCGCGGCATATGAACATT
This sequence comes from Sphaerochaetaceae bacterium, assembly GCA_963656825.1. Taxonomy (GTDB): domain Bacteria; phylum Bacillota; class Clostridia; order Oscillospirales; family CAG-272; genus CAG-841. The sequence continues at coordinate 4,405 of CAVKJG010000008.1, forward strand.
CCGGCAAAAGGCTGAAAAGCGAAACCGATGAATTTCTTTTGTCGCACCCCGACATAAGCGATTACGCGCTGTTTATGGCGCTTAAAGACAAATTCGGCGGAAAATGCTGGCACGACTTTCCCAAGTGCCTTGTCCGCAGGGAAAAGGCTGCGCTGGAAAAATACAAAAAGCTCCTCGCCGACGGAACGGATTATTACATTTTTGAGCAGTATCTGTTTTTCTCGCAGTGGAAAAAGCTGCGCGGATACGTCAATTCTCTCGGAATAGAGATACTCGGCGATATGCCGATATATGTGGCGCCGGATTCGGCTGACGTGTGGGCAAATCACAGGAGCTTTCAGCTTGACGGCGACCGTCGTCCGAGCTTTGTTGCCGGAGTTCCGCCGGACTATTTTTCGCAGGACGGTCAGAAGTGGGGCAATCCCCTTTATGATTGGAAGTATATGAAAAATCACGGATATGAATTTTTCATCCGCAGGGCAAGGGCGGCGTCGGAGCTTTTCGATACGGTGCGCCTTGACCATTTCATAGGCTTTGCAAATTATTACAGCGTGCATCCCGACGCTCCCGACGCGAAAAACGGCTTCTGGCGCGACGGCCCCGGGAAAAGTCTTTTTACGACGATAGAAAAGGAAGTTCCCTCCCTCGGACTTGTGGCGGAGGATCTGGGCATAATCTCCGACAAGGTGATAAAGCTTCTCAAAAGCACGGGATACCCGTCGATGCGGGTGATACAGTTTGCCTTCGGCGACGACAAAACAAATATGCATCTGCCGGAAAACGTGAGAAAAAACACATTCTACTATACCGGAACGCATGACAATCCCACAACGCTTTCGTGGTGGAACGCTCTTTCGGAGGGCGACAGATCGCGCGTGGCGGAAATGCTCGGCAGAAAGCGGATAAAAGCTCCCGACACGTTTATAAAAGCCGTTATGGATTCGCGCGCCGAAACGGCGGTGATACCGATGTGGGATATACTTTCTCTCGGCGACGGGGGCAGAGTGAACCGCCCCGGGACAACGGGCGGAAACTGGACGTGGCGTATGGAAAAAATCCCGTGCGAGCCGTTTGATCTTTCGCGCAGATAAACTACATTATACTGCTGAAATCAAAGCTTTCGAGCTTTTTCAGCCGAGTAAGACAATCTTTGAATTTCATGGCGGCGGTGACAAACGATTCACCGTCGCCGTTTTTTGCGGCGGCGTAAAGTTCTGCAATCGAATCATCCGCTCTGTCGATATGACTGTAACCTATTGTGTAGGCAAATTTATCTATCGTCTTGTCCCATAAATCCCACAGCTTTTGGGTTTTTTCAAACGCTGAGGGAATGTCGGCGTCAAAATCCTCTCTGCTTTGCGGCAGCGAGCCGACCGCTTCGAGCATTTCGTCCGAGCGGGAGCAAATATACGCCGAATTGAATATCGTAAAGGTCAGCACCGCACACAAAAGCAGAACCGATATTATAAACGTTTTCATTTTGACTCCTTCCTGTAAACGGTTATCTCCTCGCCGTCGTCCACGGTCATGAGAAATACCGTTTTTATATCGCGGATTTTCTTGTCTTCGAGGATTTTTCCGAGCCATTTTTCGTCCTTGCCGATATCCTTCAGAACGTAGCTTATTATGTGACCGTCAACAATTACGGGGTGAGCAATGCCCGTGACCGTCGGCGCGTTTTCAAGCGGAAAAACGGATAGCTGTCCGTTCGGCTCGAATATCGCGTAATCGACGACGGAAGGCGACGGGATGTCCTTTAACCGAAGCTGACAGAAAAGGTCCTCTATGCTCATTCTCATTTTAGCCATTTCCTTTTGAACGGGCTTTCCGTCGCGGACGACGACGCTCGGCTTGCCCTCGAGGATTTTTTTGATTATTGCGGATTTTGTCGAAAGAAACGACGCGACGACTTCAAGGCAGAGAATAACCGTTATGGGTATTATTGCGTGAAGAAGGGGAATGTTGTTGTCCGTTACGGGATTTGACGCTATTTCGCTTATGAGAAACGCGGTTATCAGCTCCGATACCTGAAGCTGACCTATCTGTCTTTTGCCCGTAAAACGCATCATCGCTATCAGAATTACGTAAATAAGAACCGTCCGAACAAATATCGAAGCCATATTTTCTCCTTAAAAAGCGCTTTTTTATTATGTTTACGAAAAAAACATAAAATATTTATTGAAAATAATATCGATATAGGATATAATTAACTTGCATTATTTTATAAACGTCTGCGCAGATGTTTTTTTGCGCGGCGAACGTGAAGGGATAACATATGAACATTGACGGAAACGGTATGGAATACGCTGTCGGCGAATACAGCGTCGAGCTGAAAAAAATCGCCGACGAATTCAGACTTGAAAAAATATATGTTCCGGAGGGCTGGGAAAAGAAGCCCGTAAAAAGCTCGGACGTAAGCCGCCCGGGACTTGCGCTCGGCGGATTTTTCGATTGTTTCGATCACAAGCGTATTCAGCTTGTGGGCAACGCCGAATCGGAATATCTCGGCTCGGTGACCTCCGAGGAAAGAAAAAAGAAGTCCGAGGCGCTTTTTGAAAAGGGAATTCCCGCGCTCATAGTCACGACCGAGCTTCCCGTTTTTGACGAAATGCTCGCCGCCGCGGAAAAATATTCCGTTCCCGTGTTCCGCACGTCCCAGAAATCGTCGGAATTTCAGGCGGCGCTCATAGCGGCGCTCAATATTTACCTCGCGCCGAGAATAACGCGTCACGGCGTGCTTGTGGAGGTCTACGGCGAGGGAATACTCATGCTCGGCGAAAGCGGAGTGGGCAAGAGCGAAACGGCGATAGAGCTTGTAAAGCGCGGTCACAGATTTATCGCGGACGACGCCGTTGAGATAAAAAAGGTTTCGGCAAAGACGCTTGTGGGTTCTTCGCCCGAAATAATAAGACACTTTATAGAGCTTCGCGGAATAGGAATAGTCGACGTCCGCAGGCTTTTCGGTATGGGCGCCGTAAAGGAAACGGAAAAAATTGATATGGTCATAAAGCTTGAGCAGTGGGACAAGAACAAAATCTATGACAGGCTCGGGCTTGAGCAGGAAACGACGAATATCCTTGGAATAGAAGTCCCCACGACGACGATTCCCGTAAGACCGGGAAGAAACCTTGCGATTATTCTTGAAATAGCCGCAATGAACAACCGTCAGAAAAAGATGGGCTACAACACCGCCGAGGAATTCAACAAACGAATGAACAGACTCCTTTCGGGAGGGGCAGAGGAGAACAATGAATAACGATATGAAAAACGGAGAAGCGGGAAACAGAATGGTTTCACCCACGGTGCCGGCAATATTGCTGCTTGTGTTTGCGGTGGCGGCGGCGCTGTGCTTTATAGCGGGGCTTTGGCTTTTCGGCGCGGTTCTGATGATGATGTCCTCGGCTATGCTTGCGATAATCATCTGTATGGGCGCGTCGGTTATCGGCTGTATAGTCTGTCCGCTTTCGGCGGCGCTTGGCGCCGGAATACTTACCCTGTCGGGAAAAGGCGTTGAAAGCGTTATCGCTTTCTGCACCTTTATAGCCGTCGGCGGAGTGCTTGCCGTCTGCATCACAAACAAAAGCGGCAGAACGGGCACGATAGTTGCAATGTCTGCGGCGGCGGGACTTATGCTTTTTATTTCGGTTGCGGTGCTTTATTTGCGCGCCGGAGGAGAGCTTTCGGCAGACGGAATCATCGCTTTCTTTGACGAAAGGGTCGATGCCGTCCGCAAGCCGCTTCTCGAATATGCGGAAAGCCTTTCCGAAAGGCTTCTTGCGCTCGGCTACAGGGTCGAAACGGACGAGCTCAAGGAATATATAAACACAATGATAACTTCAATGATATCGCTTCTTCCGGGACTTATAATAGCCGCACTTGAAATAACGTGCTGGCTTACCACCTGCTTTGCAAAGCTTTTTGCCCGCAAAATGCATTGCGAGGTTATACTTCCTTCTCCCCGCTGGGAGCTTTATCCTTCGATGGTCACGGTGATAATATACGCGGCTTCCTGCGCGATATTTGCCATATGCTATATCATAGCGCTGTTTTCCTCGTCCGGCTCGGTTGTCGGAATAGTTATGTACAACCTTATTTTTGTCACATCGCCCGTATTCATAGCGATAGGCTTTTCCTCCGCGTTCGGAGCAAGAAATCCGAGAGCCCCGGGCAGAAGAGGTATGTCAACCTTCATTTTCGTTATGCTCGTGCTGCTTGCTCCGCAGCTTGCGCTGACGCTGCTTTCGGTAATCGGCGCGGTTTATGTATTTTCAAAGAGAAAAGCCGAATCAGCCGACAGGGACGACGACTCGTCCGATCGGCATGATACGATGTGAAACGCAGCCTTCCCAAAATAAACTGAAAGGATACTATTATGTCGGAAAATTCAAACGGTAAGAAGAAAAGACAATTTCCGCTGGGGATAATATGCGCGGTGCTCGGAATCGTGGCACTTGCCGCCGTGGTTATCGGCACGATATACAGCGACGGCGATCCCGTTTATATCGCCATGTACGGACTCGGCGGATATATGATCTGTATTCTTGTGATCGGGATAGTTGAGCTTATTCACGGAGCTGTCGGGGGCAAGGTATTGAACGAAGTAAAAAGCTCGGTGTTCGGCAATCTTTCTCTTGATTTTATTCAGAAGCTTTATATGCCGGTGGTTATCTGCGACGAAAAGGGAAAGATAGTGTGGTACAACACCGCGCTTTCATCGCGCTTCCGCTCGCGCACGATGGTTTTCGGAAAATATATAGACAACATCTGCGACGCAACGATAGAACGCATAGTAAAGGACGAGGACGAATACGGCACGGAGGTAACCTTTTCTTCCGAAATAGACGCGGGCGGCTCGGACGAATGCTTCAGGGCAAAGGGCTATAAGGTCACGGCTCACGGAAGAACGTATTATATGGCGATATTCGCCGATTATACCGAAACAAGAGCGCTTGCCGAAAAGCTCGAGGACGAGGATACGATAGTGGCTTACGCCGTTATAGACAACCTTGACGAGCTTATGCAGTACGTTCAGGAGCTTTACGATACGGCGGCGTCGGACGTCGAGGCGATACTCAGAAAGCATATGGAAGCCGTCGGCGGAATAGTGCGCGAATACGCAAACAACAAATTTATCTGCGTGTTTGCGGCAAAATATCTTGAACGGTTTGAGGAGGACAAGTTCTCCATACTGGACGAGGTGCGCGAGGTATACGTGGGCGAAACGTCCATGCCCGTTACGATATCCATAGGTATTGCAAAGATAAGCGGCACGCTTTACGAAAAGGAGAGAGTCACACAGTCGGCTCTTGACCTTGCCCTTCAGCGCGGCGGCGATCAGGTGGTTGTGAAAAGCGCCGACGGCGTTGATTTCTACGGCGGAAAGACAAAAGCCGTACAGAAACGTACAAAGGTGCGTTCGCGCGTTATCGCGGGCGAGTTTATGTCGCTTCTGAAGAAAAGCTCCAACGTTATCGTTATGGGACACCGCTTTGCCGATTTCGACGCGCTTGCCTCCTGTCTTGCCGTGGCAAGACTTGCGACGACCTGCGGAGTGAAGGTAAACATAGTAAGCGACAAAAACGACAGCAACCTTGCGCCGTGCTTTGCCCGTCTTAACGAATATCCCGAATACGGGGCGCTTTTCGTGGACAAGATAGAAGCGCAGGATCTTATCCGCAGCGATACGCTTGCCGTTGTTGTTGACGTAAACAATCTTTCGTTCTGCGAAGCGCCGGACGTTGTAAGCAACGTAAGCAATCTTGTGATAATAGATCACCACAGAAAAACGGGCGAATATAAAATCCGCCCGAGCATTGTGTATATAGAGCCCTCGGCGTCGTCCGCGTCGGAGCTGCTTTCGGAATTTCTTGAGCAGATACTTCCCGCGGGAACGCTTCCCAAGGTTGAGGCGGATATGCTCTTTGCCGGACTTCTGCTCGATACAAAGCGTTTTACTCACAACACGGGTACAAGAACGTTTTCTTCGGCATTGTATCTGCGCGGAGAGGGCGCAAGTCCTACGGATGCGGAAAACCTTTTCAAAACGGGAATAAAGGAGTTTTTAAGCGAAGCCAAGTTTGAAAGCAACGTCGTTATATATAAATCGGTAATTGCGATAGCGCTCAACGACGCCGGCTCGAACTCTCCGCTTATGAGAGTTTCGGCGGCAAAGGCTGCGGACAGACTTCTTTCGGTGGAAGGAGTTCAGGCGGCTTTCGCGCTTTGCAGAATAGACGATACCGTTCATATATCGGCGCGCTCGCAGGGAACGATAAACGTTCAGCTCATTCTTGAAAAAATGGGCGGAGGCGGACATTTCGATTCGGCAGGCGCACAGGTAAAGAACTCTTCCACTTCGACGGCGCTGACAACGCTCCGCTCGGCAATAGACGAATATCTTGCGGAGAACCTTTGATTTGTAAAATAAAAAAACCGGCAGGAAAAACCTGTCGGTTTTTGTTTGCAAGGTCAGAGGTTACTCTGGCTTGCCGCTCTTGCGTAGCTGTTGAAAAATCCGAGTCTGCCGGTGAAGTCCTTGCCGTTGCCGTCGCAGCAGAGAAGCTCTTCTTCAAGCTCGTCTACGGAAGAAAGCTTTCCCGAAAGGTAATCGGAAAGACGTTTTTCGCAGGTTTCGAGTCTTGACGCAAGCCCGCCGAGGCGAAGATCTATAACCTCATAGCCTTCGGGCTTTTTGTCGGCGAACCACGTGTTATAAAACTCTTTTCTGAAAACGTCAAGGCGCCGGCGCGCCTCGCCGAAATCGGAAAGGACCTTTTCAAGTCCGGCTTTGTCGCCAGCCCGGTAGGCTTTTCTTGCTCTTGCGCCGAGCGCATATTTGTATTCGAGCAGATCGCACAGTGCCTTTGCCGAGCGGAACAGATAAGCATATTCGCCGCTTCCGGCAAGCGGAGCAAGCTTTGCGGAAGCTTCGGAATAATATTTGTCCTCATCGAAACGGACGACGGAATCATATCTTCCGAGGAAAGGATCGTTGTAAAGCATAAATTTAGAAGGGTTGCGGATATAGGACGTTACATATTTTTTCGGCGTCATCTCAATGGGAAGCGCGTCGGGAAGATCGAGCTTTGAGAAATCGTCGTAGCTTATGCCGATAAGCTCTTCAAAGCCGGCTTTGATTTTATTCATATCCGTTTCGCCTTCGGCTCTTTTCGCCGCATAATACATTGCCGGAAGCACCGAGAACACCGAGCATTCCGCTCCGCCGTCGCCCCACATCGTCATAAACGCGTTGCGTATGCCGTTTTCGATACAGCTTTCAAGCGACGGATCTATCACGCAAAGCGACAGCTCGTTGTGAGGCGTAAAGCCCGACCACGTCCATATTCCGCCCGCAAACCACACGTCGTCCGAAAGCAGCTTGTGATTTCTGAACATTATATCGTATCTTTCCTTGGGTATGGAGTAGTAGTCCCAATAGACCTGAGCCATACCGTCTGGAACCATGGCGCGCTCCTTTTCAGTTATCACTATGCCGTCCGGTCTGTAATCGCCGCCCGTTGCAAGACGGAAAAACATATCGCTCCACATCATGGGCGCAAAGCCGTGCTTTTTGGCAAGCTCGGTCACCTTTTCGGCGTGACGGCGGAGAATATCGTATCTGTTCGTGTAGCCGTGAATATCGAGATATTTTCCCAGACCTACCATATGGGCTTCGTCCATTCCTACGTTTATTCTTCTTGACGTGAACGATTTTTCGCAGGCGTCGAACATTTTGTCTATCAGTGCGTATACGCGCTCGTCGTCGGCAAGAAGAATATCGTTGCAGTCAAAGAGAGGATCGTAAGGGTCCTGAGCGCGGAGTCTGCCGAGGTGGGCAAGAGTCTGTATGCAGGGAATAAGCTCTATCCCTTTGTTTTTTGCATAGGCGTCGATTTCTTTGATTTCAGCCTGAGTGTATCTTCCTCTGAAATAGCCGAAATAAGGCTCGCCTTCAACCTCGTAGGTGTCTTCCGTATACAACAGAAGTGCATTGTAGCCCATTGCGGACATAAGGTCAATAAAACGTTTGAGCGCGTCTACGGTATATACCGCGTTTCTCGAACAGTCAATCATTATGCCGAAAGTATCAAAATTTTTCATAAGGAAAGTATCCCCCGTAATGTTATTGGTAATTATAATTATACATACATTTTCGGAGTTGTCCATTTATTTTGAAAAAATCACCCAAAAAATATTAAAGTATTTACAAACCGCGCAGAGCTGTGTTAAAATATACGCAAAGAAAATAACATCAGAGGAAGAAATGAAAAAGGAAAACGATCCGAAGCTGATAAAAGAAGTGATAATGCTCACCGCCGGAACGCTTATAACGGCGCTCGGCGTTTATTTCTTCAAAATTCCGAACAATTTTTCAACCGGCGGAATGAGCGGTATTTCGATTATTCTGGGCAATCTTGTAAAGGGAGTAAGTCCTGCAAATTTTATATTCATACTCAACATTGTGTTTATGCTGCTCGGCTTTGCCTTTGTGGGAAAGGATTTCGGCTGGAAAACGATATATTGCAGTCTGCTTTTTTCGGGAGCCGTGCAGGTGCTTGAATGGGTAGTGCCTATGTCCGCGCCGTTTACCGATCAGAAAATGCTTGAGCTTGCCTTTGCCGGAATAATTCCCGCAATAGGAACGGCGATAACCTTCAAATACGGCGGAAGCACCGGCGGAACGGATATAATAGCGATGATTCTCCGCAAGAAGATAAAATCCGACATAAGCGTTTCGATGATGATAGCGGACGCCGTGATAGCGGCTTCCACGATATTCTTTATAAACGTCGAAACGGGACTGTATTCGATACTCGGTATGCTTTTGAAATCCTTTATGGTTCAGGCGGCGATAGGCGTTATCAACCGCAGAAAAACGCTGCTTATAATCACGACAAAGCCCGATGAGGTTGAGGAATATATCACAAAAACGCTTCACAGAGGCGCGACGGTATGGAAGGCTTCGGGCGCATACACGCACGAGGACAAAGCCGTGCTTTTCGCCGCAATGACTCCTTATCAGGCGGCGGAGGTGCGCGACTATACAAAGAAAATAGACGATATGGCTTTCGTCACGGTTATAAACTCAAACGAAATATACGGAAAAGGCTTTATGTCGTTCAAGGACAACGTATAAAGCGGAAAATCAGATGTGCGTCTGTGCGCATCGGCACGAAAAATGCCCCCTTTTTTCGGGGGCATTTTATTATCTGTTTTCAAGCTTTATCGTTATGTCGAAATCAAAGCTTTCATCCTTGAAACGATAATTTTCGGGAAGGCGCGGTCCGCAGCTGTTCGAGCCGATACCGCCGACCTTGTAATCGAGAAGAAGGAATGTGTTCTTTGACGGAACAAGCTCAAAGTCGTGAGCGGCGGCTTCTATCATTTCCGGAGAGAAATGCAGAGCGGAAAATTCAAAGCCGCTGCCGCTTGCCGTAAGCGATTTTTTACCGTTTGAAACGGTAACTCTGTCGGCGTCGTAGTGGTTTCCGCATTCCTGAGGACGTATCATATGCTCAAACTGCTTTGTGACGGTCGATTCAAAAGCGCCGTAATATGCGTGATTTCTGAAATCCACATAGCACGAATCGGGACCCATTGCAAGATAATCGAGCTTTTCAAAGCCTTTTTTCAGCTCGAACATGAGCGCAAAGCGCGGCAGATAATCGACGTCTGCGTGCTCGGGACGCACGGCGTGAATGTGCATCGAAAGCTGTCCCGCCGTGACTGTATAAACTATATCAGTTCTGAAAAGCGGGAACACCGAGGGCGCGCCGAACGTTCCGCAAAGCTTTACGGAAGCGGTTTTTCCGTCGCAGAAGGTTTCCGCGGAATAGATGTTGGTTTTGCATTTGTGAACGTGTCTGTCCCTCCAGTGCTTTACTATATACATATCGTTGTCGGTCGGCGCTCTCCATGCCGTGAAGCGTGAAGGAAAAGCCAGCACGTTTTCGTCATCGCCAAGCGAAAGCGAGGTTATCGCCGCTGTCGAAAGGTCTATTCCTACGGTCAGACCGTCGCTGGAAAGCGAAACATAACGTCCACCGTCCGAAAGCGAAGCGCAGGTCGCTTCCGTTTCGGATTTTACTTTTCTGCTCGGAAGCTCAAGCTGATCCCATGCGGAGATATCGCCTTTTTTTGCATATTCGGTTGCGGCTTTGTATTTTGCGATAAAACCGACAAAGGTTCTTTCAGTATAGTCTTCTTTTTCAATGAAGGCTATTTCTTTTTTGCAGTGAGGCGCGACGTCGAGCGGCAGAGCCGATTCGGTCTTTTCGCCCTCTGCTGTATGAGGATGAACGAAAACACATTCAAAAAGGTCGGAAAGGTTTGTGAAATCGAGAGTGTTTTCAACCGTTACGGCATAGCCGTTTTCTTTTTCTTCAAGAGAAAATCTCGCCGGACGGATAACCTTTTTAAGCTCTTTCAGACCGAGGTGCGGCGTTCTGTCGGGGAAGCAGAGCCCGTCGACGCAGAAAGCGCCGTCGTTGGGAAAATCGCCGAAGTCGCCGCCGTAAAGCCAGCCGTCCTTGCCCTTCACCGCGTGATCCGCCCACTCCCATATGCAGCCGCCGCAAAGGCGCGGATATTTGTATATAAGCTCCCAGTATTCCGAAAGTCCGCCGGGTCCCATGCCCATCGCGTGACCGTATTCGCACATATAATACGGGCGCGGATCGCCTTTTTCGTTTATGCCGGCTTCTTCGAGCATATAAAGATAAAGATACATCGAGCTTACTATATCGACGCAGGGATCGACGTCCGTTATTTCCGGATGATAATGCGTGTTTGCCGACATTGTGCCCTCGTAATGAACAAGGCGAGAGGAATCTCTTTTGTGGACAAGGTCAGCCATTTTGCGATGGTTTTCACCGAAAAGACTTTCGTTTCCGAGCGACCAGATTATAACGCACGGACTGTTCTTGTCGCGCTCCACCGTGCGATGAATTCTGTCGAGGTATGCTTTTTCAAAGAGAGGATTGTCGGAGATAAGGCAGCTTGAATCCACATTGCGCATGGCTCTTTCCGTGCCGTGAGTTTCGAGATCGCATTCGTCGATAACGTAAAAGCCGAGCCTGTCGCACATACGGTAAAATTCCGGCGCGGCGGGATAATGCGAGGTTCTTATGCAGTTTATATTGTTCTGCTTCATAAGGAGCAGGTCGTGCAGAAGCTCTTTTTCCGTCATACAGTAGCCCTTGCTTTCGGTTGTGTCGTGACGGTTTACGCCCTTCAGCTTTACGGCTGTGCCGTTTATGCAGAGCACGCCGCCCTCCTTTACCGAAACGGTGCGGAAGCCGAAGGGAATTTCGATATGCTCGCCGTTGCAGTCGGCTGTAAGGGTGTAAAGGTTCGGCGTTTCGGCTGTCCAGAGCGCAGGAGAATTTACGTTTCCGAAGGGAAGCTTTTTCCCGTCGGGCGAGATGAGCGCGGAAACGGGAGTCGGGCAGTCGCCGTAAAGGTCGTAATCGACAAGAAGACTTCCGTCGGCGTCGGCGCGGATAAAAATATCGCGGATATGCGCTCTCGGACGGCGGAGCAGATATACGTCGCGGAAAATGCCGTTGTAGCGCAGACAGTCCTGATCTTCAAGATACGTTGCGTCGCTGTAGGTATATACTTTCACGGCGAGGTCGTTTTCGCCGTCGGAAACAAATTCGGTTATATCGAATTCCGCCTGCAGACGCGAGCCCTTTGACATACCGACGTATTTTCCGCCGACGTAAAGCTCGAACATGGAGCATACGCCGTCAAAAACGATATATGTTCTGTCGTCGGTGCGTGGAGAGGAAAAGCGACGGTGGTATATTCCCACGGGAGTATCGGCAGGGACGGACGGCACATCGAACGGAATGGGATAATTGATGTTGGTATACTGCTTGTGTCCGTAGCCGTAGCACTGCCAGCAGGACGGCACGGGAAGAGTATCCTTATATTTTACGGACGAAATATCTTCGGGGAGATCGAATATGGTATCGAAATATGCGAAATCCCACGTTCCGTCAAGCGATTCAAAGCATTTCGGCTGTTTCAGACCTTTTGTGATGCGCGAGGGAATAAAATACGCTCTCGGCTTAAGGCGGTTTTCGCCTGTGTTTTCGGGATTGAAGAAAACTGCTTTTTTCATTTCAAAGCTCCTTGCAATTATATTTTTATCGGCATTTGTCTTTGCCGAAGCGGCTGTTTTTTCCGCATTGCTGTCGCATAATTATATCACACAAATAAAAATATGTCAATTATACGCAGGGTTTTTGCTCTATTTTCAAAAAAATCTTGTTATTGCATACGAACCTGTGATATAATGATTTATGTAAACATCATTTGTTGCCGAAAGGGAAAAAATAATTATGGCAGGATACAGAAGAGCGCGCGTAAACGACGAGGTCGGACGCGTTGTTGCCGAAGCTATACGTTCGGTAAAGGACCCCCGCGTGGCGGGAGAGCTTATAACGGTCACGCAGTGCGAGGTCTCGGGCGATCTCAAATATGCAAAGGTATATTTTTCGGTGCTAGGCGGTGACGCGGAAAAAATAAAGGAGATAAAAAAAGGACTTTACAGCGCGGCGGGATTTATCCGTCATACCGTTGCGGAAACGCTTAATATGCGCGCCACGCCGGAGTTTACCTTTGAATACGACGACGCCATAAAACGCGGCGCGAATATATTCGAGCTTCTTAAAAAGACGGGTGTGACAGGCGCTGTCGAAAACGAGGAAAAGGAGGAGCAGGGTGACGACGAGCAATAATATAACGATAAACGGCATAAGAAAAATTCTTGAAAGAAACGATAATTTCCTCATCTTCATGCACGAAAATCCCGATTCGGATACGATAGGCTCGGCGCTTTCGCTTGTGATAACGCTCCGTTCTTTGGGGAAAAAGGCGTATATGGTATGCTGTGATAAAGTGCCGCAGTCGCTGATGTTTCTTACCGAAGGCAAGCGCTTTTTCGGAATAGAGGATCTTCCCGACGATTTTACGCCGAAATTTCTTATATCGGTAGATGTGGCTTCTCCCAATCAGCTCGGAAAATATCATTATCTTGCGGCAAAGATAGATCTTTCACTCGACCATCATTCGTGCCACGAGGATCTTGCAACGTACAGATTTGTCGATTCCGAGGCGGGCGCCTGCGCCGAAATAGTTTACAGAGTGATAAACCGTATGATACAGGGAAAAATTCCCGAAAGAACGGCGTCGCTGCTTTATGCCGCGCTCGCGGCGGATACGGGGGGCTTCCGCTATGCGAACACAACGCCCTACACGCATAAGATAGCGGCAAAGCTTATAGAATGCGGAGCAAACCATTTTCAGATATGCCGCAATCTTTTTGAAATGAAAAGCAAGACCGCGCTTGCGGCGGAAGCTTTCGCCATGGACAACGTAAAATATCTTTGCGGAGGGAAAATATCCTATGTGAAGATAACCGAAGCCGATAAAGCGGCGCACGGCTTTGAGGACGAAGACACATACGACGTTATAAACGTCATAAGGCGCGCCGAGGGCGTAAAGGTGGCGATTCTTGCCCGCGAAAGAACGCCCGGAGTATATAAAATATCCACGCGCTCGACTGGCGAGATTGACATGGCGAGAATATGCGCCATATTCGACGGAGGCGGTCATGTGGGCGCGGCGGGGTGCAGCGTCACGGCGGATGGGGTCGATGACGCCGTGGAAAGAATAGTTGAGGAGTGCGGCTTTGAAAAATGAAATACCAACCGGCGGCGTATTGCTTGTAAATAAGCCGAAGGGGATAACCTCCCACGATGTTGTGGCAAAGGTGCGGCGTCTTTACGGCACGCGCAGCGTCGGACACACGGGAACGCTCGACCCCATGGCGACGGGACTTTTGATCGTGCTTGTGGGCAAGGCGGTAAAGGCTTCCGACTATGTGACGGCGCAGGACAAGATTTACGACGCCGAAATGAAGCTGGGCATAGTTACCGATACCGCCGACATAACGGGAAATATTTTATCGCAGAGCGATGATATTCCGCGTCGCGACGAGGTTATTTTTGCGGCGAAAAGCTTTGTGGGAAAATATATGCAGACGCCGCCAATGTACAGCGCGATAAAGGTTGGCGGCAAAAAGCTTTACGAGCTTGCGCGCGAGGGAAAAACGGTTGAGCTTGAACCGCGCGAGCTTTATATATCGTCGATAGACATAGACGGCGAGGGCGACGCCTACAGAATGCGGATAGCCTGTTCGAAGGGAACATATATACGGACGCTTTGCGAGGATATAGGTAAAAAGCTCGGCTGCGGCGCGACGATGAGCGCGCTTTGCAGATATTCTTCGGGCGGCTTTACTCTTGACGGCGCAGTGACGCCCGAGGAGCTTGAAGCGCTTTCGCCCGACGAACGCGCGGCAAAGCTTATCGCTACGGAGAAGCTTTTTCCGGAGCTTGAAGAAATCACTCTGTCGGATTTTTATGCAAGGCTTTGTCTTTGCGGATGCGAAATATATCAGAAGAAAACAGGCACCTCCTTTGCCTGCGGAGAGTGCGTAAGGGTATATACAAGGGACGGCTTTGCCGGCGTGGGAGAGGTCAGACAGTATCCCGACGGCACGGCGATAAAGCTGTTTATGCGTGTTATGTAAAAACGCCTTCTCATACGGGAGGCGTTTTTGATATGCAGAAAAAAGCAAAGAACGCAAAAGCGGAAAACGCGGCGGCAGAAAGGAATCCGTGCTTTTCGCGGCACAGACGCACGACAGTAAAAATATCGCACGAAATCCGCAGAAGCGCCGTTGACCAGATGAAAACGAGAAGAATTCCGTTTTCCGAAAAATCAGCGGCGGAAAAGGGAACATACAGAAGCGTTCCGCAGAGCGCGCCGGAAAGCGAGCAGAAAAACGGCTTTCCTGTGTTTTTGTTTGCGGCGAGCGCCGGCGACGGAGAGCTTTTTGTATCGCACGCTTCTCCGCAAAGAATTATCGGCACGGCGGGAAAAAAGCAGGGAAAGATATATCCGCCGTCAAAGGCGTAAAGCGATATTTTCATATAAGGGAGCGAGGTCAGCGCGGCTACGGCGAAAAGATACGGCGCAAGCTCGGAAAGCCTTCCGAGCAGCTTTATTTTCGGGGCAAAGAAAACGCATATCGCGATTGCCGAAAGGATAAACGCAAGCGGCGAAGCTCCGCTTTTGTATGCCGATGAAAAGCCGTAAAGCGCAAATATGTCAAAGGCGGCTGTAAAAGCGCAGCTTGCGGCAAGCGCGGCGGAAAAAAGTCCGCCGTAAAGCATATCCGGCTTGCGGCTTTTCATTATCACCGTCGCGCCGGAAATTGCCGTCCAGAGCAGAAACGACACGGCAAGCGTAAGCGCTCCGCGGAGGCGGAACGTAAATGCCCCCGAAAGCATATATACAGCGGACAAAAAGAAAAGCTGACGGGGCGTGAGTCCTTTTTCGAGCGTCATTTGCGCGGTCTCCTTTGCGAGCGGATTATTCTTTTTCCCGTTATCGCCGTCGGCGCGACGTTCATCGACCATATGGGCGTCATTATTGGAAAATCGCGCATACCTTCGGGCGAAATCGGCGCGATCGGCGAAAGATACGGCACTCCGAACGAGCTTTTTGCGGCGAGCGCGGCAGCTCCGAGCATCATTCCGACAAAAAATCCGTAAAGCCCGAAAAGTCCGGAAAGGACTATCATAACGAATCTGTATATCACTGACGGGTGCATATACGGCGGAACGATGAAATTGCAGAGCGCCGAGAGCGCGACAATTATCATAACCGATGAGGAGGCTATGCCGGCTTCTATGGCGCTGTCGCCGAGAAGAAGCGCGCCGACAAGCCCGACGGCAGAGCCTACAGCCTTGGGCATCCGCAGTCCGACCTCGCGTACAAGCTCAAACAGCAGAAAAACGACTATGACCTCCGAAAATATCGAAAACGAAAGCTCCTTGCGCGATTCTTTTATTATGCTCAGAGTCGGCTCGTTTACCATATATTCGTGATGGGTGAGTATCGCCGTGAAAAGCGCCGGCAGCCATACGGAAATCGCCATTGCAACACAGCGCAGAATACGGATAAAGCTTGCGTACCACATACTTTTTGCGTAGTCCTCCGTAACCTGAAAGGCTTCGCAGAAAAGGTACGGCACGGTAAGCACCACGGGCGAACCGTCAACTATCACGGCGGCTCTGCCTTCGGTCAGCTTTGCCGCGACCTTATCGGGACGCTCTGAATTTCCCACCGTGGGGAAAAGGGCATAGCGCCCGTCCTGAATACATATTTCAACGCTGCCGGAATCGGTTACGGCGTCAAGCCTTATGCTTTCTATCCTGCGGACAAGCTCGGCTATCAGCTTTTCGTTTGCAACGCCTTCGATATACATCACGGCGACATCGGTTTTTGATTTTGTCCCGACGGTGAAGCTCAGCTTTTTCAGCTCCGGAGTGTGAAGTCTTCGGCGGATAAGCATGGCGTTTGATTCTCCGTTTTCCGTAAAGCCCTCGTGCGGACCGCGTATCACATTTTCGGTATCCGGCTCGCTTGGCGAACGGCCTTCCTCGTTTTTTGTCCCGACGGACAGCGCATAGCAGTCCGATGCGCTGTACATAAGCACGGCAGAGCCGGAAAGCAGCTTTCTTTCGGCTTCGGCTTCATCTTCCGCGACCGAAACGGAAGCCGAGGCTATCAGGCTTTCGACGGACGATATTTTTCCGCTGCGCCCGTATGCGGCGGCTATCGGCTCTATGACCTGAGAGGCTATCATATTTTTTGAACAGAAGTTGGAAATGTAAAAGATACATATTTTCATATCTCCGTAGGTCAGATTGCGCACGGAAAAATCGGACATATTTTCAAACCTGCGGCGAAAGCTTTCCTTTTTGTTTTCGTAATTATCCATAAATACCTTTTTTATTTTTAGTATTTGTTCCGTCGGCGAGGAATATGGGCGGCAAATTTTGCTTTTCGTTTTGATTTTGAGTCCGGAACGAAAAAAGCAAATAAAAAATTTCAAAAAACTATTGCAATTATAAAAAAAGGCTGATATAATGGTAAAGCTGTATTGCAAATGGAGCGGTCCGCTGCATGCTCGTATGAACGCTCTGTAATTCAAAAGGAGGAAAAAAGCAATGGATAAGATTTCAGCTTTTGTCAGCGAGCAATTAAAGACCGAGCTTCCTAAGTTTGAAATAGGTGACACGGTCGTGGTTCACAACAAAATCGTCGAGGGTACGCGCGAGAGAATTCAGCTCTTTGAAGGAACGGTTATCGCCAAGAGAAACGGCGGTATTTCCGAAACCTTCACTGTAAGAAGAATTGCTTACGGCGTAGGCGTTGAGAAAACGTTCCCTCTGCATTCCCCGAAGGTTGCTAAGGTCGAGGTTATCCGCCACGGTAAAGTAAGACGCGCAAAGCTCTACTATGTACGCGACAGAGTCGGCAAAGCAGCTAAGGTAAAAGAACAGATTTAATTGCGAAAGCTCCGCGTAACGCGGAGTTTTTTGTTTTCCCGCGCCGAAAAATAAAAACAAAAAAGGAGAAACGGTCTTGAAAAAAAGTATCAACTTAAAACAGGAAAGAGCCGAAAGACTTGAAGAAATGAACAAAATGAGCCGCGGACTCAAAATTACATATATTATTCTCGGCGTGCTTGTTATGTTCAGTCTTGTGCGTGCCGTTATGCTCGGAAACTATGAAAACGCCTTCCTTTGTCTGCTCGTTTTCTTTATGTTCTCATTGCCGAGCTTTGTCAAAAGAAAATTTAATCTCGATATTCCCAATATTCTCGAAATACTCGTTCTGATTCATATCTTTGCCGCGGAGATTCTCGGAGAGATCGCAAGCTTTTTTATAAATGTTCCTTTCTGGGACACAATGCTTCACACGGCATGGGGCTTTATCTGCGCCGCGTTCGGCTTTTCGCTTATAGACGTTCTCAACCGCGACGACAAGATAAAATTCACCATTTCGCCTTTTTATGTTTCGGCGGCGTCGTTCTGTTTTTCGATGACAGTCGGCGTGATATGGGAATTTTTTGAATTCGGTATGGACAGGCTTTTCGGGCTGGATATGCAAAAGGATACGGTAATAAGCAGCTTCAATTCAACTCTGCTCGATCCGACGAAAAGCAATATTCCGATAAGCGTTTCCGGAATCACCGACACTGCCGTAAACGGAACGTCGCTCGGAATAAACGGCTATCTTGATATAGGTCTTTACGATACGATGGAGGATCTTTTCGTAAACTTCATCGGCGCGCTTGTGTTCTGTATTATCGGTTATTTCTACATAAAGCATCGCGGAAAGGGCAAAATAGCAAAGAACTTTATTCCAACGCTCCGCACGGACGAAGCCGAAGACGGAGCCGCTTCGGAGACAGAGGAAAATGAAAGATAAAAAACAGGTTGCGCTTGACATCGCAAGGTGTCTGCCGCTGCTGATGATAGTGGCGTTTGCCGTGATTTATTTTGTCTTTAAGGATGACATCAAGCCGGAGGCAATAAAGGATTTTGTGCCGGAAAACGCGTCGCTTGCCGTGCTTTTCATGATGCTTATCGGCGCCGCAAAAGGAATTTCCGTGTTCTGTCCGTTTATACTTATCGAGCTTATCGGCGCGCTTGTATTCAAGGATAAGGTCGTTGCCATATTTGCAAATACCGCGGCGATAGCGGCGTCTTTTTCGGCGGCTTACCTTGTGGGAAGATGCTCCGGAAGCGTAATGGTTGACAAGCTGCGCGAAAAATATCCGAAATTCAACGATTTTTATTCGCTTATAAAGCGGAACAGTATGTTTTCCGTGTTTGCGCTCCGTATAATCGGCGTGCTTCCGATGGACGTGGTGAGTATGTATTTCGGAGCCTTGAAAATAAGCTATCCGAAATATCTTGTAATGAGTCTGCTCGGCGCTGCTCCCGACCTGATACTCGAAACGATAATAGGCGCGGAGCTGAAAAATTACCGCTCGCCGACGTTCTGGATAGCCGTCTTGTGCCGACTTGCATTCACGGCGGTAACGGTTCTTGTTTATCGCGTGTGGATAAAGAAAAACAAAAGGACAAACGTTTCCGACAGCGAAGAATAAACAAAAAACAGAGATGAGAAAATCACCTCTGTTTTTGTTTTTATAAGGCTTGCGCAAAACGATTGCGGAAGTTTTTGCGTTTTTTAATAAGCCCCGTCTGCGCAGATATTATAAACTCTGTATATCGCCGCCGATAACCGAAGTTTCTTTTGCCTACTTTTCTTTTCCAAAGAAAAGTACGGTTATGCCATGCGGTCGGCGAGCTGAGTGCCGCCGAGGATATGAAAATGAATGTGGTGCACACTCTGGCAGGCATCGACGCCGCAGTTTGAAATTATGCGGTAGCCGCCGGTAAGTCCCGCCGCTTTTGCTATCTTCGGAATGTTTTCAAAAATGTATGAAATTATTCCGCTGTTTTCGGGGGTTATTTCGTCAGCAGAGCCGATATGCTCCTTGGGTATAACGAGAATATGCACCGGAGCCTGAGGGTTTATATCGTAAAACGCAAGGATTTTGTCGTCCTCATAAGCTTTTTTGGAAGGAATTTTTCCTTCGCAGATCATACAGAAAACACAGCCGTCCATTATTCTGACACCTTAAGAGAAGCGGCGATCTGCTCAAGCAGTTCAAGCTCTCTTGCCTTTCTTGCTTTTTCCGCCGCGATTTCAGCCTCTGCCGCGGCTTTGGCTTCTTCTGCGGCTTTTTTCTCGGCTTCTTCCTTGGCTTTGGCTTCGGCTTCGGCTTTTGCGCGTTCTTTGTCCTCGCCCGTCAGCTCAAGACGCATTTTTTCGGCTTTCTTTGTTACGCTCATTACTATTTTAAGCAACATAAACATAACCAGCGCGATAAGAAGAAAGTCGATTATCGACTGAAGAAACGCGCCCCAGAGAATAGCAACCTCGGGAGTCGTAACGGTTTTTGTTCCGTCTGCCGCGATTTCGGCAACCTCGGGCCGAATCACCCATTTCATATCCGAAAGGGAAGCGTTGTGAGAAAGCAACGAGAGAATAGGCGCTATAAATCCCTTTGTGAACGCCGTAACTATCGCCGTGAACGCTGTCGCCACCGCAACGCCGACAGCCATATCGACAACATTGCCCTTTGAAATGAATTTTTTGAATTCCGCCCAGAAGCCTTTTGCTTTGTCTTTCATTCAGGTATCCTCCTTAAATCAGCTTTTTTATAATTTCGGGAAGCGACGAGAACGCTTCGCCGAGCTTTTCGGGATATTTCATTCCGCCCGCCATTGCGCTGTCGGGACGTCCGCCACCGCCGCCGCCGACAAACGTCGAAAGCTCACGAAGAACAAGCGGAGCCTTGACTCCCGCCGCAAGCGCGTCTTTGCCGCAAACGCAGACAAGAGAATATTTGCCGCCGCAGTCGGTTGAAATAACGGCTACGGTATCGGGATGGTTTGCTTTTATATCGTCGGAAAGACTTCTTACCGTGTCAACGGGGAGAGAGGTCTGCATAGAAGCGATTTTTATCGCGCCGACGCTTTCCGCTTTTGCGAGCATTTCCGCAACGCCTGCCGACGCCGCCTTGAGCGACATTGCTTCAAGGTCTTTCTTTGCCTGCTTGAGCTCGCTCTGAAGCGAAGCGATTTTCGATGCTATTTCGCTTTCGTCGCTTATTTTGAGCGCGGAAAGAGCGGATTTCACCGTCGCGCCCTGAGCCTTTGCAAGCTCATATGCGCCCATGCCCGAAACAAGCTCGATTCTTCTCGTGCCTGCGGCAACAGAGCTTTCGGAGAGAATTCTCACACAGCCTATGCTCCCGGTTGAACGTACATGCGTTCCGCCGCAAAGCTCGCTTGAGAAATCGCCCATTTTCACCACGCGGACGATATCACCGTATTTTTCGCCGAAAAGCGCGATCGCGCCGGACTTTTTAGCCGATTCGAGATCGGTTTCGACGGTTACGACGGGAATATCTTCGAGTATTTTTTCGTTTATAATACGCTCAACCTTGTCAAGCTCCTCCGCGGTTACGGCGGAGAAGTGAGTGAAGTCAAAGCGTCCTCTCTCGGCATCGACCATAGAGCCTGCCTGACGGATATGATCGCCGAGCACCTGACGCAGAGCTGCGTCGAGCAGGTGAACGGAGCTGTGATTGCGCGCTGTTGCGGCGCGACGCTGTGCGTCAACGCTGAGAGTAACCTTATCTCCTGCGGAGAAAGAACCGCTTTCGACATGGCAGATGTGCAGATATACGCCGTCCGCCTTTTTTGTATCGGTTACGGTCGCTTTGCCGTTTTTGCCTTCGATTGTGCCAACATCGCCTACCTGACCGCCGCCTTCGCCGTAGAAGCAGGTCGATTTTGTGATTATTATCGCATTTTCGCCGGAGACGTCCGCAGGCTCGTGCGTGTCGGGATCGACAACGGCGATTATCTCGCTTTCGTCCTCTGTTTTTTCATAGCCCGTAAATACGGTTTTTTCAAATTCGGAGAAAAGGGACTTGTCCTGCCAGCCGCTGATGTTTCCTCTTGCGGCTCTTGCGCGGGCTTTCTGTTCTTCAAGACATTTTTTGTAGCCTTCCTCGTCTATTCCGAGTCCTCTTTCGGCTGCGATTTCGCGCGTGAGATCTATCGGGAAGCCGAACGTGTCGGAAAGCTTGAAAACATCTGCGCCGTCAAGCATTTTCGCGCCCGACGCATTTGCTTTTCCGGTGAGCGTGTCGAGAAGGTTCATTCCCGCCTCGACATTTGCGTCAAAGCGTTCTTCTTCCATAGAAACTATCTTGCTTATATAGTCGAACTTTTCGGTGAGTTCGGGATATGCGGAGAGATTTTCGTGCGCGACGACAGCCATTATATCCGAAAGGAAAGCGCCCTTTATTCCGAGAAGCTTGCCGTGACGGCACGCGCGGCGGAGAAGTCTGCGCAGGACATAGCCTCTGCCCTCGTTTGACGGCATTACGCCGTCGGCGATAAGAAATGCCGAAGCTCTCGAATGGTCTGCAATTATACGCAGCGAAATGTCGGCTTTGGGATCGTCGTGATATTTTATTCCGGCTTTGTCGCTTATGGCGGTTATGATGTTCTTTATGGTGTCAACCTCGAACATACTGTCAACGCCCTGCATTACGCAGGCAAGACGTTCAAGTCCCATGCCGGTGTCTATATTTTTCGACGCAAGCTCGGTATAGTTGCCGTTGCCGTCGTTATTGAACTGCGAAAAAACGTTGTTCCATATCTCCATATAGCGGTCGCAGTCGCAGCCGGGCTTGCAGTCGGGCTTTCCGCAACCGTATTTTTCGCCGCGATCGAAATATATTTCCGAGCAAGGACCGCAGGGACCGGAGCCGTGCTCCCAGAAATTGTCCTCTTTGCCGAGACGGACGATGTGATCCTCTCTTACGCCTATTTTGTCGCGCCAGATGGCATACGCCTCGTCGTCCTCCTTGTAGACCGAAGGCCAGAGCTTGTCCTCCGGAATTTCAAGCACCTTTGTGAGATATTCCCACGCCCACGGCAAAGCCTCCTGCTTGAAATAATCGCCGAAGGAGAAATTTCCGAGCATTTCAAAGAATGTGCCGTGACGAGCCGTATATCCGACGTTTTCTATATCGTTTGTGCGGATACATTTCTGGCAGGTTGCCATACGGCGGCAGGGAGGGGTAAGCTCGCCCGTGAAATATTTTTTAAGCGGAGCCATTCCCGCCACTATGAGAAGAAGGGATTTGTCGTTTTCCGGCACGAGAGGATAGCTCCCGCGGCAGAGATGCCCCTTGGACTCAAAAAATGAGAGAAAAGACGCCCGCAGGTCGTTGAGTGATGTCCATTTCATAATTTCAGTTTGCCTTCCGATAAAAGTTTGATTTTTGAGCCGTCTGTGCGGCAAGTTATATTTATTATATTGCCTTGATGAAAAAATGTCAACATTCCCGCAGAAAAAATGTAAAAATTAACTTGACATATCGCAAAACAGATGATATACTTGTAAATTGCATTACAATGCTCGCAACAGTGCCTTTTTTTGAGATGCCACCGTCATAAAACGGAGAAAAATGTCAGAAAAACGGCGTGCTTTTGCGGAGTGGAACGAATAAAAACAAAAGGCAGGGCAAGGGGAATCCGCTTATGGCGGAGCGCTCTGCCGCAGAAAACTTGAATGGAGTGATCGTACATTGAGAACCAAACCCAAGCAGCTCGGTAAGAACGTAGTAAGACAGAGTTTTGCTAAGATCGACGAAATCCTCGAAATGCCCGATTTTCTCGAGATCCAGAAAAAGTCGTATCAGTGGCTTTTGGACAAGGGACTCTCGGAGGTTCTGGCGGATGTTTCGCCTATCGTGGACTACTCAGGTAATCTCGTAATCGAATTCGTCGGCTATTCTATCGACGCGGAGCCGAAATATCCCGTTGAAGAATGCAAGGAACGCGACGTAAACTATGCTTCTCCGCTCAGAGTGACAGTCCGTCTTACGAACAAGTCAACGGGCGAAGTAAAGCAGCAGGACATCTTCATGGGCGAATTCCCGCTGATGACAGACAGCGGCACGTTCGTTATCAACGGCGCGGAACGCGTTGTCGTTTCGCAGCTCGTCCGTTCTCCCGGTATGTATTATGATACCGCAATCGACAA
Organism: Sphaerochaetaceae bacterium; assembly: GCA_963656825.1. Lineage (GTDB taxonomy): Bacteria > Bacillota > Clostridia > Oscillospirales > CAG-272 > CAG-841. The sequence goes on from CAVKJG010000008.1 coordinate 27,976, forward strand.
AACGGGCAAGCAGATACTCACCGCGCAGGTGATTCCTTATCGCGGCGCGTGGCTTGAATACGAAACCGACGCAAGCGACGTGTTCTATGTTCGTATAGACAAGAACCGCAAAATACCGGTTACGATTCTTATCCGTGCGCTCGAAGAAGAAACCTCGACAGAGACGGGTATAAAGGCGCTTTTCGGCGACGATCCCAAGATAATCGCAACGATTGCAAAGGACGGTATGCAGGAGGAAGCCGACAAAAACGGCACGACTCCTTATGAAGAATCTCTGAAAGAGATATACAGAAAGCTCCGTCCGGGCGAGCCTCCGCTTGTGGAGAGCGCTCAGATTCAGCTTACCAACACCTTCTTCGATCCCAAAAGATACGATCTCGGCGCGGTGGGCAGATATAAATTCGACAAAAAGACAGCGCTCGGAAGAAGACTTGCCGGACACACGCTTACAAGACCCGTCATCAATCCCATCACGGGCGAGCTCATGTTCGACGCCGGAAAAGAGCTTTCGCGCGAGGAAGCGCTCGAAATCGAGGACGCCGGCGTTACCGAAGCCTATGTAAAAGTGGGCGAGGACAAAGAGTGCAAGGTCATTTCCAACGGAATGGTCGATTGCAAGAAGATTTTCGGCATAGACTTAAAGGAAGAAGCCGGACTTGCCGAGAAGGTAAGCCTTGCTATGCTTCTTGAAATGCAGGAGCAGGCAGACGGCGACTTCGACGCCTTCAAAGAAGCCGTTATAAACGCGGCAAAGACGAGAATAAACGAATTTTCTCCCCGCCACATAACAAAGGAAGATATTTTCGCTTCAATAAACTATCTTATATGCCTTTCTCACGGCATAGGCACAACGGACGATATCGACCATCTCGGAAACCGTCGTATACGTGCCGTCGGCGAGCTTATCCAGAACCAGATGAGAATAGGTTTCTCCAAAATGGATAAGAACATCAAGGAAAGAATGAACATTCAGGACGCGGATTCTCTTACTCCGCAGACGCTTATCAACAGCCGTCCCGTTGTGGGCGCGATACGCGAGTTCTTCGGTTCGTCGCCGCTTTCACAGTTCATGGATCAGAACAACCCTCTTGCAGAGCTTACCCACAAGCGCCGTCTTTCGGCGCTCGGTCCCGGCGGTATCTCGCGTGACAGAGCTTCGTTTGAGGTCCGTGACGTTCACTACACTCATTACGGACGTATCTGTCCGATAGAAACGCCCGAAGGTCCGAACATCGGTCTTATTTCGTATCTTGCGTGCTACGCAAAGCTCAACGATTACGGCTTTATCGAAGCTCCTTACCGCAAGGTCGATAAGGAAACGGGAAAGGTCACCGATATCGTCGAGTATATGACAGCCGATATCGAGGACGATTATATAATCGCACAGGCGGGCGAGCCCGTCGATGAAGAAGGACGCTTTATCAATCGCAGAGTCCTCGTAAGAGAAAGAAATGAAATTATAGAAGTTCCGGCAAGCAAGGTTGACTATGTCGACGTTTCTCCGAGAATGGCGATATCCGTTGCCACGGGCTTTATTCCGTTTCTTGACAACGATGATAACTCCCGTGCGCTGATGGGCTCGAACATGCAGAAGCAGGCGGTGCCGCTTCTTATGACGGAATCTCCTATAGTTGCTACGGGCATGGAGCACAAGGCTGCGATAGATTCGGGAATATGTATTCTCGCAAAGGAAGCCGGAACGGTTGAATATGTAAGCGCAGACAAGGTGGTTGTTGTCCGTGAAAACGGAATGAAGGATACCTACGAGCTTCTCAAATTCAAGCGTTCAAACCAGGGAACGTGCATAAACCAGCGTCCGATCGTAAGCGTCGGAGAAAAGCTTGAAAAAGGCGATGTTATCGCCGACGGTCCGGCTACGTCGAACGGAGAGATATCGCTCGGAAAGAACGCTCTCATCGGATTTATGACGTGGGAGGGCTACAACTACGAGGACGCCGTTCTTCTCAACGAGCGCCTTGTAAGAGATGACGTATATACCTCAATTCATATAGAAGAATACACGATAGAAGCAAGAGATACAAAGCTCGGACCGGAAGAGATCACGCGCGAGATCCCCAACTGCAGCGACGATACATTGAAGGATCTCGATCAGGACGGTATTATCCGCAACGGTACCGAGGTGCGCGCAGGAGATATTCTCGTCGGTAAGGTTACGCCCAAGGGCGAAACCGAGCTTACGGCAGAGGAAAGACTTCTCCGCGCGATATTCGGCGAAAAGGCAAGAGAAGTGCGCGACACTTCGCTTCGTCTGCGCCACGGCGAGTCGGGCATAGTCGTTGACGTGAGAATATTCTCGCGCGAAAACTCCGACGAGCTTTCTCCCGGCGTAAACAAGACGGTAAGAGTTTACGTCGCACAGAAGCGTAAAATTTCCGTCGGCGACAAGATGGCCGGACGTCACGGAAACAAGGGCGTCGTATCGAGAATACTTCCGCCCGAGGATATGCCTTATATGGCTGACGGCACTCCTCTTGATATAGTTCTCAACCCTCTGGGCGTTCCTTCCCGAATGAATATCGGTCAGGTGCTTGAAGTGCATCTGGGTATCGCGGCAAAGACGCTCGGCGTCAAGGTAATGACTCCGGCATTCGACGGAGCAAAGGAAGCCGACATTACGGAAGCGCTCAAGGAAGCCGGACTCCGTGCCGACGGAAAGAGAATACTTTACGACGGCAGAACGGGCGAGCCCTTTGACAACCCCGTAACCGTAGGTATAATGTATTATCTCAAGCTGCATCACCTTGTTGACGATAAAATCCACGCAAGAAGCACAGGTCCTTACTCCGTTATCACGCAGCAGCCTCTCGGCGGTAAAGCGCAGTTCGGCGGTCAGCGTTTCGGAGAAATGGAGGTCTGGGCGCTTGAAGCATACGGCGCGGCATACACGCTTCAGGAAATACTCACCGTCAAGTCGGACGACGTAACGGGAAGAGTAAAGACCTTCGAAGCAATTGTAAAGGGTCAGAACATACCCACGCCGGGCGTTCCGGAATCCTTCCGCGTGCTTGTAAAAGAGCTTCAGTCGCTTGCGCTTGATATACGCGTTCTCGATGAGGACGGAAACGAAATAGAGCTTTCGCAGCTCAGCGACCTTGAAGACGAGGCGGGTCCCGCATTCGTTACGGAAGAGGACGTCGGCACGGCGGTCGCGGGCGACGGCGAAACGGACGATATGCTCGTTGAAGACGAAAACGGCGAGGTCATTGACGAAGACGACGATGATTTCTCCGATGAGTTTTCCGAAGAGTACGGCGACGAAATCGACGACGATTTCGGCTATGATGAATGAGAGGGGAGAAATATAAATGGCAAAAAACGTTTTCGATTCAATAAAGATCGGGCTTGCCTCTCCCGAAATGATAAGAAGCTGGTCTCACGGTGAGGTGACAAAGCCGGAGACTATAAACTACCGCACGCTGCGCGCCGAAAAGGACGGACTTTTCTGCGAGAAGATCTTTGGACCTACAAAGGACTGGGAATGTCTTTGCGGAAAGTACAAGCGCGTGCGTTACAAGGGCAAGGTCTGCGAAAAGTGCGGAGTTGAGGTAACCACCAAAAAGGTCCGCCGTGAGAGAATGGGTCATATAGAGCTTGCAGCTCCCGTGTCCCACATCTGGTATTTCAGAGCCATTCCTTCGAGAATGGGAACTATACTTGACATCTCTCCCAGAGCGCTTGAAAAGGTGCTTTACTTTGCGCAGTATATAGTTCTTGACCCGGGCAACACTCCGCTTGAAAAGAAGCAGATGCTTTCCGAGCGCGAATATCGTGATATGTACGAAAAGTACGAAAACGATTTCCGCGTTGGTATGGGTGCGGAGGCTATAAAAGAGCTTCTTCACGAGATAGATGTCGATAAGCTTTCCGAGGAGCTTAAAGCCGAGCTTGACGCCTCCTCCGGTCAGAAAAAGCTGAAGATAATAAAAAGACTTGAAGTTGTCGAGGCGTTCCGCCGTTCGGGAAACAAGCCCGAATGGATGATACTTGACGTTGTTCCCGTAATTCCGCCGGAAATCAGACCTATGGTTCCCCTTGACGGCGGCAGATACGCAACGTCGGACTTAAACGACCTCTACCGTCGCGTTATCAACAGAAACAACCGTCTTAAAAAGCTTATGGAGCTTATGGCTCCCGAAATAATCATAAAGAACGAGAAGCGTATGCTTCAGGAAGCCGTGGACGCGCTGATAGACAACGGTCGTCACGGCAAGCCTGTCACCGGCGGTTCGAGCAGCCGTCCGCTCAAATCTCTTTCGGAGATGCTGCGCGGCAAGCAGGGACGTTTCCGTCAGAACCTGCTCGGAAAACGTGTCGACTATTCGGGACGTTCCGTTATCGTCGTAGGTCCGTCGCTCAAGATTTATCAGTGCGGACTTCCGAAGGAAATGGCGCTGGAGCTCTTCAAGCCGTTCGTTATGAAGCGTCTTGTCGAAACGCAGAACGCGTCTAACATCAAGGATGCAAAGAAGAAAGTCGAAAGAGTAAGCCCCGAGGTATGGGACGCTCTTGAAAACGTGATAAAGGATCATCCCGTTCTTCTCAACCGTGCTCCCACGCTTCACCGTCTGTCGATTCAGGCGTTCGAGCCGATACTTGTCGAAGGCAGAGCAATAAAGCTTCATCCGCTTGTATGTACGGCGTTCAACGCCGACTTCGACGGCGACCAGATGCCTGTTCACGTTCCGCTTTCGAGCGAAGCTCAGGCAGAGGCAAGATTCCTTATGCTTTCTGCAAACAACTTCCTTAAGCCCGCCGACGGTAAAGCCGTTACCGTTCCTTCTCAGGACATGGTGCTCGGTTCTTACTATCTGACGATAGACCGCGCCGGCGAAAAGGGCGAGGGCGGCTTCTACCGCGATTTCGACGAAGCAATGATGGCTTATGAAAACGGCTATCTCGGAATTCACGCGCCCATAAAGGTCAGAGTTTCAAAGGAAATAGACGGTGTTGTCCACACGGGAATAATCGACGCCACGCTCGGTCGCCTTATATTCAACAAGCCGATCCCGCAGGACCTCGGATTTGTTGACAGAAGCGATCCCGCAAAGCTCCTCGATCTTGAGGTCGCTTTCCCGACGGCAAAGAAACAGCTCGGCGAGATAGTTGACCGCACGATAAAGAAGCACGGTCCGACCGTCACCGCTCAGGTGCTTGACGATATCAAAGCCAACGGCTTCAAATATTCCACAAAGGCTTCGATCTCCATTTCCGTAAGCGATATGACCGTTCCGGAGGAGAAAAAGGAGCTTATCACCGCAGCAGAGCACGAGGTTGAACAGATAACAAAGAACTTCCGCCGCGGTCTTCTTTCCGACAAGGAGCGCTACGACAGCGTTATCAAGGTCTGGGAAGAAACAACAAAGAAGGTTGAGGAAGCGCTTCTCGCGTGCCTTTCCAGATATAACCCGATAAAGATGATGGCTGACTCGGGTGCGCGTGGTTCTATCGCGCAGATGAAACAGCTGGCAGGTATGCGCGGACTTATGTTCTCCGCAACCGGTAAAACAATGGAAATACCGATCAAGTCGAACTTCCGTGAAGGTCTCAACGTTCTTGAATATTTCATCGGCGCAAGAGGTTCGCGTAAGTCGCTTTCGGATACGGCTCTTAAAACGGCTGACTCCGGTTACCTTACAAGACGTCTTGTCGACGTTTCACAGGATGTCATCGTAAGAGAGGACGACTGCGGAACAAGAGAAGGCATCTGGGTAAGCGACGTAAAGGACGGCAACTCCGTTATCGAGCCGCTCGAGGACCGTCTGCCCGGAAGATATCTTATAGGCGACGTTGTTGACAAAACAACGGGTGAGGTTGTCGCGCATGACGGTGAATTCATCACGCCTGACACGGCAAAGAAAATCGTTGCCTCCGGCGCCGAAAGGGTACACGTTCGTTCGATTCTCAAATGCAAATCCAAGCACGGCGTGTGCGCTCATTGCTACGGTTCGGATATGGCTTCCGGAAAGACCGTCAGCGTGGGCGAAGCTGTCGGCATAATCGCAGCTCAGTCCATCGGCGAGCCGGGTACTCAGCTTACGATGAGAACGTTCCATACCGGCGGTATCGCGGGATCGGATATTACGCAGGGTCTTCCGAGAGTCGAAGAGCTCTTTGAAGCGCGCAGACCGAAGAAAACGGCTACGATCGCCGAGGTCAACGGCACTGTCAGAATTGCGGACGCAAAGAAGACGAGAAACGTCATAGTTACCACAGCTGAGGGCGAGGAAACGGTATATCCCATTCCGATCGGCACAAAGATACTTGTTTCCGAAGGCTCTTACGTATCGCGCGGCGATGCGATTACGGAAGGTAATATGAGCCTTGCCGACATTACGAGAATAAACGGTCTTGACGCTGTTTACGATTATATCATCCGTGAGGTTCAGAGAGTTTACCGTTCGCAGAGCATCAAGATAAACGATAAGCATATTGAGGTTATCGCGCGTCAGATGACAAGAAAGGTAAGAATCGAGGACGGCGGAGATACGGCGCTTCTTACGGGAAGCATGGCTGATATAACCGAGTTCGTTTCGGAAAACGAAGAAATCGAGCGCAGAATCGCCGCGGGCGAAAGAACGCTCCGTCCCGCTACGGCAACTCCCGTTCTTCTCGGTATCACAAAGGCAGCTTTGCAGACGGATTCGTTCCTTTCCGCAGCTTCCTTCCAGGAAACGACGAAGGTTCTTACGGACGCCGCAATCAAGGGTAAGGTCGATAATCTTCTCGGACTCAAAGAGAACGTTATTATCGGTAAGCTCATTCCCGCGGGAACGGGACTTGCGTGCTATCGCGACGTTGAAGTCGAACGCGTGCCGACTCCCGAGGAGGAGGAAGCGCAGATGTACCGTCGCCGTGGTCTTTTCCTGCCTTTGTACTCGGAAACCCACTGAGTCCGGACAAAAAACACAACCAAAAAACAAAAGGTACGCGCCCAAAATGCGCGTGCCTTTGATTTTTGTGCAAAAAAACGGAAATAATACTCTTTGAAACAGAGAAAATTTCTGAAAATTCCGTTGACAAAACGACTTTTTGATGGTATGATATAGAGTACGTAAGTGTGCAATTAAAAGTGTGCGCGCTTGCAGAAATAAACGGTATCTGCCTTGCGGAACCGCCCGAAGGAGCAGATATATAAACATTTTATTTATTAAAAACGAAAGGAGGAAAAGATTAATGCCTACCTTTAACCAGCTTGTCCGCAACGGTCGTCAGGAACGTCAGTACAAGTCAAAAGCACCCGTGCTTCAGAAAGGTTTCAACTCCATAAAGAAGTCTGCAACCGATCTCAGCTCGCCGCAGAAAAGAGGCGTATGCACAAAGGTGACGACGCAGACTCCTAAAAAGCCTAACTCCGCTCTCCGTAAGATTGCCAGAGTAAGACTTACAAACGGTCTTGAAGCGACATGCTACATTCCCGGTATAGGCCACAATCTTCAGGAACACTCGGTTGTTCTTATAAGAGGCGGCAGAGTGCGTGACCTGCCCGGTGTACGTTACCACATCATCCGCGGTACGCTTGACGCACAGGGCGTTGCCAACCGTAAACAGGGACGTTCTCTGTACGGTGCAAAGCGCGGCAAGAAAGCCGCAAAATAAGACCGCATGACAAATGCGGAAAAGGTATTAAAATCTTATCGCAAGCGCTTTTGCTTTTGATAGATAATATGTTTATATTACCCGCGCAAATATGTGCGGGCGGACGGCAGAGCATCTTTTCAAAATGACAAAGCACAGCGGGAGGAAACTTTCGAGTACCTATGATATTCATTTTATGTGAAGGAGGGAATAACAGTGCCAAGAAGAGGTCAGATTTCCAAGAGAGATGTCTTGCCGGATCCGCTTTATAATTCCAAAGTAGTTACAAAGCTCATCAACAACGTTATGGAAGACGGCAAAAAGGGCGTAGCTCAGAAAATCGTTTACGACGCGTTCGCAACGGTTGAAAGCAAAACGGGAAAGCCTGCCCTTGACGCATTTACGGAAGCATTGAACAACATCATGCCCGTGCTTGAAGTCAAGGCTCGCAGAGTCGGCGGTTCGACTTATCAGGTTCCTATGGAGGTTCGCCCCGAAAGAAGACAGACTCTGGGACTTAGATGGCTCGTGCTTTTCTCAAGAAAACGCGGCGAGCGCAATATGTCCGAAAGACTTGCCGGAGAAATAATGGACGCCATAAACAATACCGGCGCCTCCGTCAAGAAAAAAGACGAAATGCACAAGATGGCAGAAGCCAACAAGGCATTCGCACACTACAGATATTGATCATTTTGCCGACGAATTGTTCGCAGCGAGTATCAAACTGAACAACAAAATTTTATTTAAGGAGCTTAAACATGCCAAGAGAATATACGCTTGAACATACAAGAAATATTGGTATCATGGCTCACATCGACGCCGGCAAAACGACCACCACCGAAAGAATTCTTTATTACACCGGTAAGACACACAAGCTTGGCGAAACCCATGACGGCTCTGCCACCATGGACTGGATGGAGCAGGAGCAGGAAAGAGGTATCACAATTACCTCTGCCGCAACCACTTGTTTCTGGAAAGGTAACAGAATCAACATCATAGACACGCCCGGACACGTTGACTTTACGGTCGAGGTTGAGCGTTCGCTCAGAGTGCTGGACGGTTCGGTGACGGTTTTCTGTGCCAAAGGCGGTGTTGAGCCGCAGTCTGAAACCGTATGGCGTCAGGCTGACAAATACGGAGTCCCGAGAATGGCTTATGTCAACAAGATGGACATAAACGGCGCGGACTTCTATCGCGTACTCAAAATGATGAAGGAACGTCTTAAAACGAATCCCGTTCCGATTCAGCTTCCTATCGGTAAAGAGGATACCTTCAGAGGTATTATCGACCTTATCAATATGGAAGCGGACATCTATTACGATGATCTGGGCAAGGATATGCGCGTTGAGCCTATCCCTGCCGATATGGTAGAGCTTGCAAACGAATACAGACAGAGCATGATAGAGGCGATCGCCGAATCGGACGAAGAGCTGTTTGAAAAGTATTGCGGCGGCGAAGAACTGACAACGGAAGAAATCAAGAGCGCGCTCAGAAAGGAAACCATCGCAAACAAGGTGGTTCCCGTAACGTGCGGTACGTCCTACAAAAACAAAGGCGTACAGAAGCTTCTTGACGCTATTGTCGATTATATGCCCGCGCCTACCGATATTCCGCATATACGCGGTATAAACCCCGAAACAGAGCAGGAGGAAGAAAGACCTTCTTCCGACGACGCTCCGTTCGCGGCACTCGCATTCAAGATAATGACCGACCCCTATGTGGGCAAGCTTTGCTTCTTCCGTGTTTATTCGGGCTGCATCAACGCAGGCGAATCCGCGCTGAACACCGAAAAGGGAGTAAGAGAGCGTTTCGGTCGTATTCTTCAGATGCATGCAAACGAGAGAAAGGACATAGAAGCTTGCTACGCAGGTGATATTGCTGCCGTTGTCGGAACAAAGAACACGACAACAGGCGACACACTGTGCGATGAAAAGCATCCTATCGTTCTTGAATCGATGGAATTCCCCGAACCCGTTATCAAGGTTGCAATCGAACCCAAGACAAAAGCGGGTCAGGAGAAAATGGGCATAGCCCTTTCCAAGCTGGCAGAGGAGGACCCGACCTTCAGAACCTATACGGATGAAGAAACGGGTCAGACAATCATCGCCGGCATGGGCGAGCTTCACCTTGAAATCATCGTGGACAGACTTCTGCGCGAATTCAAGGTTGAGGCAAACGTGGGCAAGCCTCAGGTTTCATATAAGGAAACCATCACAGCCACAGCTGATGAAGACTGCAAGTATGCACGTCAGTCCGGCGGTAAGGGTCAGTACGGTCACGTTAAGATAACGATTGAACCGAACGAACCCGGCAAGGGCTACGAATTCATCAACAAAGTTGTTGGCGGAGAAGTTCCCAAGGAATATATCCCTGCGGTTGATGCAGGTATTCAGGGTGCGATGCAGTCCGGTATTCTTGCCGGCTACAACGTAGTCGACGTAAAAGTAACCCTTAACGGCGGTTCTTATCATGAAGTGGACTCGTCTGAAATGGCATTTAAGATAGCGGGTTCGATGGCCTTCAAAAATGCCATGAGAAAAGCTTCACCGATACTTACGGAACCGATCATGAAGGTCGTCGTAATTACGCCTGACGATTATCTCGGAGATGTTATCGGCGATATCAACTCGCGCCGCGGAAATATCCAGTCAATGGATCCGCTCAACGGCGCAACGCAGGTAACCGCATCAGTGCCTCTTTCCAATATGTTCGGATACGCAACGGACCTTCGCTCAAAAACACAGGGCAGAGGTCAGTATTCAATGGAACCCAGCCACTTCGCTCAGGTGCCGAAGAACATTGCGGAGGAGATAATGGCCGGCAGAAAATCCGGCAACTAATCCACACAAAAAATTAAAAAATAAATGCGAAGCATAAAAGCTTCGCAAAACAAGGAGGATTTTATAATGGCAAAGGCTCATTTCGAAAGAACCAAACCGCACGTAAACATTGGTACGATCGGACACGTTGACCACGGTAAGACAACTCTTACAGCAGCTATCACAAAGGTGCTTTCTCTTGCAAACGGCAAGAACGAATTTCTTGCTTACGACCAGATCGATAACGCTCCCGAGGAAAAGGCTCGTGGTATTACAATCAACACAAGACACGTTGAGTACGAGACAGAAAACCGTCACTATGCACACGTTGACTGCCCCGGACACGCAGACTACGTTAAGAACATGATCACAGGTGCAGCTCAGATGGATGGCGCTATCCTTGTTGTTGCTGCTTCCGACGGTCCCCTTCAGCAGACACGCGAGCACGTTCTTCTTGCCCGTCAGGTTGGCGTTCCCGCAATCGTAGTTTACCTCAACAAGTGCGACCTCGTTGACGACGACGAACTTCTTGAGCTCGTTGAAATGGACATTCGTGACCTTCTCAACCAGTACGAGTTCCCCGGCGATGATACTCCTATCATTCGTGGTTCCGCAAGAGAAGCGCTTGAAAGCGCATCCACAGATATCAACGCTCCCGAATATAAGTCCATTCTTGAACTTATGAAGGTTGTTGACGAATACATTCCTACTCCCGAAAGAAAATCCGATCTTCCGTTCCTTATGCCTGTCGAGGACGTATTCTCCATCACAGGTCGTGGTACGGTTGCTACGGGTAGAGTTGAGAGAGGTACGGTTAAGGTTGGCGACGTAGTTGAAATCGTTGGTCTTTCCGATGAAAAGAAGAGCACAACGGTTACAGGCGTTGAAATGTTCAAGAAGCTTCTTGATCAGGCTGAAGCAGGCGATAACATCGGCGCGCTTCTCCGTGGTATTCAGAAGAACGAAATCGAAAGAGGACAGGTTCTCTGCAAACCCGGTTCCATCCATCCTCACACAAAGTTCGTAGGTCAGGTTTACGTTCTTACAGAAAAAGAAGGCGGACGTAAGAAACCCTTCTTCCCCGGCTATCGTCCTCAGTTCTATTTCAGAACAACAGACGTTACGGGCGTAATCAACCTTCCCGAAGGCGTTGAAATGTGCCGTCCCGGCGATAACGTTGATATGACAGTTGAGCTTATCACTCCTATCGCTATTGAAAAGGGACTTAACTTCGCTATCCGTGAAGGCGGCAGAACAGTCGGTTCCGGCGTTGTTGCTACAATCATTGAGTAATCAACATTATGATTTTTCGGGGCAGGGCAACCTGCCCCGAAAAAATTATAAAAAATCTTTGGGGAATGGTGAAAATCCATACCGGCAGTTATAGTCTGCGAACGCCTTCGGGCGCCGATGAGGTGTAACTCCTCAACCGACGGTACAGTCCGGATGAGAAAAGATTTGCGGATATATTTTGTCCGCTTTTCCCCTGCGTTTTCGGGGATTTTTTTATTTCCCTGAAGAAAGGGAAAATATGAAAGAAAATAAAATCAGCGCAAAATCAACAGCAACGGTGGGCGTGCTCGGCGCCGTTGCGGCAATACTTATGTATCTTGAGTTTCCGCTTGCGTTTCTCATTCCGAGCTTTGTGAAATTCGATTTTTCCGATCTTCCGGCGTTGCTTGCGTCGTTTGCGCTCGGCCCGATGGCGGGGATTGCGGTCTGCTTTATAAAATGCCTGATACATGTTGCGGTATCGTCCAGCGCAGGAGTGGGAGAGCTTGCAAACTTCATTTTAGGGTGCTGCTTCGTTTTGCCCGCCGGAATAATATACAAACGTATAAAAACCAAAAAGTCAGCGCTCATCGGCTCTTTGGTCGGGTCTGTTGTGATGGCGGCGGCGAGCCTGCCCGTAAATTATTTTATAACCTATCCTTTCTATATGAGAGCTTACAGCCTCACCGAAGAAACGATTGTGTCGATGTACAGGGCGCTTATTCCGTCGGTCAAAGGACTTGCGCAGGCGCTTCTTATCTTCAATGTGCCATTTACCCTTGCAAAAGGACTTATTGTTTCGACAATAGTTTTCTTCACCTACAAAAGACTTTCGCCCGTTCTTCACGGAAGGAAATAATTCTGAAAACAAACGCATAGAATTGTGTAATAACATAAATCGGGAGTAAAAATATGCTTTTATCCATAGCAAATTCCATATCCGACTTTTTTCTGAACACCGTGGGCAAAGAGCTTTGTGTGTTCTTCTGCTCGATGATACCGATAATAGAGCTTCGCGGAGCGGTGCCGCTCGGCGCGGCATTCAAAATGCCTCCGCTTCAGACGTATCTTCTAAGCGTCCTCGGGAATATGGTTCCGGTGCCTTTTATATTGCTTTTCATCAAAGGCATAATCCGCCTTATGCAAAAGACAAAGACCTTCGCCGGATTTGCGAACTGGCTTCTTTCAAAAGCCGAAAAAAACAAAGAGAAAATATCCAAATACGGCTTCTGGGGAGTTGCCGTATTTATAATGATACCTCTTCCCGGAACGGGCGCATGGACGGGCAGCCTTGTCGCCGCGGTGCTCGATATGCCGTTCTGGAAGGCTATGCTTTCCGCCCTGCTCGGAGTTATGGCGGCGGGAGTTATAATGCTGCTTATATCTTACGGTATCGCAGGTATTGTATAAAAATATAAAATTCCTATTGCATTGTTAAAAATTCTGTGTTATAATATATGTATCTTATCAAGAGAGGCGGAGGGACTGGCCCTGTGAAGCCCGGCAACCTGTATTTATACAAGGTGCCAATTCCCGATAGATGAGATTTGTTTTAAGCATTTCGGTCGTCTTGGGGAAATCCAAGGCGATTTTTATTCGGGACTGTTAAGAAATAATAGCTTAAAAGGAAAAACAAAAATGGCAACAAGATTTTTTGCAACCGAATCGGTGACGGAAGGACATCCCGATAAGGTATGCGACAGAATTTCGGACAGCGTGCTTGACGCGCTTCTCCGTCAGGACGAAAACGCGCGCTGTGCGTGCGAAACCGCAGTTACCACTCAGCACGTTCTTGTAATGGGCGAGATAACGGCAAACGCAGATATAGACGTTGAAAAAACGGTAAGAGATGCGGTCCGCGATATCGGCTACACAAAAAAAGAATACGGCTTTGACTGTGACAACCTTAAAATTCTCAATCTTATACATACTCAGTCGCCGGATATAGCGATGGGCGTGGACGAATCGCTTGAAGCAAAAGAGGGCGACGGCGACGGCTTTGACATCGGCGCGGGCGATCAGGGAATGGTGTTCGGTTATGCGTGCAGAGAAACGGAAAATTTTATGCCGCTCGGATATTCGATAGCCACAAATCTTTCAAAAAGGCTTGCGGCTGTAAGAAAAAGCGGCGATATAGACTATCTTCGTCCGGACGGAAAAACTCAGGTTACCGTTCAGTACGACGGCGACACTCCCGTAAGACTCGACAACATAGTCGTTTCCGCGCATCATGATCCAAAGGCTTCTCAGAAGCAGATCCGCAGTGACATAATAGAAAAGGTTATTTATCCTGTCGTGCCGAAGCATTTAATCGACGCAGATACAAAAATATACGTAAATCCGACGGGCAGATTTGTTGTCGGCGGGCCGGACGGCGACAGCGGTCTTACCGGAAGAAAAATAATAGTCGATACCTACGGCGGATATTCAAGACACGGCGGCGGCGCATTTTCCGGAAAGGACGCAACAAAGGTTGACAGAAGCGCCTGCTACGCGGCAAGATATGCGGCAAAGAATATAATCGCGTCGGGCGCAGCCGACAGATGCGAGGTTCAGATAGCTTATGCCATCGGCGTTGCGCATCCGCTTTGCGTAAACGTAAACACCTTCGGAACGGGAAAAGCTTCGGACGAGAAAATCGCAAAGGCTCTGCGCGAAACGGTGGACTTCCGTCCTGCCGCAATAATTTCGTATTTCGGACTCAGAAAGCCGATATTTGCTCCGCTTTCGGCATACGGCCATTTCGGAAGAGAAGAGCTTGGCGTTCGCTTTGAGAAAACCGACATAGCCGACATAATAGCCGACAAGCTCGGGCTGAGAGTCTGACAAAGCAAAACAAAATAACAAACGGGCGACCTTTTTCATATCATATGATAAAAGCAAAAAGGAGCCCGTTATGTGTATATTCATAAGGATTTTTCTTTCACTTTGCATTTTTTACGGAATTTATATTGTCGCAAGCGCACTTATCGCATTTTGCGCCGGCAGGGAGCTGCAGCGTCGCGGCTGTGACTGTGACGGCGAAAAAATAAGCATATACGCCGATTCCGAAAACGCGGAATACTGCATAAGAGCCGCGATAGCAAAATCGGCTTTCAGGGCTAAAAAAATAACGGTGAACATTCCGAAGTCGTCTCCCGAACGGGAAAAAACGGCGGAAATCGCCGAAAAATTCAGAAGAAAATACAAAAATATAAAGATAAATTATAACTAAAAGGAAGTCAAAATGGACGGTATGGGAATCGGTGAAGAGCTGATAAAGATCTCCGGAATTATTGAAAAAATAATATATCAGAACGAAGAAAACGGCTATACCGTCTGTGATATCGCCACAGATGACGACGAGCTTGTAACGGCGGTGGGCATAATGCCGTATCTTTGCGAGGGCGAAAGCATAGAAGCCGGCGGCAAGTGGACGATGCATCCGCAGTTCGGGCATCAGTTTGCGGTTGAATATTACGAAAAACAGCTTCCTTCAACCGAAAGCGCGATACTCAAATATCTTTCATCGGGCGCAGTGCGCGGAATAGGCAAGGCTACGGCAAAGCGCATAGTCGAAAAATACGGGCTTGAAAGCTTCGATGTTATCGAGAAAAATCCCGAATGGCTTGCCGATATTTCCGGAATTTCTCCGAAAAAGGCAAAGGAAATAGGGGAAAACTTCAGAGCGCAGTTCGGTATGCGCTCGGTTATGATGTTCTGCCGCGATTATTTCGGAGCGCTTACATCGGTGAAAATATATAAGCGCTTCGGCAGCGGAGCGGTGGATATGATAAAGGCAAATCCGTATCTTCTGTGCGACGAAATAAGCGGAATAGGCTTTGAAAAAGCCGACGCCGTCGCACGCTCGCTCGGAATTCCGAAGGATTCGAGGGAGAGGATTGCCGCGGGAATAAAATTTGTGCTTACATACAATCAGTATTCGAGCGGGCACGTTTATCTTCCGCAGAACAAGCTTGTGGAAACGTCGTGCAAGCTGCTTTCGTGCAGCGCGGACGACGCCGAAAACGAGCTCGGAGCGCTTGTGATGCGCGGCGAGCTTGTGCTTGAAAAGCTTGACAGGAGAAACTGCATTTACACAAAGGAATCTCACAGGGCGGAAAAATATATAGTTGAAAAGCTGGACGAGCTGTCAAGTGCAGATCACAGCATAGATACGGCGAACGTTTCGGTGCTGATAGAGCGTGTGGAGGTTGAAAACGGAATATCGTATGCAAAGCTTCAGAAAAAGGCGATAACGGATTCGCTTTGTCAGGGCGTGTTTGTGCTTACGGGCGGTCCCGGAACGGGAAAAACCACCGTTGCAAGAGCGATAATACGGATATTTGAAACGCTCGGACTTTCCGTTGCGCTTTGTGCGCCGACAGGTCGCGCCGCCAAAAGAATGACCGAGGCGACGGGCAGGGAAGCGAAAACCATTCACCGTCTGCTGGAAACGGAGCGCGGCTCGGACGACGAGCCGAAATTTCATCGCGGCGAGAATTGCCCGCTCGATGAGGACGTTATACTTGTTGACGAATCCTCAATGATAGATATTTATCTTATGGAGGCGCTGCTGCGCGCCGTAAGACCGACGGCACGCCTTATTATGATAGGCGACGCAAATCAGCTTCCGCCGGTGGGACCCGGGTGCGTGTTCAGGGATATCATAGCTTCGGACAGGTACAATACGGTTGAACTGAAATATATTTTCCGTCAGGCTATGGAAAGTCAGATCGTGACGAACGCCCACGCGGTAAACGACGGCGAGCATATAGATCTTACGAAAAAGGACGGAGATTTCTTTTTTCTTCCGCGCGAAACGGACGAGCTTACCGCGCAGACCGTGGTGGAGCTTTGCAAAAAGCGTTTGCCGAAAAGCTACGGACTTTCCGTGTTTGACGGTATACAGGTCATAACGCCGTCGAAAAAGGGCGTTGCCGGAACGGAAGCGCTTTGCAGTGCGCTTCAGAGCGCAATAAATCCGCCTTCAAAAAGCAGGAGGGAATTCCGTCGCAAAACGACCGTGCTCCGCGAGGGCGACAAGGTTATGCAGGTGAAAAACAATTACGGCATAACATGGATCCGCGCGGACGGCGAAGAAGGAACGGGCGTTTTCAACGGAGATATCGGGGTTATAGTCAGAATAAGCAGCTCCGAAGAAAAAATAACCGTCGATTACGACGGCAAAATCGTTGAATACGATTTTGTATCGGCGGAGGAGCTTGAGCTTGCCTATGCCGTTACGGTGCATAAAAGCCAGGGCAGCGAATATCCGATAGTCATCATTCCGCTTTACCGATATACGCAAAAGCTTCTTACCCGTAATCTTCTTTATACGGCGATAACAAGAGCGCAGAATATGGTTATTCTTGTCGGCGACGGAGCGGTTGCCGATATGATGGTTGACAACAACCGTCAGACAAAGCGTTATACGGGGCTTGAATATTTTCTCGGGAGGTTTGACGAAAATGAAGCTGACTGAGCTTATTTTTCCGCCGAAATGCCTGTTGTGCGGAAAGGTGACGCATGGCGAATATCTTTGCGGCGACTGCGCCGGAAAATATAAAACCGTCTGCGAAAAGCACTGCGATATATGCTTCAAGCCGCAAGCCGACTGCAGATGTCATCACATAGACGGAGTTGACACGGAAATTCACGTTTTTGAATTCGACGAAGGGATATCGAGAAAGCTTATATATTCTCTCAAACACAAAAACAGCAGACGTCTGCGCGAATTTCTTGCAGTCGGGTGCGAGCGCGCGCTGATGTCGGCAATAACGGATATAGGCGGATTTTCGGAATGTGTGCTTACATATGCTCCGCGAAGCAGGGATAGCATAGACGAATACGGCTTTGATCACGCAAGGGAGCTTTGCAGAATAATATCGCGCCTGACCGAAATTCCGATGCAGACGCTTATCGTTCACGGGAAAAGCTCGCAAAAGCAAAAGGAGCTTACCGCTCGCGAAAGACGCGACAACGCCGAAAGCACATATTCCTGTGCGAAGAAGGTCAAAGCTCCGTATAAGGTTATAATAGTAGACGACGTTACGACCACGGGCAGCACAATATCAAGCTGCGCCAGAATTGTAAGGGCGCTCGGCGCGGAATATGTGGCTGCGCTTACGGTGGCATATACTCCGAAAAAAGAACATAAAAGAGGTGATAATACTTGACAAAGACAAACAAAAAAAGATTTTTTATAATAGTTCTTTGCGCCGCTTTAATGGCGATGGCATTGCTTTTTGCATATATTTTAAGATATCATTTCTGGCGTATTTACGGATTTTTCGACGGAATGAGAAAAGGAGAAAGGGAAATTCTTTCGCAGATAAGCGTTGACGCGGCAGAGCTTAAAAGCTTTGAAATATCTGAGCTTGAAGGCACGGAGGGCATAATATACAGCAACGTACTGTGGCTTGTGAATTCTTCGCATCCGCTTTCGGAGCAGGATGTTCCCGCCGTTGCCGTGATAGACGATGATAACAGCGTCAGCACCTATGCTCTTTATGATCTGGAAAGACTTTTTGCAGAGGTTAAAAATCGCTTCGGAAAGGATTTGCTTCTGACAAGCACATACAGGACGCGCGAATATCAGGCGTGGGTATACGAAAACAATCCTTACGCGGTTCCGGCAGGAACAAGCGAACACGAAACGGGACTTGCCGTAGATGTGAAGATAGACGGATATCCGCAGAAGAGATTTATAAACAGCAATGTCGGCAGATGGGTGGCGAAAAATTCATATAAGTTCGGGTTTATCATACGTTATACCATGTGGGGCGAAAAGATGACGGGTGTCGAATACGAGCCTTGGCATCTGCGTTATGTAAGCGAGCCGCACGCCGAGATAATATACCGCAGTAAAATTACGCTTGAAGAATATGCCTCTCTTTACGAGGACGGACAATTTTATTCTTTCGGAGATTATGTTATATCTCATCAGTCAGGCTCGGAGGGGAAGCTGCTCTTTCCCGATACGGATAAAAACATTTATGTTTCTCCCGATAATGCCGGAGGGTATTATATCTGGGCGAAAAGATAAAAAGAAATGCGTCGATGAAATCGGCGCATTTTTTGATATTGATACGGATATTTTCAATAGTCCGTAAGGATAAAGCCATCAGTGGTTGGGGGAAAAAGAAAAAACCGCATTTACCCTACGGGAATCGATTCTCGCGGCTCTACGCTGCTCGGTCGTCGCGGCTCTGACAGCCTAATTAAAGGCTGTCATTCACTACCGCTCCTTCGATTCCCTCGGAGCAAAAAAATAAAAGCACCCACAGGGTGCTTTTATTTTTTTGGTGACCCCTACGGGAATCGAACCCATGATTGCGCCGTGAGAGGGCGCCGTCTTAGCCGCTTGACCAAGGGGCCATAGTCTTTTGCGGAACAACAGTATTATACCATACAATTTTATAAAATGCAAGATGTTTTTTATTTATTTTTGATTATTTTTAAGGTATTCTTCAAGGCAAAGCCCCGATTGTTTAATTTTTTCCGCATTTTCTTCGCCGACATAACGCCAATGCCACGGTTCAAAAGCAATTTTGGTTATATCCTCTTTGCCTTTCGGATAACGCAGAATATAGCCGAAGCGATAAGCATTTTCGCAAAGCCAATCATAATACTGACTGTTTTCAAAATCCGTTGTGGCAGTGGCTCTGTCGTGCATATCGACGCAAAGTCCGCTCTGATGCTCGCTTTCTCCCGGGCGTGCGGTATAGCGCGCGGCGAGTTTTTCCGCTTTTTCGTGGCTGTAACCCATATTTTCATAGTCATTTGCAGAGCTTTCAAAAAGATATTTTTGCATATCATAGCTTCTGTACCCGCTGGTTACGGTTACGGGCGGAGCGTCTGTACTGAAATATTTTTCCATAGCGCAGATAAGCTTTTCAAGTGCGTCTGCGGCTTCTTTTGTTATTTTCTGAGCCGATCTGCCGTCGGGACGTGTTGATTTTATATCAATAAGTTCGCAGGGGACAAAGTCTTTTGGAAGCGGATTTTCCGAATTTACAAGCAAAATGTCGGACGCAGATATATTAAAAGAAAACAGTAAAACAAAAAGCACGGCAAGAGCCGTGCTTTTTATAAATTTTGTCATATTTTCGCACCTCTTTTCGATATATGGTGCGACGGAAAAGCGGGTTTTATTCGTTTATTTTGAATATTGTCTTTGCGTTTCTGACCTCTGCCTCGCAGAAAGTGTCATAATCCATACCGAGAAGCACGGCTACTTTTTCGGCGGTATAATGCATATAGCCGCTGTGATTCATCTTGCCGCGCATAGGTACAGGAGCAAGATACGGGCAATCTGTTTCAACGAGAATTCTGTCCGGCGGAACAACCTTTGCCGCTTCGAGAAGCTTGCTTGCGTTTTTGAACGTCAATGAACCGGAAAACGAGATATAATATCCGCGGCGGAGATATTCCTTTGCCTGCTCGGCACTGCCGCTGTAGCTGTGCAGAATTCCCCTGACCTTCGGATGAGCGCAGACGATATCGAATACATCGCCGTGCGCCTCTCTGTCGTGAATGATTACCGGCAGGGAATACTCTTCTGCGAGCGAGAGCTGCGCATCGAAAAACCTTTTCTGCGTTTCTCTGTCCGAAAAATCGTAATAATAGTCAAGACCGATTTCGCCCAAGGCTTTTACTTTGGCTTCCGCAAGGAGCGGCTTTATCCGGTCAAGCGCGGAATTTATTTCACCTGCCGTACCGCATTCGTGCGGATGAATTCCAGCAGCGGCATACATTTTATCATATTTTTTTGCAAGTCCGATTGATTGGATCGAGGTTTCCTCGTCCGTTCCGGCGCAGAGAATTCCGCAGATATCGCCCGAAAAAAGAGAATTCAGAAGCTCTGTCGGATCGCCGAATTTTTCATCGGTGTAATGGGCGTGAGTATCGAAAAGGGAAGTCATAGGTTGTTTTCCGCAAGCTCGGCTTCGATTTCGGAGAGCTTTTTCTGCTCGTCTATTCTTGCAAAAAGGACAAACGATTCGCCGACCTTTCCGCCTGCGGAAAGCAGACCGAACGCGGCGGCGCTTTCAAGCGCGCTGTCGGAAATTCCGAGCGCGGCGAGTATTTTTGCGGAGGCTTCCGGCATGGACGAGCCGAAAAGCACGCCTAAAATACGGAGCGATTCGAGAAGATTGTAGATAACCGTGGCAAGCTCTTCTTTTTTGCTTTCATCTTTTGCGAGCGCCCAGGGGGTTGTTTCGTCGATATATTTGTTTGCTCTTCTTGCAAGAGTCATTGCCGAGTCAAGCGCGTCGGCAACCTTAAAGGAATCCATGCTTGCGACAAACCCGTCGTAGGAGCGCTTTGCCGTGGCGATAAGGTCAGAGTCGAACTCCGTTCTGCCGGTCGGCGCGGGAATCACGCCGTCAAAGTACTTTTTCGTCATTGAAAGAGTTCTTGCAAGCAGATTTCCGAGTGTATTTGCAAGGTCGGTATTGTAGCGCGATATGACTGACGGGTAGGTTATCGAGCCGTCGGATGAATAGGGCATTTCGGAGAGGAAATAATATCTTGTTCCGTCAACGCCGAAATGACGCACAAGCGTGTCGGAATAAATTACGTTGCCCTTTGACTTCGACATTTTGTCCGTGCCGAACAAAAACCACGGATGCGCAAAGATTTTTTCGGGGATCGGTTCACCGAGCGCCATAAGGAAAATAGGCCAATAGATAACGTGGAAACGTGCGATATCCTTTCCGATAACGTGAAGATCTGCGGGCCAGAATTTTCTGTAATTTTCGCTGTTTTCACCGCAATCATAACCGAGCGCGGTGATATAGTTTGAAAGCGCATCGAGCCATACGTAAACGACGTGCTTTGAATCGAAATCTACGGGAACACCCCAGGTAAACGACGAGCGTGAAACGCAGAGGTCCTGAAGTCCGGGCTTTATGAAGTTGTTTACCATTTCCTTTTTTATGCCCTCGGGAGCGATAAAATCGGGGTGCGACTCTATATATTCAAGGAGTCTGTCCTGATATTTGCTCATTCTGAAAAAGTACGCTTCTTCTTTTTCGCGGCGGAGCGGTCTGCCGCAATCGGGGCAGACGCCGCCCTCTGCCTGCGTGTCCGTAAAGAACGATTCGCAGGGAACGCAGTACCAGCCCTCATACGAGCCCTTGTAAATATCGCCCTGATCGTAAAGCTTTTTGAAGATCTTCTGAACGGCTTTTACGTGATGCTCGTCTGTCGTGCGGATAAAGCAGTCATAATCCACGCCGAGAAGCTTCCAGATTTCCTTTATCTGCGAGGAGACGCCGTCAACATATTCCTGCGGAGCAATTCCGGCGGCGTTTGCAAGATCCTCGATCTTCTGACCGTGCTCGTCCGAGCCTGTGCAGAAGAAAACGTCATAGCCCTGCGACTTTTTGTAGCGTGCGATGGCGTCCGCAAGGACGGGATCGTAAGAGTTTCCGACGTGGGGCTTGCGCGAAGCGTAGGCTATCGCTGTAGTGATATAATACTTTCCTTTGTTTTCCATTGTCCTTCTCCTATATAATCTTTTTTCCGCCGATTATGACGGAGGAAATGTTTTTTTCTTTATCCAGAATTAGCATATCCGCTCGCTTTCCTACTTCAATCGAGCCGCAGCTATCGTAAATTCCGACCATTTCGGCGGGCGTTTTTGTGGCGCATATCAACGCTTCTTCAAAAGAGATATCGCAAAAGCGCATAAGATTTTTTACTGCGTCGTGAAGGGTGAGAGTGCTTCCGACGATCGTCCCGTCGGATTTTCTTGCTCCGTTTTCCGAAAGGGTAAACGGTATGCCGTTCATCTCGTAATTGCCGGGTGGGAGAGTTGCCTGCGGAATCGAATCGGTTATCAGGACGAGCCTGTCGCCGTCGTATTTTTTCGCTTTGTAAAGCGCGCGCACGGCTTCCGGTGAAACGTGCAGTCCGTCGCAGATAAGCTCCGCGTAAGCGGAGGACGCCATTGCCGCGCCCGCCGCGCCCGTTCCTCTGTGGGCAAGAGGAGTCATTGCGTTGAAAGTGTGCGTAAACGAAACCGCGCCTTCGGCAAGTGCCTTTTCACATTCCTCGGCGGTTGCGTTTGTATGTCCTATGCCGATTGTTGCAAGCCCTGAAAGCTCGGATATAAGTCCGTCCGGAGCTTCCTCCGGCGCGAGCGTAAAGTGCGTTTTGAGCGGATATATGTCTTTTGCAAGCGCCGTCATTTCGCTTTTATCGGGTTTTCTGATGAGCGAAACGTCGTGACAGCCGGGCTTTTTTGCGCTTATATACGGACCTTCGATGTGAACTCCGGCAAAGCGTGCGCCGCCGGTCGCTGTCGATTTTATATTTGAGATTGCCGAATTTATCTTCGGCAGAGCCGCCGTCATAACCGTCGGGAAAACGGTGGTCGTACCGTAGCTTGCGTATATCAGCGAGAGTTTTTCAAGCGTTTTTGCGTCCGTCTCCATTATGTCAACTCCGCCGCAGCCGTGCGTATGGACGTCGATATAGCCGGAAACTATGAATTTTCCCTCGCAGTCAAGCGCGTTATATTCGGAAAGCTTATCGCAGATTATTCCGTCCGAGACGTAAACGTCGCGCTTTACAAACGCGCGCTTTTCCGTATCGAATACGCTTGCGCCTGTCAGTTTCAGTTTCAATTTTGTTCTCCTTTTTATCCGAGATAACAAGAGTATATTACATTTTGCGCGGATTTTCAATCTTTCCGCATTATTTTGCCGTATATTTCGCTTTTTCCGACGCCTCTGTCGCGTGCGACGGCTTTGATTGCGTCATTTTTGGTCATTCCCTGAGATAAATAATATTCGACGTGTTCTTCTATGGTCAGGGTTTTTGCAAGGGAATTTTCCTCTTCCTTTGGCGCGCCCTCGATTATAAGCACGAATTCTCCTTTCGGAGCTACGGTTTTGTAATATTCAACCGCGCCCGAAAGCGTTGTGCGGATGACTTCCTCGTTTATTTTCGTAAGCTCGCGGCAAAGGGCGATTTTTCTGTCGCCGAGCGCGGCGAAAAGCTCGCCTATGGTTTTTATAAGTCTGTGCGGAGCTTCGTAAAAAATGAGCGTGCGCTTTTCGTTTTTTATTTCTTCTATCGCCTCGCGCCTGTCGCCCGAAGCCGTGGGCAGAAAGCCTTCAAAGGCGAATTTCCCGGTAAAAAGTCCCGATACGGCAAGCGCCGACACGGCGGCGCACGGTCCGGGAATTACGGAAACGGGGATACCTCTTTCGGCGCAGAGCCTTACAATATCCTCGCCGGGATCGCTTATAGCGGGCATGCCGGCGTCGGTTACAAGCGCGCACGATTCTCCTGCGGCAAGCCTTTCGGCTATGCCTTCGCCCTTTTGCTTTTTATTATGCTCGTAATATGAGCAGAGCGGCTTTTTTATACCGAATTTCGAGAGCATCGCTCCCGATACGCGCGTATCCTCGGCGGCAATGAAATCCACCTCCGAAAGCACCTTTTTTGCTCTTTCGGAAAGGTCGGAAAGGTTGCCTATCGGCGTACCGACAAGGTACAGCGTGCCTTTTATCACGGCGTTTTTTTCATGTGCTTCAGGGCTTTTTATAGCATCCATTGAAATCTCCGTTTGTGTATATATAGTTCATTTCGTTTGTGTATCCGCTCTGCGTCATATCGCTTTGCGACGAATAAATAATAAGCGATCGCGTAAAGAAAACGCCTTCCTTACCACCTTTTATGCCCTCGCACAGAATAAGGCACGGAACGTGCTTTTCCGTAGGATAAACAACCGTTATGCGCTTAGGCTCGATGCCGTTTTTACGCATTGAAAATATCATTTCCGCCGTTCTGTCGGGACGGTAGACACACACAAAGCTGCCTCCGTAGCGGAGAAGCTTTGCAGCCGCAGCCGAAAAATCGGCTATTCCGCCCGTAATTTCTCTGCGACATATTCTGGCGGACTCGTTTTCGCTTTCAAGTCCTGCGCCCGTTTTAAGATACGGCGGATTTGAAAACACCGCATCGAACCTTCCGTAATATTTTTTGTCCGCGTTTCTTATATCCGCGCAGACCACTTCGATTTTCTCCGAAAGGTTATTGAAAGCGACATTTTTCGCCGCTATATCGGCAAGCTCCCTTTGAATTTCAAAAGCGGTTATATGCTTTGCCTTTTCTCTTGCGGCGCAGAGCATCGAAATTACGCCGTTTCCGGCTCCGAGCTCGGCGTAAATTCCGCCTGCCGATTTTTTTATATAAGCCGAAAGCAGATATGCGTCCGTTCCGAAATCGAGAGAGCCGTCAAGCGAAAAAAGAGAAAGCGAATCGTTTATTTTTTCGGGCTTGTCCATTATTTCCTCCCGCGGCGGAAAATTTCAAACGCCAATATCGACGCCGCAGACGCTGCCGAAAGTGCAGCGGGGAA
>CAVKJG010000009.1:0-45486 GCA_963656825.1 Sphaerochaetaceae bacterium
AAGAAAAAGGCACCTACGGTGCCTTTTTCTTTTTGGTGGAAACGAGGGGGCTCGATTCTCGCGGCTCGTCGCCGCTCGGTCGTCGCGGCTCTGACAGCCGTCTAAGGCTGTCATTCACTCCCGCTCCTTCGAGCCCCGTATGCAAAAAGAAAAAGGCACCTACGGTGCCTTTTTCTTTTTGGTGGAAACGAGGGGGCTCGAACCCATGACCTCACGGATGTGAACCGTGCGCTCTGACCAACTGAGCTACGCTTCCCTGTCGCAAAACTATTTTATCACAACAGAAAGGCAAATGCAATAGTATTTTGCCGAAAAAATATAAAATTTCGCCGTCTTCTATTGACAAACATAAAAAAAACGGATATATTATAACGTGAACAGAAAAAATGCTATCGTCGGGACACGTCCCGCCGATGTCGGCGTAAAAGAGAGAAGCGCCTTTGGCTGAAAGCGCTTTATGCATGGCACGGCACGGATACCACCCTGTCGGCACGGCGCAGGAAATGGCGCTGCGGGAAAGCCCGTTACAGCAAAAAGAGTTAAAGCTTGAGTGGAACCGTGCATTGCACCTCATATTCCTTTGCGGAATGTGGGGATTTTTTGTTTTTTAAGTACATTATTTTGAAAGGATATAAAATTCAATGGAAATTAAAATCAACGGCGAAAATTTCAGTGTTGAAAACGGTCTTTCCGTTTATGACGCCGCTAAAGCGGCAGGCGTTTCCGTTCCGCGCGAGGTTATAGCCGCGGAAATCAACGGCGAAACGCACGAGCTTTCCTACCCTGTCCATGACGGAGATAACGTAAAGCTTCTCACATTTGAAGACGAAGGCGGAAAAAAGACGTTTTTCCACACGGCGTCTCATATTCTTGCGCAGGCGGTAAAGCGCCTTTACCCCGAAGTAAAGCTCACAATAGGACCTGCTATTGACAACGGCTTTTATTACGATTTCGACTCCGATGTGACATTTGCGGCTGAAGAGCTCGAAAAAATCGAAGCCGAAATGAAGAAAATAGTAAAAGAAAATCTCAAAATAGAACGCTTCACCCTTCCCCGCGAGGAAGCCAAAAAGCTTATGGAAGAAAAGGGCGAGCCTTATAAGGTTCTGCTTATAGACAGAGTCCCCGAGGGCGAAGAGATATCGTTCTACAAGCAGGGCGAATTCACCGACCTTTGCGCAGGCCCTCACCTTTTCTCCACCGGCGCGATAAAAGCCTTCAAGCTCACACAATGCACAGGCGCATACTGGGAGGGCGACTCCAAAAACAAAATGCTTCAGAGAGTTTACGGCACGGCTTTCCCGACAAAGGAAGCCCTTGCCGCATATCTTGATATGCTTGAAGAAGCGAAAAAGCGCGATCACCGCAAGCTCGGAAAAGAACTCGGTCTGTTCACGATAATGGACGAGGGTCCCGGCTTCCCGTTCTTCCTTCCCAACGGAATGGTGCTCAGAAATACGCTTATAGAATATTGGCGCGAGGTTCATAAGAGATACGGCTATGTCGAAATAAGCACGCCTATGATACTCAACCGTTCTCTCTGGGAGCGTTCCGGTCACTGGGCGCATTATAAAAACAATATGTATACCACCGTTATCGACGGCGCGGACTTTGCAATAAAACCGATGAACTGTCCCGGCGGTATGCTTGTTTACAAATCCGAAATGCATTCCTACCGCGATCTTCCTCTCCGTATGGGCGAGCTCGGCGTTGTGCATCGTCATGAGCTTTCGGGCGCGCTTCACGGACTGTTCCGCGTCCGTTGCTTCACACAGGACGACGCTCATATCTTTATGACATGGGATCAGATGAAAGACGAAATCAAAAACGTTGTAAGACTGTTCGACGAGGTTTACTCCGTATTCGGTCTTTCGTATCAGATTGAAGTATCCACAATGCCCGAAGACCATATGGGCGACGTAAAGGATTGGGATTTTGCAACCGAAACGCTTAAAGAAGCCGTTTCCGAAATGGGCAAGGATTACGTTATAAATGAAGGCGACGGCGCATTCTACGGTCCGAAGCTTGACTTCCACCTCTCAGACTGTCTGGGCAGAACGTGGCAGTGCGGTACGATCCAGCTCGATATGCAGCTTCCCGAAAGATTCGAGCTTGAATATATGGGCGCGGATAACGAAAAGCATCGCCCCGTAATGATTCATCGCGTTGTTCTCGGCTCTATCGAAAGATTTATCGGTATCATCACCGAGCATTATGCGGGAGCGTTTCCTGTATGGCTTGCTCCCGTTCAGGTAAAGGTTCTCCCCATAGGCGAAGGCCATGTTGAATATGCAAACAAGGTCAAAGCTATACTTGAAGAAAAT
Organism: Sphaerochaetaceae bacterium; assembly: GCA_963656825.1. GTDB lineage: Bacteria > Bacillota > Clostridia > Oscillospirales > CAG-272 > CAG-841. The sequence goes on from CAVKJG010000009.1 coordinate 2,325, forward strand.
CATCTGCGCGCAGAGGTTGACGCAAGAAACGAAAAGATAGGCTACAAGATAAGAGAAGCTCAGCTGAAAAAAGTTCCTTATATGCTGGTCGTTGGCGACAAGGAAATGGCGGAAGGACTTGTTGCCGTCCGCAGCAGAAGCGAAGGCGAGCTCGGTCAGCTTACAATAGAGGATTTCGCAAAAAGAGCTGTTGAAGAAGTCAAAAACAAAATAAACAAATAAAACCGGAAATCGCCCCGAAAATATTTCGGGGCGATTTCAACCGAAGAAAGTGCGAGGTGTGCGCGTGAAAATTACAAAAACGGAAATCGTAAATATGATAATGATAGAAAACAAAAGCACGGGAAAGGTTCTTGTGCTGAACAGACGCGGCTCGTGGGCGGGGCTGACCTTCCCCGGCGGTCACGTCGAAAAAGGAGAACCGTTTTATGACGCCGCCGCGCGCGAGGCAAAGGAAGAGACGGGACTTGACGTATCCGATCTGCGTCTTTGCGGCGTGGTTCACTGGGGAAACAGGCAAAACGGCGACTGCTACCTCGAATTTCTTTACAAAACAAGCAAGTTCTACGGCGTGCTTCTGCCCGAAACAATTGAAGGCAGTATCGCATGGATGTCGCCTGATGAGCTTAAAAATTCGGACAGACTTTCTCCGAACTTTTCAATGTACCTGCCGATGTTTTTTGAAAACAAATACAGCGAGCTGTATTTCGATTGGAACGGCGCCGACTGGAACGGCAAACCGGAATACAGGTAAAAAATAAAATATCAGAACAAGTACGGCGGATTTTCAAAAAAGCTCGGCAGCTTTGCGGGGCAGCTTGCCCTCGTGCAACAGACGGAAGCGCAAAAACGCTTCCGTCTTTTCTTATTGCAAATTGTATTTTTCTTTTACAAAGCTTATCTGCTTTTCGACGGATGAAGGCGACGTTCCGCCCTCCGATATACGCCTTTCCACGCACGCGGAAAGCTCTATATCGCCGTAGACGTCTTCTTCAAAAAGCTCGCTGTATTTTTTATATTCCGAAAGCGGAAACGTTTCGAGAACACAGCCTTTTTCAATACATTCGGAAACTATTTTCCCAGATATTTTGTACGCCGAGCGGAACGGCATACCCTTTCTGACAAGATAATCGGCAAGATCGGTTGCGTTTATAAAGCCTTTTGCCGCGGCGTTTTTCATATTGTCGCGCCGGAAAGCACAGCCTGAAAGCATAGCCGTCATAAGAGAAACGCAAGCCTTTACGGTATCTGCCGCATCGAAAAGTCCTTCCTTGTCCTCCTGCATATCCTTGTTATATGCAAGCGGAAGTCCCTTCATAACGGTCAGCATCGACATAAGCGAGCCGTAAACTCTGCCGGTTTTGCCGCGCACAAGCTCAGCCATATCGGGATTTTTCTTCTGCGGCATGATCGACGAACCGGTTGTATATGCGTCTGCGATTTCAACAAAGCCGAACTCCCAGCCCGACCACAGCACAAGCTCCTCGGAAAGACGTGAAAGATGCATCATAAGCGTTGCCGCACACGAAAGAAATTCAATGCAGAAATCCCTGTCGGAAACCCCGTCAAGACTGTTCCCGCAGATCTCGTCAAAGCCGAGAAGCTCCGCCTCAAAAACGCGATCCGTATCGTAAGTCGTTCCGGCAAGCGCGCATGAGCCGATGGGCGAGATGTTGATTCTTTTTCTGCAATCGGAAAGGCGGTCTATATCTCTGCAAAACATAAATGCATACGCCATGAGATGATGCCCCAGCGTCACCGGCTGCGCTCTTTGCATATGCGTATATCCGGGCATTATCGTGCTTTTTTCCTGCATGGCGCGATTGCAAAGAACGGACACAAGACCGAGGAGCAGCGCTTTTATTCCGTCGGTTTCGTCGCGCAGATACATTCTTGTGTCAAGCGCGACCTGATCGTTGCGGCTTCTCGCGGTGTGAAGTCTTTTCCCCGCGTCGCCGATGCGCGCCGTCAGCTCCTGCTCCACGAACATATGAATATCCTCGCAGGAAGAATCTGCTTCGAGCGCACCGCTCTCGATATCCGAAAGTATTCCGCACAGCCCTTCCGTTATTTTTTCCGCCTCTGCTTTTGAGATTATTCCCTTTGCCGACAGCATTGCCGCGTGCGCTATACTGCCGGTTATGTCCTGACGGAACATTCTTTTGTCAAAGCCTATCGAAGAATTGAAGCTGTCCGCGGCTTTATCCGTTTTGGCGGAGGTTCTTCCCTCCCACATTTTTCCCATATTTTTCTCCATAGCAAAAGCGCCTGCAAATGCCTGCGCTTTTTTTATTTTTTTATTTGCTGTTCTTTTCGTCAACAAGCGCCTGAACCTTTATCGGAAGTCCGAAAAGATTTATAAAGCCTTCGGCGTCCTTCTGATTGTAATCGCTTTCGCCGAACGTGGCTATTTCCTCGCTGTAAAGCGAATATTTGCTCCACACGCCCGCATTTATCATATTGCCCTTGTAAAGCTTGAGCTTTACCTTTCCGGTAACCTTTTCCTGAGTTTTGTCAACAAATGCGGAAAGCGCCTCGCGCAGCGGCGTAAACCACTGACCGTTGTAGACAAGCTCCGCAAAGGTTATTGAAAGCTTCTGCTTTTCGTGCATAGTCATCTTGTCAAGGCAGATCTGTTCAAGCACGGAATGAGCCTTGTAAAGTATCGTGCCTCCCGGCGTTTCGTAAACTCCGCGGCATTTCATTCCGACAAGACGGTTTTCGACTATATCGAGAATTCCTATTCCGTTCTTTCCGCCTATCTCGTTGAGCTTGAGAATTATGTTCTTCGCGCTCATTTTTTCGCCGTTCAGCGCCGTGGGAATTCCTTTCTCGAAATCAAGCTCTGTATATGTCGGCTTATCGGGCGCGTCGATGGGAGAAACGCCCATTTCAAGAAATCCTTTTTTCTCGTACTGAGGCTCGTTTCCCGTATCCTCGAGGTCAAGCCCCTCGTGTGACAGATGCCAGAGATTTTTATCCTTTGAGTAGTTTGTTTCGCGGTTTATCTTGAGCGGAACATTGTGCGCCTCGGCATAGTCTATTTCTTCGTCGCGCGATTTTATCGACCATTCGCGCCACGGAGCGATTATCGGCATATTCGGCGCAAAGTGCTTTATTGCAAGCTCGAAACGAACCTGATCGTTTCCCTTTCCCGTACAGCCGTGACAGATAGCGTCCGCGCCCTCCTTTACGGCTATATCGACAAGCGCCTTTGCAATGCACGGACGGGCGTGCGATGTTCCGAGCAGATATTCTTCGTAAACCGCGCCTGCTTTCATTGTGGGGATTATATAATTATCCACATAATCGTCCGTAAGGTCAAGAACGTAAAGCTTCGACGCTCCGGTTTTCAGCGCTTTCTCTTCAAGGCCGTCAAGCTCGTCTGCCTGACCGACGTTTCCCGAAACCGCAACTACCTCGCAGTTGTTGTAGTTTTCTTTGAGCCACGGAATAATTATGGAAGTATCAAGACCGCCGGAATACGCCAAAACAACTTTTTTTATATCTTCTTTTTTCATTTTCAACATCTCCGAAATCAATTTTGAATTTTTATGCACAAATCATATCACGTTTTTGGATATTTGTCAACAGTTTTTGCATATTTATTCTCAAAATAAAGATTTTCAGCAATTTTATTCACAGAAAATGCGCTTTTGCAGCCGGGTTTGATACAATTTGCCTCCGATTGCCGGAAAATATATCTTTCCCTCAAAGATTTTTTATAAATTTGCAAAAAAATATTTGACTTTTGGATTTTTTATGATACAATGAATTGACAAATAAAAAAGACGGCTGTATGCCGTCGGAACGGAGAATTTAACTATGCCTTATGTAATCGATCCCGAAAAATGCATCGGCTGCGGATCCTGCGCAGATAACTGCCCCGTGAGCTGCATTTCCGAAAAGGACGGAAAATATGTAATCAACGCTGACGAATGCGTTGACTGCGGAACTTGTGCCGGCGTTTGCCCTGTTGAAGCTCCCGAGCAGAAGTAATCAGATCAAAGAGAAAAGACCGTTGCGGCTCAGCAGCGGTCTTTTTGCTTTTATATAACGTAATTGTCGGAGCCGTTTTCGCGCATAAGCTCGGAAAGCTTTATCCCGCCGAAATATTCGCACGTCAGCCTGTAATATCCCTCCCACACGGGCAAGGTTCTGCATTCGGAGGCTCTGTCGCATTCCTTTGCGCCTTTTTCAAGGCAGGCAACGGGCGCAAGATCTCCCTCCGTAAGACGAAGTATTTCAAGGACGGTATATTCGTCCGGCTCGCGGACAAGCCTGTAACCTCCGCCCTTTCCGTGAGCGCCATCGACAAGTCCGCCCTCGGTAAGCGACGGCATTATTCTTTCCATATATTTTATCGAAAGCTCCTGCCGCTCGGCAATTTCCTTCATTGTGATATATCCGCTTCCGCGATGCTCCGCAAGGTCGATCATTACTCTGAGCGCGTATCTTCCGCGTGTTGATATCATAACCGTAAAACTCCGTTTTTTGTAGCTTGTTTATGTGTTTTCAGTCCGCAAAAAGCGGCGTGGAAAGGTATCTGTCACCAGTATCGGGGAAAAGAACGACTATATTTTTGCCTTCGTTTTCAGGACGCTTTGCAAGCTCTATTGCCGCAAAAAGCGCCGCGCCGGAAGAAATTCCGACAAGCACGCCCTCTTTTTTGCCTATAAGCTTGCCCGTGGAAAAAGCGTCCTCGTTTGAAACGGGAATTATTTCGTCATAGATTTTCGTATCAAGCACGTCGGGAACAAAGCCCGCGCCGATTCCCTGTATTTTGTGCGGGCCTGCAACGCCCGTCGAAAGCACAGCCGATGTGGCAGGTTCGACCGCAACCACCTTTACGTCCGGATTTTTCGATTTAAGATATTTGCCGACGCCGGTTATCGTGCCGCCCGTGCCGACTCCGGCTACAAAAACATCGACCTTGCCATCCGTATCCGCATAGATTTCGGGACCGGTATGCTCGAAATGCGCTTTCGGGTTTGCGGGATTTACAAACTGACCCGGGACAAAGCTGTCCGGAATTTCCTTTGCAAGCTCGTCGGCTTTGGCTATCGCGCCCTTCATTCCCTTTGCGCCCTCGGTAAGAACAAGCTCCGCGCCGTAGGCTTTCATTATCTGTCTGCGCTCCACGGACATCGTTTCGGGCATAACTATTATAATTCTGTAACCTCTTGCCGCCGCGACCGACGCAAGACCTATACCCGTGTTTCCCGAAGTAGGCTCGATTATAACAGACCCTTTTTTAAGAAGTCCCTTCTGCTCGGCGTCGTCTATCATCGCTTTTGCGACGCGGTCCTTTACCGACCCCGCCGGATTGAAATATTCAAGCTTTGCAAGGAGCTTGGCTTTGAGTCCAAGCTCTTTTTCTATACGCGCAAGCTCAAGAAGCGGCGTTCCGCCTATGAGCTGGTCGGCTGATGTGAACACTTTTGACATAACTTTTATCCCCTTTTCGATATTGTTTATAGTTTCGCCCCATTTGTTTGGTAGGTTGGTATTACAATAGCACCGTGCGACGCATTTGTCAATAGTTTTTATCGAAAAAAATAAACTTTTTTATATGTCCGCTCAATTTTTACAAATAATATTGAAAGTCGGCTGTATTGTGTGCTATATTATAAGCAGTTTAGATGACGAGGTGAATCTGCAATGAATCTTACAAGAGAAAAGGCTCGGGACAGAAAGCCCGATATAAAAGAAGCGATTAAAAACATTTTCGGCAGTCGCGCCGAAAAGCTTACCGACGCAATAATGTCGCGCGGTCATATGCTCTGCGTCTGCGGACTTTCCTTTTACGCCCCGATATGTATGATGCTCGAAAACGACGCTCTTATATCGCAATATCTTTGCGGCTTTGAAGACAAAGACAATCTTTTCGTTTTTGACGGAAAAGCCGCAGCGCACTTCACGCCGGAGGGCGAGGTTTCCCTGCCCGACGAAATTTCCGGAAGGCTTGCGGAAATCCGCCGACTTGCGGAAGGCGCGGGCGGACTTCTCGGCAAAGACGGCGAACATATAATAGATCTGAAAGCGCCGAAAATAGCCTGCCATTACGACATAAATCTGCTCATCGGAAACAGAACCGATTTCCCCGATCCGATGATGACTACGCCGAAAAGCGCACTCGATTCGCTCGGTCGGGGTTCGTTCCGCGCAGGAGCTGCAAAGCAGGTACTTGCAAGCAGATTCACGCTCAATCCCGAAGAAAACGGCGATCCGGCAAACCGTCAGTTTTATATATTTGAAAACGGCAGACAGATTTTTTATTCCGCAAACGTTCGTGAAAACGTAAAGACCGCGATCTGCCGTCATATGCGTAACCGTAGCGTGATAGAATACGAAACCGGATGCGGACTTAAAATAACGCGCACGATTTTTATTCTTCCGCAGGAAGAGGGTATGCCGGAAGCCGTTGAAGCGCAGATTATAAATATCGAAAATCTTTCCGGAAAAGAAAGAAAGCTGAAAATCGTTGCAAGCGGATGCTTCGGGCTCTGCTCTCCCGAATCCACCATGAACGATATAATTTACGCAAGCGTAACGTGGGAGGGCGGAATAATAAAGGACGGCGATACTCCCGCTTTCGTCTGCCCCTCGCCCAATCCGAAATATCTCGCTCCGCAAAAGCGGTTTGCAACGCTTATCTCCGGCGGCGAATGCTTTGACGAATACTGCACAAGCTATTCGGAATTCATCGGAGCGGGATCGCTTGAGCATCCTCTCGGTGCGGCAAAGCTTTCGTCCGTGCAGGCAAGAAAAATCGTTCCGTTCTTCGCTATGGGAAAAACCGTTGTCGTAGGCTCCGGAAAAAGCGCGGAGCTCCTCTCTCTTGTCGGAATGATGACGGTGCGCGGCGGAGATGACGAGCCGTTTATCTCCTCGCTCGGAAGGCTGCTTGAAAAATACAGGAAGTCGGGAGAAGCCGAAAAGGCGCTCGCCTCGCAGAACGCCTTTTTTGAAGCCTTCTGCTCATATATAAAGCTTTCGTCCGGCGATAGTCGTTTTGACTCATATGCGGGCGAAAATCTTCCGTTTCAGGTTTGTTATCAATCGTTTGTTTCGCGTTCGTTTGCGTGGACGCAGAAAGCCTTCCGCGAAATAGGCTTCCGTGAAATTCAGGATCTTGAAGCGGCGCTCTATTATTTCGTGGCTATGGGAAAAAAAGAGCTCGTGCGCGAAATGCTCACGGCGTGGGCTTGCAACGTGTACGAAATGGGCTATGCAAATCACAACTTTTACGAAACCGGCAAAGAGCCCGGCATATGCTCGGACGATCAGCTGTGGCTTTCGCAGGCGGTGTACAGATACGTTATGCTTACCGGCGACACGGACTGTCTTCTGAAAGAGGTCGAAACAGCCGAAGGCACGTCGCGTCGCACGGTGTTTGACACGCTCCTTAAAACCGTGGAATACAGCGGAAAAATATCCGTCGGGAAGCACGGTCTGCCGCTTATGGACAGGGGCGATTGGAACGACTGCCTGCGCCTCGATCTCGATTTTATCGACGGTCCGGAAAAAGAGCGCAGATACAAGGCTCAGCTGAAGGAAAAGGGACAAAGCTACGGAGCGCCGCTAGAAAACGATCTTTCCGAAAGCGTGATGAACGCATTCCTTCTGAAAATAGCATACGATGAGGTCAAAGAGCTTGCAGATATGCTCGGCAAAACCGATATTGCCCTCTCGCTCGGAAAGGATTCAGCCGCTCTTACCGAAAGAATTCAACGTCATTGCTGGAAAAACGGATTTTTTGTCCGCGCGCTGATAGGCGGCGGAAGAGGAGCGGGATATCTCGGCTCGGCAGGCGACGGACTCAGCGCAGACGAAAGCATAGACGGAACGTATTATCTCAACTCTTTTTCGTGGTCGGTTCTTTCGGGAACGGCAACGGAGGAGCAGATAAAATCAATGCTTGAAAAAGTAAACAGATATCTTCGCACGGGCGCAGGACTCAAGCTTTGCACTCCCGCCGCGCTCGAAAAGCTGAAAGCCGGCAATTCCGCCGTAAATTATTTCCCCGGGGACAGAGAAAACGGAGGCGTTTTCAAGCACGCAAATATGATGGCTTCCGTCGCAATGCTGAAAGCGGCAAAAACCGTAAAGGACGAAAACCTCGCCTCAGCGCTCGCTTCTCTCGCGTTTGAAACGCTGAATTTCATTCTTCCGTACAAGACTATGGAAAATCCGTTTGTGCTTTGCGGAAATCCGCGCTTCTGCACGCAGTACAACAACAGCGAAACTCACGAAAACATAGGTCCGATGCTCTCCGGCACGGCAAGCTGGCTCGCGCTTACGCTTTTTGAGCTGCTCGGCATAGAATACACAAAAGAAGGCATTTCCCTTTCGCCTGTGATATTCCCCGAAAAAACCGAAATGAGTTACACCGTAAAGACGCAACTCGCAACACTTGAAATAACAGTAAAAAAGCCGCTCGGCTTTGCAAGAGTCGGCAATGCAACCGTCTGCACGCTCGACGGAGCGCCGTCGGCTCTCACTTTCCCGCGCGACCTTACGGGAAAACATAAAATAACAATATCAATGTAATATAAGGAAGGATAAATCATGAAAAAAACAGTTTTACAGAATTATGCCCGTCTTATCGCAAGAAAGGGCGTAAACGTACAGAAAAATCAGGACGTTGTTATCCGTGCAGACCTTGATCAGCCGGAATTTGTAAAAATGGTAGCTGAAGAATGTTACAAAGCCGGAGCGCGCCTTGTGAGCGTCGATTGGTCATATCAGCCCATAACAAAGACAACATACCGCCATTGTAAAACCTCCGTTCTCTCAAAGGTTGAGGAATGGTCGATCAAAAAGCTCGAGCACCGCGCCGACACGCTTCCCGCTATGATATATCTCGAAAGCGAAGATCCGGACGGACTTAAAGGCATAAATCAGAAAAAGGTTGCCGAGGTTCAGCAAAAGCAATACCCGATAATAAAGCCCATCCGCGACAGAATGGAAAACAAATATCAGTGGTGTATTGCCGCCGTCCCGGGCGAAAAATGGGCAAAGAAGGTGTTCCCAAATCTCCGCAAGAGCGCAGCTATTGAAAAGCTGTGGGAAATGATACTTTACACCTCGCGTGCCGACGGAAGCGATCCTGTTGCCGCATGGGACGAGCATAACGCCGATCTTTTTGCGCGTTGCAAATACTTAAACGGCATTCACGCGACAGAGCTTCGCTATCATTCGTCAAACGGAACGGATTTTACGGCCGGACTTATTCCCGAAGCGGTATTTGCCGGCGGCGAAGAAGGCACTGTCGGCGGAACGCTTTACAATCCCAACATACCTTCGGAGGAGGTCTACACCTCTCCCATGAGAGGAAAAGCGGAAGGCACGGTTGTTGCTACAAGACCGCTTTCCTACAGAGGCGAGCTTATCGAAAACTTTTCCGTCACGTTCAAGGACGGCAAAGTCGCCGATGTGAAAGCCGAAAAAAACGAGGAGCTTCTCCGCTCGATGATTTCAATGGACGAAGGCGCGTCGTACCTCGGCGAGTGCGCGCTCGTTCCATATGATTCACCCATAAGAAATTCGGAAATTACGTTCTTCAATACTCTGTTCGATGAAAACGCCTGCTGTCATCTTGCTCTCGGCGCAGGATTTGAAAACTGCATCGAAGGCTTTGAAACAAAAACTCTTGAAGAATGTCATAAGCTCGGCGTAAACGATTCGATGATTCACGTTGACTTTATGATCGGCTCTCCCGATCTTTCCATCGACGCCGTCGATAAAGACGGCAGGCTCTACCCCATCTTCCGCAACGGAAACTGGGCGTTCTGAGAAATCCGATAATTTAATGCAAAAGGACACCGAAAAGGTGTCTTTTTTGTTTTGCCGAAAAATTTTTTATCTTTTTTTCAAAAACCTCTTGACAAAATATGAACATATGAATATAATTGCATATGAACAGATGATAAAACATCAAAATGAACGGAGGATATCGTATGTCAGAAGAAACAAAGCTTCCTGCCGAACCGGAATATCTCGCCGCGCGGGACGATATCGTTCAACGCGTGCTGGACAGTCAGCCCGCGGACGAATATCTTTATGATCTTGCGGAGCTTTTCAAGGTATTCGGAGATTCCACAAGGATAAAAATCCTGTTCGCGCTGTTTGAAAGCGAGCTCTGCGTCGGCGATATGGCACAGCTTCTCGGCATAAGTCAATCGGCTGTAAGCCACCAGCTGAAAATACTCAAGGACGCAAAGCTTGTAAAATTCCGCCGCGAAGGCAAAATTATTTTCTATATGCTCGATGACGATCATGTAAGAACAATGCTCAGTATGGGTATGGAACACGTTGAAGAATAAAAAATAAGCAAAGGAAAAATATTATGAAAGTATACGATATTGATGTTGATTGCGCGGCTTGCGCTCTCAAAATGGAAGAAGCGGCAAAAAGCACAGACGGCGTAAGAGACGCTCAGGTCAGCTTTATGACGCTCAAGCTCAAGGTTGACTTTGACGAAAGCGCCGACGAAAAAGCCGTTATGAAACAGGTAAGAAAAAATTGCAAGAAGGTGGAAAGCGACTGCGAGATCTATCTCTGATCCGCTGTCGCAGCTGTTATGACAAAAAAACAAAAACGGATACTTATAAGAATAATCGTTTCAACCGTTCTTCTGGCTGCCGCGATAATTCTTGACAAAACCCTTGAACTCAATAAATATCTTGCCGCGGCAATTTACCTTGTTCCCTATTTCGTTATAGGCTGCGACATACTCAAAAAAGCCGTCGTCGGAATATTTCACGGGCAGATATTCGATGAAAACTTCCTTATGGCGGTTGCAACCGTCGGCGCGGTGGGACTCGGAGATTATAAAGAAGGCGTAGCGGTTATGCTCTTCTATCAGATCGGTGAGCTTTTCCAGAGTATAGCCGTCGGCAAGAGCAGAAAAAGCATATCCTCTCTTATGGATATCCGCCCCGACTATGCAAATATCGAAAAGGACGGAGAGCTTGTCCGCGTTGACCCGTCTGAGGTTGAAATAGGCACGGTGATTACAGTAAATCCTGGCGAAAAAGTGCCGATAGACGGCATAATAGAGGATGGAAGCACTTCCCTCAACACAAGCGCGCTTACGGGCGAAAGCCTTCCGCGCAGTGCAAAAAAGGGCGATGAGGTTATAAGCGGCTGTATCAATATGACGGGCGTGATCCGCGTAAGAACGACAAAAAGCTTCGGCGAATCGACGGCTTCGAAAATTCTTGACCTTGTCGAAAATTCAAGCATGAAAAAATCCCGCCCCGAAAACTTTATTACAAAGTTTGCCCACTACTATACGCCTATCGTCTGCGCAGGAGCGCTTTTGCTTGCGGCATTGCCTCCGGTAATAAACCTGATCGCAGGAAACCCGACGAACTGGCAGTCATGGCTGACAAGGGCGTTTACCTTCCTTGTTATAAGCTGCCCCTGTGCGCTTGTAATATCAATTCCCATGAGCTTTTTCGGCGGAATAGGCTGCGCGTCGAAAAACGGAATACTTGTAAAAGGCTCAAACTATCTTGAAAGCCTTTCCAAAACGAAGTACGCCGTTTTCGATAAAACCGGCACTCTTACAAAGGGCGTGTTTGAGGTCACGGGAATTTATCCCGAAAACGAAACGGATAAAAACGAACTTCTCCGTCTTGCCGCGCTTGCGGAAAGCGCGTCGAGCCATCCGATAAGCACAAGCATCAGAAACGCTTACGGCAAAACGATTTCGCAGGGTGAAGCCTCCGATATAAAAGAGATCGCAGGTCACGGCGTAAGCGCCGTAATCGACAAAAGTACGGTCTGCGTCGGAAACAAAAAGCTTATGACTCTGTGCGGAGCAGATATATCCTCCGAGCATAACGACGGCACGGCAGTTTACATCGCAAAGGACGGAAAATATATAGGCTGCATAACTATATCAGACGTTGTAAAGCCCGATTCCGCAGCCGCAATGGCTTCGCTCAGGAAAAGCGGAATAAAGACCGTAATGCTTACCGGCGACTCAAAGGCGGCAGCCGAAAAGGTTGCGGAAAGTCTTGGCATAGACACGGTAAAAAGCGAGCTTCTCCCCGCCGATAAGGTCGGCGAGGTCGAAAAGCTTCTTTCGGAAAAGCAGAAAGGCGAGGTGCTTGCTTTCGTCGGCGACGGAATAAACGACGCTCCCGTGCTTTCACGCGCGGATATAGGAATAGCAATGGGCGCGCTCGGAAGCGACGCGGCAATCGAGGCGGCAGACGTCGTGCTTATGGACGACAAGCCTTCAAAAATAGCTCTTGCAATGAAAATATCAAGAAAAACGCTTAAAATAGTAAAAGAAAACATTGTGTTTGCTTTGGCTGTAAAGCTTGTATGTCTTGTCCTCGGTGCGCTCGGAAAAGCGGGAATGTGGCTTGCGATATTCGCCGACGTCGGCGTGATGGTAATAGCCGTGCTCAATGCGACAAGAGCGCTGAAAATAAAAACGGAGTGAAAAAATCACTCCGTTTTTCTTATTTTGCTATTTATTTTTCCGCATTTTGTGATATACTATCTCTATCAAGATTTATAAGAGGTTTTCGTTTTGGAATCTGCAAAAATAACTCCCGTGCTTTTGGGAGCCGACCTTAATTCATACAGCGTTGCGCGCGCCTTTTCGGAATATTGCGGCGCTGTTTCCTACGCCTTCGGAAAGTATCCGCTCGGCGCGACAAATCACAGCGATATAGTAAAATTCACCGTCGAAAAAGGACTTTCGGACGACGCGACAACCGTTGCCCTGCTTATTTCGTTTGCCGAAAAGCACGCAGGCGAGGAGCTTTACCTTTTCGGCTGTACGGACGAATATGCAGAGATGATAATACGAAACCGCGACGTGCTTTCGGAATATTATTTCTGTCCGTGCGTGAACCGCGAGATTGCCGAAAAGCTTGAAACAAAAGAGTTCTTCTATTCAATGTGCGAGCAGTATAAAATTCCTTATCCGAAAACGTATATCGTCCGGCCGGACGACTCCGCGCCCGACCTTTCGGAAAGTACAATCGGCTTTTGTTACCCGATAATCATAAAGCCTTCGCATTCCTCGTCATATTGGAAGCATCCCTTTGACAAAATGAAAAAGGTTTATTCCGCGAAGGACGAAAAGCAGGCGGCGGACATAATTTCAAAAATTTTCGGCGCAGGCTACACGGAATCCGTCATTCTTCAGGATATGATCCCGGGAAGCGATTCGCAGATGTATGTTCTTACCTGCTATTCCGGCGTGGACGGCAAGGTGAAAAAAGCGTGCCTCGGTCACGTTCTGCTCGAAGAACACACCCCGAAAGGACTCGGAAATCATACAGCCGTGATAACCGAAAATCACCCCGAAATCACAGATGTACTGATGAATTTTCTTGACGAAATCGGCTATATCGGCTTTTCAAACTTTGATATAAAGCTTGACAGCCGCGACGGAAAATTCAAGGTTTTTGAAATAAATCTGCGTCAGGGCAGAAGCAATTATTACGTTACCGCCGCTGGACAGAATATAGCCGAAACCGTTATATGCGACCGCCACGGCAGACTTTCCGCGGCACGCGAAATATGCACAAGCGAAATTTTCTGGCATACCGTGCCGAAGCCTATCATATATAAATATGTGGGAAAAGAAACGGCGCAAAAGCTGAAAGCCCTTGTCAGAGAAGGAAAATCACGCTCTACCCTTTGGTATGGGCGCGACCTTAAAAACCCGAAAAGGCTGTTTTACGTCGCCGTTCACAATATCCGCTACTATGAAAAATACAGAAAAAACGGAGATATATAAAATGTCGGCACAAAAGAAGGTTCTCGGTATTCTCGGCGGACTCGGTCCGCTTGCCGGAATGTATTTTTATCAGCTTATAACCTCGCACACAAAAGCATGTCGCGATCAGGATCACCTCGACGTTATAGTCATAAGCGGAGCTTCAACTCCCGACAGAACCGATTATATAACGGGGAAAAGCACGGATTCTCCTCTTCCGAAAATGAAAGAGGACGTAAAAAAGCTCGCCCTTGCCGGAGCGGAGATAATAGCCGTTCCGTGCAACACGGCGCACTTCTTTTTCGATGAGCTTGACGGCTTTTCTCCCGTTCCCGTGCTTAACATAGTAAGGGAAACAGCCGAGCATATGAAAGCGAAAAACGCAAAAAAGGTCGGCGTTCTGGCAACGGACGGAACGGTGCTTTCGGGTTCATACAGGCGTGAGTTCGAGCGGCTCGGCATCGGATACGCCGTGCCGTGCGAAAGCGATCAAAGGGCGCTTATGGATATAATATATAAAAACATAAAGGCTTCCGAAAAGCCGGACATCAGGCGTTTCAACGAAATAGCCGACCGTCTGTGCGATAAAGGTTGCGATCATCTTGTGCTGGGCTGTACTGAGCTTTCGCTTCTCCCGAAGGAAGAAATGACGCAAAAAAGCATAACCGCGGATTCGCTTTTCGTGCTGGCAAAAAACGCAATAGCCCTTTGCGGAGCGGTTTCCTGCGGCTTTGACGACATATACAATACATAAATACATAAAAGGACGTGCAAATGAAAAGTCTTGTTTCGCTTTTGAAAAATACTCCGCACAGGATTTCCGGCGTCGCGGACGCAGAAATAAGCTCTGTGTGCTATAATTCAGAAAACGCCGATATAGGCTCGCTTTTCGTGTGCATAAAGGGCGCAAGAACGGACGGCCACAATTACGCGAAAAACGCATATGACAAGGGCGCGAGAGCTTTTGTCTGCGAAAGAGAGCTTTCCCTGCCTGACGACGCAAGTATCGTTGTCGTGCCGGATTCGCGCGCGGCTCTTGCCGATATCTCCGCCGAATTTTTCGATCACCCCGAAAGATCGCTTAAAATAATCGGCATAACGGGGACAAAGGGCAAGTCCACCGTCGCGCATATGATACGCCATATTCTCGAATCCTCGGAAATAAGCACGGGAATAATCGGCACCTGCGGAATTTCAATAGGCGATGTGACGTATCCGACCGAAAACACAACGCCCGAAAGCTATGAGCTTTTCCGCGCGCTTCACGAAATGGTGCTTGCAGGCTGCAGGTGCGCGGTTATTGAGGTTTCCTCTCAGGCAATGCTTCTTGACAGAGTGCGCGGCATACGCTTTTTTGCCGCCGTTATGACAAACCTCTCACCCGACCATATAGGTCCGGGCGAGCATCCCGATTTTGAAAGCTATAAAAACTGCAAAAAAGCGCTGTTTATGCGCACGGAAAACGCCGTTCTCAACGCGGACGACGCGTTTTTCGGAGAATTTTTCCGCGCGGCGCACAAGAAAAACGTACTTTCGTATTCCGTTTACGCCGAAAGCGATTTTCACGGCACCGAGCTTTCGTCGCTTGAAAACGCTCTCGGAAAAAGCTTTGCCGTAGCGAAAAACGGCGTTTCCGTTCCGTTCTGCGTTCCCATGCCGGGAGATTGCTCCGTCTATAATTCGCTTGCCGCAATCGCCGTATGCTCCCTGCTCGGAATTTCACTCCGCGAATGCGCCGAGGCGCTCCCGACGGTAACCGTGCCGGGAAGATTTGAAGCCGTGTCTGCCGAAGGCGGCGCGATGTTTATCATAGATTATGCCCACAACGGAGAAAGCATGGAAAAAGCGATAGCCGCGCTCAGAGAATGCAATCCTTCGCGGCTCATATGTCTGTTCGGCTCAGTGGGCTGTCGCACCAGACTGCGCCGCCGTGATCTCGGAAAAGCCGCTTCCTCGGCGGATTTCTGTATTATCACAAGCGACAATCCCGACACCGAAGATCCCGACGCCATAATAGACGAAATCGCAGAAAGTCTTACCGCTCCGTATGTCCGCTTTGCCGACAGAGAGCAAGCCATAAAATATGCGGTTGAAAATTCACGCCCGGGCGACGTGGTTCTTCTCGCCGGAAAGGGACACGAAAATTATCAGCTTATAAACGGAAAAAAGCTCCCCTTCTGCGAAAGAGAGCTTATAATGAAATATCTCAAAGAAAAGCTTACCGTATAAAAGCGAAGCCGTCAGGCTTTCGCTTTTTTGCTTTTTATGATCTCCGGCGTCTGCGCCAGAATTACGGAAGCGAACACGAGCGCACATCCGGCAAGCTCTTTCGGGCTGAGCTTTTCCGAAAGGATAACCCATCCGGCAAGCGCCGAAAAAACGGATTCGAGACTCAGCACTATCGACGCCACCGCAGGCTCGGCATATTTCTGACCGAGTATCTGAAGTGTGTATGCTATTCCGCTTGACATAACGCCCGCATAAAGCAATTCAAGCTTTATCGAAAGAAGAGACGAAACATCAAAGCCGCGTTCAAAAATAAACGCAAGCACGGCAGACAGCACTCCGCACGTTATAAACTGAACGAGCGAAAGCAGTATTCCGTCCGTCATGGGATAGCGCGCTATCGCTATAATGTGCGCCGTGTAGCATATCGCGCAGATGAAAATAAGAACATCCGAAAGATATATTCCGGAAAATCCGTTTGAAAGACAAAGCAGATACATTCCGCCGATACAGCCGGCAACCGACGCCCATACTATCGGATGAGATTTTTTTCCGAAAAACACCGAAACAACGGCAACCATTACAACATATGTAGACGTAAGAAATCCGGCTCTGCCCGAAGCGGCTACGTTTTCGGGATATTCGGTAATTCCGAACTGCTGAAAATTCGTAGCGGCGCAAAGCAGCACGCCGCAGATAATTCCTCCGACAACAGTCTGCCTTTTTGAATAAACAGGCTTTGATTCCGGCGTCTTTTTTCTGCGTATAAGACTTCTTATTCCCAGCACAACAAGCAGAAATGCCGAGCCTATAATCGATCTCAACGCATTGAAGGTAAACGGTCTGACAACGCCGGACGCCGAGGTCTGCGCAACAAATGCCGTTCCCCATATAAACGCCGTTAAAAGCAGTATCAGACTTCCCTTTATATTTTTCATTTTTGAATTACCTCGCAAATAAAAGCTTTTCCGCAAAACGCAGCACCTGATATTTTAATACATTCCGCAGTTTTTTTCAAGTGGTTTTTGCGTTTTTGTTTTCGGACAAAAAAATATCCGCCCGCGGCGGATATTTTTTATTGTCAATTGAATCCGAAAAGCTTTTTTATGCTCTCGACGTCGTAGCCCGAAAATTCGCTTTCCAGCGAGGAAAGTATCTTCTGCGCTTCCTCCTCGTTTTCCTCGATATATGACGAAAGTCCGAAAATATCGGAATTGCCCTCGCTTGCCGTTTTTTCAACGGCAGACATTATCGTTTCCGACTTCGCGCAGGATTGAATTATCTCAACCGCGGAATCGGCGTCCATCTCCGATTCACCGTACACCGTAACCATTATTTTGGTCATGGCGTCTATCGTGTTTTCGGTTTCCTCCTCGGATGCGTCGGGATCGGCTTTCGCCTTGCCTATTCCGGTTATTATATCGGCGGTAAGCGACATTGCAGCCTTTGCCGAATCGTTGTCGGGCGCAATCTCGTCGGTCAGCGCGCCGACCACAGACGCGAGAATATCCGCACTTTCGGGGGTGATTTCATTGAAGATTTCTCTCACCGTTTCTTTTGTTTTTTCTTCAAAATCGGGAGATTTTGAATCCGGAAGCGAGGTTATCTTTGTCATCTTGCGGGCGACCTCGATCGCCGATACAAAGCTGTAAATATCATCGGAAACCGTATCGGCTGTTGTAGTTTTGAATTTTGCAACGATTATATCCGCAAGCTTTGCCTGCGTGCCTTCGCCGCTTGTCAGCTCCGAAAGGCTTTCTCCGAAAAAGCTTCCCTCCTCATCTATTGCTATGGCAAGCTCTCTCAGCACAAATGCCGCGGTCGATCTTCCCACTACCGTATTGTCAAGGTCTTTCACCGCTTTTTTCAGCGTGTCGGTATCTATCGAATCAAGCGACACACTGTCCGATGAGTCGGACAAGCCGACCTCCGAAATAACGGAATAAATATCGGCGCACACTGAAGCCGATATCGGAAGATCCTTTTTCAGCGTCGTTTTTTTGCCGTCTATCCTGTACGACGTAAGATAGCTGTACATAGGAGATGTGACAGCATATGTAGCCTTTGAAAACGCCGTCGCTTTTTCCATCGAAGCCATATCCACTGACGGAAGCTCGAATACTCCGCTGTCGGATTCAAGCTC
Source organism: Sphaerochaetaceae bacterium (assembly GCA_963656825.1). GTDB lineage: Bacteria > Bacillota > Clostridia > Oscillospirales > CAG-272 > CAG-841. Next base: position 20,447 of record CAVKJG010000009.1, read on the forward strand.
CTCTTCAACTCTTTCAAGCATTCCGCTTTCGTCAAGAACGCGCTCTGTGTCCTTTATAACCTCCATCGTTCCCGATATCGGCATAAGAATGATGAACGCAAGTACAAGCCCGACCACTACGCTGACAACCGCCGCAAGAATTCTGTCAAGCCTCGTGCGCTTTTTATCGGGATCGGTCGGCGCAACCGCGCGTGATACAAGCTTATACACAACGAACATTATTATGCCCGTGATTATCCAGAGCGTTATAAACACAAACGGCGCGACAAAAGCCGAAGCCACGGGCGAGATGTTCCCGAAAAGTCCCGAATACTGCTCCGCAGCAGCGGCGTCGGTGCTTCCGGCGAGCTGTGCTTCAAGCGCCTTTTGCAAAGCCGAAAACAGTCCGGTTGTAACGGGCTTTGCTATGAAAAACGCAACAATCGTGGCTATAAGATGCGCTCCCGCGCGGATAAGACACTGAATGAAATTTCTCTTTATCGAAAGAAGTCCTTCGATAAGCATGAGTATAACCGCAGTAATTATCAAAGGCAAATATCCCATTTTCTACTCTCCTTAAATGATGTTTTTTATCTCTGTCCCTTATCGTAAGGTATGCCTTCCGCCTTCGGCGCGCGTGACTTTTTGGACGTGAACGCAAGCACCGCTATTGAAATTATGTAAGGCATCATATTGTATATCTGGCTCGGAATATTGAGCCGCGCAAGCAGATCTATACCCGAGTAAACGTTTGAAAGCGCTCTGAAAACTCCGAAAAGCACCGCCGCAAGCGCGATTTTCGTCGGCTTCCACTGACCGAATATCATAACGGCAAGAGCAAGGAATCCGAAGCCCGCAACACCGTATTCAAATTTCCATTCGCTTACGCCGGCTGTTATGTAAGCAAGACCACCTATTCCGCCGAGCGCGCCGGATATAAGCACGCCCGCATACCGCATAAGATAAACGTCAATACCTACGCTCGCCGCCGCCTGCGGAAATTCTCCGCACGCCATAAGGCGAAGTCCGAATTTGGTTTTGTAAAGCGTGATATAAGCCGCCGCCAGAAGTATTATTGTAACTATTGTCAGCCAGCTCAGCTCGAAACGGTCGCCTATTTTTATTATAAATGCCTGCTTGGGCTTTATATATTCAACTATGGACGAAACGTTGTTGGGGTTTTTCGCTGTGTTTATGGCTTTGATTATAACCGTCGCCGCGGCTGTCGCAAGCATATTCATCGCCGTACCGATTATCGTCTGATCGGCGTTGAACGTAACGCACGCTACCGCAAGAAGTATCGAATAAATCATGCCGAACACGACCGCCGCAAGTATCGCCAGAAGTATTATAAATACCGGCGACATATCGGGGCAATGGTTTGATATGTATCTCATGACAAGCGCGCCACCCATTCCGCCGATTACCATTATACCTTCAAGTCCGAGGTTGATAACGCCCGAATGTTCGGAAAAGCACCCTCCGAGCGCGACAAGCGTCAGCACAGACGCATAAAGAAGCGTATATTGCAAAAGTAATGTCACTTCTTCTCGCCTCCTTCCGTGGTATTCTCCGCAGAGTCTGCTTTTTCGGCTTTTTCCGCAGCTTTTTCAGCCGCGTTCTCTTTCTTTGCTATTATGCTTCTCATAACATACTTCATAAAGAACACAAATCCGCAAAGATAAATGATTATCGCCGACACAAGATCCGATATCTGCGAGCTGTAAAGCGTTTTATCCACATATGCGCCGCCCGCCGTTATATGCTGAATAAAATACGACGAGAATATCGAGCCTATCGGGCTGAGTCCGCCGAGGAACGCCGCGGCTATGCCGTTGAAGCCCATTCCCGGAACGGAGGACTGACTGCACTCCCACTGCTCAACGCCTGTAAGATAGAACATCGACGCGCCTATTCCGGCAAGCGCGCCGCCTATTGCGAGAGTAATTATCATATTGCGTTTTTCCGCCATACCGCAATATTTTGCGGCGTTTTTGTTAAAGCCCGTAGCCTTCAGCTCATATCCGAACCTTGTTTTTTCGAGAATCACCCATATGACCACCGCGATTATCACCGCAAGCGGAATGGCTATCGTGACATACTGATTATCACTGAACAGCTTTCCGAGTCCGAGCGAGGGAATCAGGGCGCTTTTGTTTGTATATGCCACCTGCTTTGTATAAGGACTTGTTTCCTCTTTTACAAGAGTAAGCAACATATTTACGCAGTAAAGCGATATCCAGTTCAGCATTATTCCGCTGATTACCTCGTTTACGTTGCAGTACGCTTTGAGCGCGCCGCTTATCGTTCCGACAAGCGCGCCGCCGAGAGCGGCAAGCAGTATGCACACCCACCACGGCATATTCAGTCCCAGAGCGGCGTAAAGCGCAACGCCGGCGCCTATTGTGTACTGTCCCGCCGCGCCGATGTTGAAAAGTCCCACCTTGTAGCAGAACAGTATCGAAAGCGAGCAAAGAATAAGCGGAGCAGTTTTTACAAGCGTGCTTCCGAAATATTTGAGCCTCAGAGCCGTGCTGCTGTAAGTGAAGAAGTTCTTTACAAGATCCAGAATTCCCTTTACGGCGCCCTTCGGATTTATGCACAAAAGCACGATAAAGCCTATCAGAAGTCCGAGAACGATGCAGATAAGAGAAGCAATCACAGACTGAACCGCTTCGTTTTTAAGAAAAGATTTCTTCTTATTCATGCTTTACATCTCCTCTCCTTGCGCCCGCCATGTAAAGACCGAGCTCCTCTGCCGTGGTAGTCTTGGGATCAAGCTCTACGACAATCTCACCCTCATACATAACAAGTATTCTGTCCGGAACGCTCATAACCTCATCAAGCTCAAGCGATACCAGAAGAACCGCACGTCCCGCATCTCTCTGCTCGACAAGCTTTTTGTGAATAAACTCAATAGCGCCGACGTCAAGACCGCGCGTGGGCTGAACCGCAACGAGAAGCTCCGGATTTCTGTCAAACTCTCTTGCAACTATCGCCTTTTGCTGATTTCCGCCCGACATACTTCTTGCGGTGGTCGCCGCGCCCTGTCCCGATCTTATGTCAAACTGCTCTATAAGATTTTCCGCATAGCTGCGGATATTGTCTTTTCTCAGAAAGCCGAATTTATCCGTAAACTCGGGCTCGAAATAGCGCTGAAGCACTATATTGTTTTCAAGCGAATAATCAAGCACAAGTCCGTGCTTGTGTCTGTCTTCGGGAACGTGGCTCATACCGCCCGTATTGCGTTTTCTTATCGACGCACGGGTTATATCCTCTCCGCAAAGAGTAACCTTTCCGCTTTTGAGCGGTTCAAGTCCCGTTATTCCGTATACAAGCTCAGTCTGACCGTTTCCGTCGATTCCCGCTATGCAGACAATTTCTCCGCCGCGGACCTCGAAGGAAACGTTCTTTACGGCGTCTTTTTTGTGCACTTTGCTTGCGACCGTCAGATTTTCAACGTCAAGAATAACCTCGCCCTTTTTCATGTCTTTTTTATGTACGGTAAATTCAACGTCACGACCGACCATCATTTTAGAAAGCTCTTCCTTTGTCGTGTCTTTGATATTTACCGTGCCTATACACTTGCCCTTTCTGAGAACAGTGCATCTGTCAGCAACCTCCATTATCTCGTTCAGCTTGTGAGAAATGAAAAGTATGGACTTGCCTTCCTTCGCCAAGCCTTTCATTATCTGCATAAGCTCTTCTATCTCCTGTGGAGTAAGCACTGCCGTCGGCTCGTCGAAAATAAGTATTTCATTTTCACGGTACAGCATTTTAAGAATTTCCGTTCTCTGCTGCATACCTACCGTTATATCTTCTATCACCGCGTCGGGATCAACGGCAAGCCCGTAACGGGAAGAAAGTTCTATAACCTTTCTTCTTGCTTCTTTCTTGTCAAGAAAACCGAATTTGTTCGGCTCAACGCCGAGAATAATATTATCAAGCACGGTAAAACATTCAACAAGCTTGAAATGCTGATGAACCATTCCTATTCCGAGCGCGTTTGCATCATTGGGGTTGTTTATCTCAACCTTTACGCCGTCCTTGTGAATTTCTCCCTCCTCGGGCTGATAAAGCCCGAAAAGCACGCTCATCAGCGTTGATTTCCCCGCCCCGTTCTCGCCGAGCAGGGCGTGTATTTCGCCTTTTTTCAGACGAAGAGTAATATTGTCATTGGCAACTATGCCCGGAAAACGCTTTGTTATGTTAAGCATTTCAATTGCGTAGGGCTGTTCCATTCTGTCAGCTCCTTCCGAATAGATTTTTTATCCGTAATGTAATTTTATGGCTTCAAATAAATAAACAAAACGGGGGCGTCCATTTGACACCCCCGTGTCTTTTCTCATGTACCTGCGCACATAAAGGCAGTCAAATTTTCTTTATGCTTTTCAGTATATTCAAAAATCAGCCCTTTATGTTGCCCTGGTTGCTTATGGTTACGTTTGTTGTTGCGGGCATATCGCCGACAGCGTTTGAAACTGTAATCTTGCCGTCGAACATATTCTTAACGAGAGCCTTGTAATCGGCCTGTGTGAACTTGCCCTCTGCCCACTGTGTGGATTCCATCGGAATCTGAACGTAGTTGAGTGTGGGATCGCTGCCGCTTACAAGTCCGAGCGTGGAAATCTTGCCTGCGTAGTTGCTCCAGTTACCGTTGATAACGATATCCTTAAGAGTGTCCTTTGTTGTGGGGGCAAGACCCTTCATAGCGGAGGTAACCGTTATACCGTCGCCGTATTTCTTATCGATAACGGGCTTCTGGTCGGTATCAACGCCGATAACCTTGCCGCCTACTTTGTTTGCCGCTTCCGCTGCGGATGTGTAGATACCGCCGCCGCAAGCGAATACGATCTGTGTGCCGCCCTGATACCATGTATCCATCTTAGCCGTGATGTCGGCGTCGCCGTAGAACTGTCCGCCGTAAACATAGTTGAGGTCAACTGTTATGTTGAGCTCTTTTGCAGCTGCGTCAACACCCTGAACAAATCCGTAACCGAAACGGATAACTGCGGGAACTGCCATACCGCCGAGGAAGCCGAGCTTTGTATAGCCGAGCTTAACTGCGGCGTAGCCTGCCATATAACCGGAAAGCTCTTCCTGATAGATAGCGCAGTATACGTTGGACATATCAACGTAATCTTCAAGCTTCCAGTTGTCGGGGTTGTAATCGTACTTTTCGCCCTTTGCGCCTACGCCCGCTTCAAGAAGGTCGCCCTTTGCAACGTCAAGAGCAAAGAATTTAACGTCTTTATACTTGGGAGCCGCTTCAACGATAGCGCCTGCAAAAGCATAGCCCGGCATAACGATAACGTTGTAGCCCTGGTCTATGGCAGACTCAATCATGGCGACACGGTCTGTTGTTGTGTTGCCGGCAGGTTTGAAATACTGAACGGGAATGTTGTTTTCTTCGCAGAAAGACTTGCAAGCTTCCCACGTTGTCTGGTTAAAGGACTCGTCGGTGATGTCGCCGTAGTCGGTAATCATAGCTACCTTGCTGTCCGTCTTGTTCTCGGTTTTTCCGCAACCGACCAAAGCAAAGCAGCAGAGAGTCATTGCCAGCGCCAAAATGATAGAAATAAGCTTTTTCATTTAGATGAAGCCTCCGTAATTATTTTGTATTTGGTTAATCACTAACCTTGAGTACATTCTAACACACCTTTTGTTAAAAATCAATAAATTATTAACACTTTTCACATATTTTTTTGCTTTTTTGCTCCGAAACGTCAATTTGCACTAAACAGAAAACGTGCGTTTGGCGAATTTGCCAAACGCACGTATATTTTGTCGGATTTCAGAACAGCGTACAACCTATTTCTTTGAAAAAACGTATCTTTTCGTACAGCTGTTTTTCTTCTACCTTGAGCTTTTTCGCAAGACATTTTATGCAAAGACATTCGTCGTCCGGCGTTTCGCGATAAATAAGTCTGCGGTAAAGCGCCGTTTCATCGCAGGTGAGCTTTTCGCCGCACCCCTTGCAGCTGCTCATTTTACTTTGACGATTTTCGCGGTCACGACTCTGCAGCCGCCGGCTTCAACGTGCAGATCGATACAATCCTTGAATACGCCGAGATGCTCTCCGGTAAACGCGTCGGTTATATCGAAGCCGTAGCCGCAAAGCGGATCAAGACCGATTTCCGCATACGGAAGCATTGAGTGCTTATCCGTATCGTAAGCGTTGAAAAAGCCTATCGCGTATGTTCCGTCGGAAAGGTGCTTGAACATTGAGAAGTTTTCCTTCTGACCTCTGTTGTCGCCGACGATTATCGGAGGACGGGCGTCCTCATCGCGACAGATAGCTATAAGCGTGGGATTGGTTATGAGCTTTTTCGTGTCCTCATCTATGTTTCTTATGTCGCAGCCGAGCATGAGCGGAGCGGAAAGCATACACCACATAGCAAAATGATAACGGTAATTTGCCGCGGTACAGCCCTGTCCGAAGCCGATATTGCCCTTGCCGTAAAGTCCCGTCACAAGCATATCTATATCATTGAAGCAGCCGGGACCCGAATAGCAAAATTTGCTCTTTTCCTTTGTTACTATATCCTTTATGGATTCAAAGGTATCCGTTATGTCGCCCGTTGTTCTGTACATATGCGCACCGACGGAACGCGCCCATTCGTGAACGTTCTGATTTCCCCAGTTGCACGCGGAGAAAAGTATTTCTCTGCCGGTTGCTCTGAGCGCAAGAGCCATCCTGTTATATGATTGATAGCTCGGAAGTCCGGGATGATAGCAGTTGTCGTATTTGAGAAGATCTATCCCGACGCCGGCAAAATAATTTGCGTCGTCAAATTCGTGACCGAAGCTTCCGGGATATCCGGCGCAGGTCTTTACTCCGCAGCAGGAGTACATACCGAATTTGAGTCCCTTTGAATGAACATAGTCAGCAACGACCTTCATTCCGTTCGGGAATTTTTCTCTGTCAGCGACGAGCATACCGCTTTGGTCGCGCTCTTTTTCGCTCCAGCAGTCGTCAATTACAAGATATTCGTATCCTGCGGCGAGATAGCCGCCGTCAACCATAGCGTCAGCCATTTCCTTTATAAGCTGTTCGTTTATGTCCTTTGTGAATGTGTTCCATGAGTTCCACCCCATAGGTGCTCTGCTTGCAAGCATTTTCATATACCTCGTTTTTCATTTGGTGTTTAGGTAAATATATCATATCAGAAGCGAAAAGTCAACATCAAAGCGCATCATTGCAAAAATAAATCGCGGGGATTTTTCCACCCCTCCATAACAAAAACGGACCTTTTTCAAAGTCCGTTTTTCATTATAAATTTTTCAAACCCGTCGGAGAAAAGCTTTTCGCCGTCCGCCGTTATCCACATCGCATACGCGTTTTCAAGCGACAAAAGAACCTCTTTCCCCTGTTCGATATCCATATTGAACAGCGCGGTTGAAAGCGCGTCGGCAAGCGCCGAATCCTCGGCGATTACCGTAACCGAAACATAATCGTTTTCCGGCATAAGCGTGTCGGGATCTATTATGTGATGATATCTCACTCCGTCAAGCTCAAAATATCGCTGATACGAGCCGCTTGTGACAACGGACATATCCGAAACGCATACCTTTTCAAAAAATCCGCCGTCGGGATTTTCGATTCCGACAGTCCACTTCTCTCCGTTTGGCTTTGCTCCTACGGTGCAGACGTTTCCGCCGATGCTGATAAGATATCCCGATATTCCTTTTTCGCGAAGGGCTTCGGAAATTCTTTCCGCGGCATAGCCCTTGGCTATCGCGCCGACGTCAAGACTCATTTTTTCGTCCGCAAGAAAAAGCGTTCCGTTTTCCTTGTCTGTCATTACATTGTCGATATTGCAATGCTTCGAAGCCGATACAAGCTCCGCTTTTTCGGGCAGACGCGTTTTCTCCTCGCGGCAATCGTGCCACAGAGAAAGCACCGCCCCCATTGCGATATTCATTTTTCCGCAGGTGGCGGGATATATGCTTTTCCCGAATTCGATAAGGTCGATAAGCTCTCCGTCAACCTCTGTCAGCTCATGTGAGGAATTTACGGTGTTTATATTCGCAATTCCGTCATACGAATTGTAAATATCATAGAGCTTATGATATTTTTCAAGCTCCGAAAATATATAATTTTTCGTGCTTTCAAATTCTTCCTCCGAAGAAGCATACCCCACGATTTCCGTCACCGTATCAAAATATTCAAAGGTCGATGCGGTATATCTCTTTTCGGAGCTTCCGCACGAGCAAAGCCCGAGCAAAGCCGCCGCGACCATAATCGCCGCCGATAATTTTTTCATCCCAGCTCGGCTATTTCTCCGACGCCCTTCATAACGTAGGTCGGACGGTACGGGAACTTACCTATGTCGCTTATCGAGGTAACGCCGCTCATAACAAGCACCGTATCGAATTCGCTTTCTATGCCGGAGATTATATCCGTGTCCATTCTGTCGCCGATGATTATCGTTTCTTCTCTGTGAGTGCCGAGCTTTTTCAGCGCATGACGCATAATAAGCGGATTCGGCTTACCTATAAAATATGCGTTCCTGCCCGTAGCCATTTCAATGGGAGAAATGAGTGCGCGGCACGCAGGGATTATACCGTTTTCGCCGGGAGCCGTCATATCCGAATTTGTGCCAATAAGCTTTGCGCCGTCAAGCACAAGCTGCACTGCATGCTCTATCTTTTCGTAGTTGAGCGCTCTCGTTTCGCCGAAAACAACATAGTCGGGATTATAATCGTTCATGCTCAGTCCCGCGTCGTAAAGAGCGTTCATCAGCCCCGGCTCGCCTATTGCGTAAACACTGCAGCCGGGCTTCTGCGTCGAAAGAAAGGATGCCGTCGCAAGCGCGCTTGTGTAAAAGTGATCCTCGCTTACGTCAAGTCCCATTCTTTTAAGCTTCTGTGAAAGCTCTCTGGGAGAGCGTTCGCTGCTGTTCGTAAGGAATAAAAATTTCTTGTCGTTTTTGTAAAGCCAATCCACAAATTCGTGAACATCCGGGAGAAGTCTGTTCCCGTGATATATCACGCCGTCCATATCGCATATAAAGGCTTTTTTCTTCTTGATTTCGTCTACCGATTGTGACATATTCTTCTTGTCCTTTCATACTTACTGAAATCAATATATCACACATCTTTTGGCTTGTCAATACACAAAAAAACGCACCCGCGCGGGTGCGTTTTTTTGTGTGTTTTTTGTTTATTTTATTTCAAGCTTTTTGGCTGTGGGCAAGGTCTTTTCCTTCTTCGGCATAGTGAGTTTGAGAACGCCGTCCTCGTAAGAAGCGGTTATCTTATCGGTATCGACGTCGGAAACGTCAAAGCTTCTCGTAAACGAACCGTAGCTTCTTTCGCAGCGGATGTATCTGCCCTTCTTGTCCTTTTCTTCGTTTTCTGCTTTTCTTTCCGCGCTTATCGTAAGATAATTGTTTTCAAGATTTACGTTTATATCTTCCTTTTTGAATCCGGGAAGATCGGCTTCAAGCAGATATTCGCCGCCGTTATCTTTTATATCCGTCTTAAAAGAGGATATTCTGTCCGTGCCGAAAAAGTGCTTTTCAAAGTTTTCCATATCTTTGAAAGGATCATAATTTGAAACTCTGTTATTAGAAATAAAAGGTATCAGTTCAAGCATAATAATTCCTCCTTTTGCTGTCTGATTTCTTTTTTGTCGCTGTTTTTCTTTCAGCGTAATCATAGTATCACACACGGAGAAAAAATTATAGCACATTTTGTTAACGAATTGTAAAAAGATTAGCACTCTATATATTTGAGTGCCAAAAATATTGAATATCTCTCCTGCAATTGCGGATTTTTCGCATTTTATCGGCTTGTATTTGCAATCACCTATATAACTCTGCTGATTTTTTCGCTTTGCGCGATTGCAAAAAGCTTTTCTTCTCCGATCGGAAGAATACCCTCGTCGAAGGCAAATCTGTCCGAATGGAGCGGCGGCGTGTCGCCCGTTCCGAGATACATATAAAGCAAATGACGGCACACCCGTCCGTACACTGAAAAATCGTCCGCGCACAAAGCCGGCTCGGAAAGTCTGCCGCAGCCGGAAAGCTCAAAGAGCTTTCCGCTGTTGCGCGCCGGCGGAGCATATTCGGAAAAACGCACCTCCCCGCCGTATTTATCTGCCGTGCGGAGAAGAATTTCCGTCTCCGACCTTTTTTCCCGCTCGGAAAAATATCTCATCGTTCCGTAAAGCTCCGCAAAAGAAGGCGTTACGTTGCCTGCCGTTCCGGCGCAGAGCCTTCCGAAGCCGGCAAAAAGCCATTCCCTTTGCATCAGGCGCTTTGTGCCGATATAAAAGCGCGCCGCGTTTTCCAGAGCGTCGGTTTTTATGCTTTCCGTTATATGCGCCCGATCGCCGCAGAATACGGCTCTGACCTCTGCCGAGCCTGCGTATATCGCTCCGCTTCCGGAAAAGAACAGTCCTTTTTCAAGACGCGGTCGCAGATGAATCGCAAAAATCCTGTCCGGCGCGATGCGAAGAAAATCCGGCGACGACACGATAAGCTCCGCCCCTCCGCGCTTTTCCTCCGCCGGCTGAAATATCAACAGCACGTTGCACGGCACATCGCGTTCTTCCGGAAGTCTTTCGGCAAGCGACAAAAGCATCGCCATATGCCCGTCGTGACCGCAGGCGTGCATATATCCGATGTTTTCCGAAGCAAACGGAAGTCCCGTTTTTTCGGTTATCGGAAGCGCGTCCGTTTCCGCGCGGAAGGCGGATGTCGTGCTTTTTCCGAAATCAAAATACGCAAGCACGCCCGTTTTGCCGACTTCATATATTGAGCAGCCGAGCCTTTCAAGTACGCCGAGTATGTATTTTTTTGTTTCAAGCTCGCAAAAGCCCTCCTCGGCTATTCGGTGAAGCGCCCTGTAATGCTCGGACGCGCTCATCGCAGATCACCGTTTATATCGGCTTTTTTACCGATATCGCCGCGATTTTTTACGATTCTCGCCGGAACGCCGATCGCAACCGCGCCGCTCGGAATATCGTGCGTGACGACCGCCCCCGCTCCGATAACGGCGTCATCGTCGACGGAAATTCCTTCAAGCACGACGGCTCCCGCTCCGACAAGCACCCCGTCGCCTATTCTCGTCGGAACAGCCGACAAAGGCTCGAGCACTCCCGCGATAACCGCGCACGCCCCGATGTGAGAATTTTTCCCTATCACCGCGCACGAGCCTATGACCGCGTTCATATCTATCATTGTGCCGTTTCCTATCACCGCGCCGGAATTTATCGCCGCGCCGTGCATTATGACGGCGTTTTTTCCTATCACAGCGCCCTCTCTTATGTGCGCTCCGCGCTCGACTCTCGCATCGACCGACAAAAGCCCGACCGAGCCGAGCGCGGTTTTCCTCGCCATCACCTCTACATCGATGTCGCGGATTTTATCAGCTTGCCTCAAAAGACATCTTTCCATATCCTCCCACGCGCCGAAAGCCACAAAAAATCCCGAATCTCCGAAAACTTTGCAGTTCGGTATATCGGGCTTTTCCGACGCCGATATATACGCTTTTACGGGAGTTTTCCTTTCGGAGCTTTTTATTTTTTCGGATATTTCTCTGCCCGTCATATCAGCTTTTCCCTTTGCATTGCTTCTTTAAGCGTCTTTTCGCCGCGCTTTGACATTTCAAAAAGCGGCAGGCGCAGTCCGCCCACGTTCATCCCCATAAGGTTCATCGCGGTCTTTACCGGAATTGGATTTACCTCGCGGAACAGCGCCGACACAAGCGGCAGAATTTCAAGCTGAATCTTCCTTGCTTTATTCGTATCGCCGGAAAGAAACGCCCTTGTCATCGAGCTGATTTTTTGCGGCACGATATTCGACGCTACCGATATCACCCCCGAAGCGCCGACGGACATCAGCGGCACGGTAATATCGTCGCAGCCGCTCATCATAAAGAAATCATCGCTTATCAGGCGAGCCGCGCGCACAGCGTACGAAATATCGCCGCTCGCCTCTTTTATTCCGATGATATTTTCGTTTTCCGAAAGCTCTTCAAGCGTTTCGATATCTACACAGCACCCCGTCCGCGACGGCACGTTGTAAATTATTATCGGCACCTCCGAAGCTTCGGCTATCGTAAGAAAATGCCTGCGCATTCCCTCGCCGTTCGTTTTGTTGTAATAAGGAGTAAGCACAAGCAGCTTTTTCGCTCCGAGCGCAGCCGCTCTTCTGCATTTTTTCACCGCCTCCGCCGTGTCGCAGGACGAACACCCCACCACAACGTCAAGCTTTCCTTCGCAGGCTTCGAGTCCTGCGGAAATGATCTGCTCCGATTCCTTTTCGCTTATCGTGGGCGATTCGCCCGTTGTGCCGAGCAAAGCAACCCCGTCCGCACCGTTTTCATATTGAAATTCTATAAGTTCTTTAAGCTTATCTGTGTTTATCCCGTCCTGCGAAAAAGGCGTGACAAGCGCCGTATAAGTCCCTTTCATTTCAGTTATTCACCCCATTCTCCTCTGAAAACAAGCTCCGCTCCTCCGCAAAGTCTGATATGCTCTCCACCCGAAACGCAGAGTGAGCCAAGCTCAAAATGCACCGTGATCTTTTCGTCGCAAAGCCTGAGCTTTCTTGCCACCGCGTATGACGCGCACGCTCCCGTTCCGCACGCAGCCGTGTATCCGGCTCCGCGCTCAAAGGTTCTCACGGTAAGCTCTCCCCTGCCGTCAACGCGCACAAGATCCACGTTTATCTTCTGCGGAAAAAGCTCACAGCAGCCCAGCTTTTCCGCCGTCCCGAACAAAAGCTCGCGATATATGTCGTCGCAGAAAACAACAGCGTGCACGCACCCGACGAACACCTCGTAAAAAAGCACCTTTCTTCCGTCGAGCATATACGTCTTGCAAAATCCGCCCGCGGTCGAAAAATGCGCTTCTCCCATATCCGCAAGTATCTTTCCGCCCTGACAAAGTTCAAGCGTTTTCACGCCGTCAAGGGTACGCACGCCGAACTTTTCCGCCGATATTCCGGTGTCGGCAAAATATCTTGCGGCACAGCGTATTCCGTTTCCGCACATACTCGCCTCCGTGCCGTCGCTGTTGAATATCCGCATCGACGGCGGATATCTTGAACAGACTATCAGTCCGTCCGCGCCTATTCCCGTTCTGCGCTCGCACATTCTGACCGCAAGCGACCTGTAATCTGCGTTTTTTATTTCGTCTATAAGCACAAAATCGTTTCCGCAACCGTGATATTTATAAAAAATCATCTTCGCCTCCGTAACAGCTCCGCTACGACATTTTACGCGCTTACTTTCCCGAATGACACAAAAACCGCGCAGGCATCGGCAATGCCTGCGCGGTTTTTCAGTTGTTTTTGTCTTTTTTTGCGCTCATAATTCCGCTTTTCATAACAAAGCGTCTGAGCGGCGGATAATACATAAACGGGCATTTCAGTGTTTTCAGCATAAGTCTTGCTCTTATTTTCGCTGTAAGCGATCTGTATGACTTATGCGGAGCTTTACACGCGAGCGCATTCGCGAGAGCCTCGCCGCTCTTTATGGCGTAGCTTATTCCTTCAAGCGAGCTGGGACTTACGAATCCTGCGGCTTCGCCTATCAGGAACACTCCGTCCCCTCCGAGGAAAAAATCCTTTTCCGAGCGCGGACGAAGCACAAGACAGCACTCGGTTCTTACGGGATTTTCAAGTATATATCCGAAGCGTCGGAGCGCTTTTTTCTGCATTTCAAATCTTTTCATAGGCGCATCCATGGGATACGCTCCTCCGAAAACCGTATATTCTCCCTTCGATACCGACCACGAACAGCAATCCGTTATGCTTTCGTCGAAAATGCAGGAATAAAGCGGAGCGTCGCTTCCGCTGCGAAACCACTGCTGGATCGACGTATACATTCTCGGCTTTGCGCCCGGGAAAACAAATCGTCTGACGACGGACGCCGCGCCGTCCGCACCGACAAGATATCTGCACGTTGCGGTGATTATTTTTCCGCTTTCGTCCCTGTATTCAACGGAAAAACCGTCATCCTGCCTTTCGATATTCACGCATATTCCGCAGGCGACAGTCGCTGTTCCGTCGCAAAGCGAAAGAAGCCAGCGGTCGAATTTTTCCCTCGAAACGTTTATGTAGGTTCTTTTGTAGTTTCTTATGATTCCGCTTTTGCAGTCTGTCGTCTTTACAAAATCTATCTGCGGCTCGGCAAGAACGTCCTCCGGCACGGAAAGTCCTGACTTTCGGAGTACCTTTTGCGCGTCAGGCGCAAGAAGTCCGCCGCAGGGCTTGCCCCTGCCGCAAAAGCGCAGCGGCGAGCCGTCTATCAGCAGTACGCGAAAGCGCTTCCCTGCAAGACGGGCAAACGTCGCGCCGGCAGGACCTGCGCCGACGGTTATAACATCGTAAAACATTTCAGTCCTCCGCCATATACGGTTTTTTTCTCATAAGCGCGCCCGCTTCGTCCGGACGACCGAGCGCAAGCGTCCACAGCGATTCCGCGCACATAAGCGTTTCAAAGCCCCGCCTTGCGTTTTCTCCGGAAAGCGCATAGTCGGCAGGCTTTGTTATTATCGGAAATTCCGACGTCTTTTTTATTTTTGCAAGTATTTCCCTGCCTGTTTTTCCCGCGCCCAAAAGCACGGAAAACGCAGGCTTTGTTACGTCGCTCGCTTTTACGCCGAGAAGCGAAAAGAGCATAGCGCGGCGGATTCTCGATTCCGAATACATTTTCGTCCGCGCTCCCGATATAAGCTCGTCAAACGAACGTGCAAGCTTTGCGCAGGAAATCAGTCTGCCGAAAAGCTCTTCCGTCATTTCTGCGGTTCCGGAACACGATTTTACATCGGAAAGCCTGAAATGCGCCGCATACGGAAGAAACAGCCTTTCCGTCATTGCAGCCCTGCCGCAGTCCATAGCGGAAATCACTTTCTCCGCCGACGGCGCCGGAACAGCCGCTCTTATCCCCTCTTTGTCGCCGGAATATATCATTTTTCTCACCGAAGAAGCGGAAAGAAAGCCTTCTCCCGACGTTTTTCCGTAGGCTTGTCCCTCTCTTTTCACGGCAATAGGCTTTATTTTTGAATTTGTTTTCATAAGCGCCTTGACGTATTCGAGCGCCAGAAGATCGTTTGAGCCTTCAAGCACGGGGCTTTTTCCGTAAAGCCTTTCATACGTCGAAATGCACCTTTGCGAGTAGCTCCCGAAATCCGCCCTTTCCGATTCAAAAGCGTTGCAAAATTCCTTTGAAAGCATATTTTCCGCAACCGTTTTTATCGTTTCGATATCGCCCTGCTCGCTGCCGAAGGCAAGAAAATCAACCGCGCCGAGACTCTCTGCCACATACATTCCGCCGGCGGCAAACGCCGACGCTCCGGAGGCGCAATACGGAAACGGCAGCTCCAGCACAAGATCCGCGCCGCACTTCACAGCCGCTTCGGCGCGGTCGTATTTCGATATTGTCGCGGCGGTTCCGCGCTGAGTAAAACTTCCGCTCATTATGGCGACAACGGCATAGCCTTCATTTTTCAGTTTATCTATCTGATGCTTATGCCCAAAATGGAACGGATCGTATTCACATATTACCGCACAAATCTTCATAAAAAACTCCTTTTTCGGAAAATTGGGGTTGCAATCGCGGAAAAGTTGCTGTATAATGATTTTTGTTATGAATTTATTATACCGCTTAACGTAAATTTAATCAAGCGGAAACGGAGGAAAAATCAAAAAATGAAAGTACTTGTTGTAAATGCGGGAAGCTCCTCGCTTAAGTATCAGCTTTTCAACACCGACACAGCCGAGGTTCTTTCCAAGGGTATATGCGAGAGAATCGGTATTGACGGTATCATCGAGCACAAGCTCGCGGACGGAACAAAAATCAAAAACGAAATTGCGATGCCCAACCACGAAGTCGCGATGAAAGCCGTCGTCGAATATCTCACAAATCCCGAATTCGGCTGCATAAAGGATATGAGCGAGATAGAAGCTGTCGGTCACCGCGTGGTGCATGGCGGTCCTTACTTCTTTGAAAGCTGCCTTGTAACTCCCGAGGTTCTTGAAAAGCTTGAGCTATGCCGCGACTTTGCTCCACTTCACACCGGCGCGCACCTTATGGGTATAGAGGGCTGCACAGCCGTTATGCCGAACACCCCTCAGGTGCTTGTATTCGATACGGCATTCCATCAGACGATGCCCGAATACGCTTACACCTATCCTATTCCCTACGAAATGATAGAAAAATACAAGATCCGCCGCTACGGCGCGCACGGAACGTCGCATCGCTTTGTCGCAAGAGAAATGGCAAAGCTTATCGACAAGCCCGTTGAAGAAACAAAGATTATCACCTGCCACATCGGCAACGGCTCTTCAATATCCGCAGTAAAGGGCGGAAAGTGCATCGACACAACGATGGGCTTCACTCCTCTTGACGGTCTTGAAATGGGTACGCGTTGCGGCTCTGTAGATCCCGCGATCGTAACCTATATAATGAAAAAAGAAGGCTTTTCTCCCGACGAGATGAGCGATTTCATGAACAAAAAATGCGGCTTTCTCGGCATTTCGGGGTATTCTTCCGACAGCCGCGATATAGAAAAAGGAATTCTCGAAGGCAATCACCGCGCGTATCTCGCCGCTTCCATACTTGCATATCAGGTAAAGAAATACATCGGCGCGTTCACAGCCGCGATGGACGGTCTTGACGCCATAGTATTTACCGCAGGCATGGGCGAAAACAACCCAGAGCTCCGCGAAAGAGTATGCAGGGATATGACATATTTCGGCATAGAAATAGACAACGAGCTCAACGCAAAAATGTTCCGTCAGCCCAACACCGTAAAGCTTTCTACGGAAAATTCAAAGGTTCTCGTTTACCTTCTTCCCACAAACGAAGAGCTTATGATAGCCTCCGACACGGAAGAAATAGTAAAGAAGCTCAAAAAGTAATACACAACAAAAAAATGCGTCCGCAAATCGCTCTGCGGACGCATTTTTTTGCTTTTATCCGTTCATTTTTTTGCATTTGTCTATTGATATTTTTTTATATTATGATATACTGTTGGTATGTATGTTGGGATAGATTGGTCCCGACCGAAAATGCAAAACATTCAAAACCATGAAAGGAAATAAATTATGGCACAAAGTACCCAGAAATTGCGCGAGATAATCAATGCGCGCCGTTCGGAAGCCTCCGCAGAGCTTGAAAAAGCCGGAAAGCTTACCGCGCGCGCACGCATGGATATTATCTTCGACGAAGGAACATTTGCGGAAGTCGGCGCTTTTATCGGCGGCGATGGGGACGAGGACTTCTGCCCCGTTGTGACCGGCTACGGCTCGGTTGACGGACTTTTGGTATTCGCTTTTTCGCAGGATTATTCACGCCTGCACGGAGCGATGGGCAAGGCTCACGCAGAGAAAATATGTAAGATAATCAGAATGGCGACGGACGCAAACGCTCCGCTTATCGGTGTTTTTGACAGCGCGGGTGCAAAAATAGACGAAGGCGCAGACGTTCTCAACGCCTGCGGAGAGGTCATTTCCACGCTTCTGTACTGCAAGGACACGATACCCACAATCGCTGTTATCTCCGGTCCGTGCGGAGGCGCGGGAGCGGTCGCGGCGTCGCTTTTCGACACGATAATCGTAGCCGAAAAAACAGGCTCGCTTTATGTAGTTCCCTCCTCCATGCTCGAAGACAAAACGCTCGGCAAGCCCGAAAAGCTTGCGGAAACAGGCGTTTCGGCAATCACGGCAAAGGACGATGCCGCAGCCTGTCTTGCCGCACGAGAGCTTTGCAGATATTTCACGCCCGAAATGATAACGACAGACGACGCAAACAGAGCGTTCGATGCTTCCGTTTTTGAAAATCCGAAATATGACGTTCACACGGTCATTGCAAGCCTTTTCGACGCAGGCAGCTTTACGGAGCTTTTCGCAAAGCGCGCTCCGCAGATGACGGTAGGTCTTGCCTCGATGAACGGCAGAGTCTGCGGCGTTGTTGCAAACAACCCCTCCTTCAAGGACGGAAAAATGTGCCCCGGCGCTTGCGAAAAAGCAATAAAGCTGATAAAAATCTGCCGTACTGTCGACGCGCCCGTCATTACCCTTGTTGACGGCGTCGGCGTCGGCACGACGGATAAAATCGAAATCGGCGGAATAGCAGGAAAGCTTGCACAGCTTGCCGAAGCTTATCAGGTCTGCTATTCCTCACGCAGAATAACGGTCATCACCGGCGAAGCCTACGGAACGGCTTATTCGGTGCTCGGCTCAAAGGCGCTCGGCGCGGACTTTGTTCTCGCGCTCGACCGCGCAAAAATATCGCCCATGAATCCCGTATCCGCCGTCGAATTTCTCGGCGAGGTATATGACGAATCAAAGGTGAAAAAGATTGCCGAAAAATGGGCAAGCGAAAACGCAACTCCTCTTGCCGCCGCAAAGAAAGGCTATGTTGACGATATAATAGAAGCTTCGGAGCTTCGCGCAAGAGTGGCTTCCGCGCTTGAAATGCTTGCATAAGGAGGTAGCTTCAATGCCTATGCTTCTTATGGTTGAAAACCCTGTCGGGCTCGGACTTCAGACTCTCGGTCTCGGTATGCTTATGGTGCTCGGCATAATCGCCCTGCTCTATATCATACTTAAAATTCTTATTCCTATCTTCTCCGCAATAAGCGCAAAGAAGGAAAAGAAATCAAAGTCGGAAGCTCCCGCACCCGCACCGACAACGACTGCCGCTCCTTCGTCCGATGACGAAAGCGAAACCGTTGCCGCAATAATAGCCGCAATCGCGGCATATGAAGGAAAAGCTCCGGAGAACTTCCGCGTTGTTTCCTTTAAGAAAAGATTTTAATTTACGGAGGATATTATAATGAAAAGATACACAGTAACTGTAAACGGCAAAACATATGATGTAACCGTTGAAGAAACAGGCGCGGCAGCTTCCGCTCCCATAGCAACTCAGCCCGCAATAGCACCGACTCCAGTAGTAACTGCTCCTGCGCCCGCAGCAGCTTCCGCAGGCGGAAGAGTAAACGTAAACGCTCCGATGCCCGGAACGGTTCTCAAAATGAACGTAGCCGCGGGCGCGACGGTAAAGAAAGGCGATATTCTCTGCGTTCTCGAAGCCATGAAGATGGAAAACGAGATCACTTCTCCCGACAACGGCACGGTAACATACGCAATCGCAAAGGACTCCACGGTAAAGACGGGCGACCTTCTTGTTTCACTCTCCTGAATTTTCACGCGAAAATAAAAAACGGAGGTGAGCTTTCTTGATCGAATTTCTCGAAAAAATATGGGAATCGACAGGTCTTCACCTTTTTCAAGGTAATACAAGTCTTCTCATAAAAACTCTTATAATGTACGTCATAGTCGGCGTACTCGTATACCTTGCGGTCGTCAAAGGCTTTGAGCCGTTGCTCCTTTTGCCGATTGCTTTCGGTATGCTCCTTGCAAATATTCCGGGCGCAAACCTTTTCCACTCGGAGCTGTTTATCAGCAACGATCCTGATTTTGAATTCTCAATACTCAACGTTATAAAGGAAGGCAACCTTATAGACTTCCTCTATCTCGGAGTAAAGCTCGGAATTTATCCCTCGCTTATATTCCTCGGCGTCGGTGCCATGACGGACTTCTCTCCCCTTATCGCAGACCCTAAGCGTCTGTTTATGGGCGGAACGGCACAGCTCGGCGTATTTGCCGCATTTGCCGGCGCGCTTCTTCTCGGCTTTACGGAGAAGGAAGCCGCGGCTATCGGTATCATCGGCGGAGCCGACGGTCCTACGGCTATTCTTGTAACGAAAACCCTTGCGCCTCATCTTCTCGGCGCGATAGCGATTGCGGCGTATTCGTATATGGCGCTGATCCCTATGATTCAGCCGCCGATAATGAAGCTTCTTACAACGAAAAAGGAACGCGCTATCAGAATGGAACAGTTGCGTTCCGTTTCAAAGCTTGAGCTTGTCGCTTTCCCGATAATCGTTACCGTTCTCGTTTCGATAATCCTTCCCGACGCCGCTTCGCTTATAGGCTTCCTTATGTTCGGCAACCTGCTTACCGTTTCCGGCGTTACGGACAGAATCTCGAAAGCCGCTCAGAACGAGCTTATGAACATCGTTACGATTTTCCTCGGAGTTTCCGTCGGCGCGACGGCAAACGCGGAAAACTTCCTAGCTATCAACACTCTGAAGATAATCGCCCTCGGTCTTTGCGCGTTTATGCTCTCAACCGTCGGCGGAGTTCTCTGCGGTAAGTTCATGTGCTGGATAACCCACGGAAAGATCAATCCTCTCATCGGCGCCGCAGGCGTTTCCGCAGTTCCTATGGCTGCTCGCGTTGCTCAGAAGGTCGGCAGAGAGGAAGATCCGGACAACTATCTTCTTATGCACGCGATGGGACCAAACGTCGCAGGCGTTATCGGTTCGGCTATCGCAGCGGGAGTATTCCTTGCACTGTTCAACAAATAATCGGCGAAAGGTAATAAAAAGGTATAAATATGGCTAAAGTAAAAATTTGCGAAACCGTTCTCCGCGACGCGCATCAGTCGCTCGTCGCAACGAGAATGACAATGGATCAGATGGCTCCCATCCTCGAACAGATGGATAAGGTCGGCTATTATTCCCTTGAAGCATGGGGCGGCGCGACATTCGACGCATGTCTCCGCTTTCTCGGCGAAGACCCGTGGGACAGACTGCGCAAGATAAGAGCCGCAGTAAAGAACACAAAGCTCCAGATGCTGTTCCGCGGTCAGAACATTCTCGGCTATCGTCACTATGCCGACGACGTTGTGGAATATTTCGTTCAGAAATCCATTGCAAACGGTATTGATATAATAAGAATTTTCGACGCTCTCAACGATCCGCGCAATCTTGAAACGGCAATAAAAGCCACCATAAAAGAAGGCGGTCACGTTCAGGCGGCTATCAGCTACACAACAAGCCCCGTTCATTCAAACGAAAAGTTTGCCAAGTACGCAAAACAGCTTGAAAGCATGGGCGCAAACTCTATCTGCATAAAGGATATGGCGGGACTTCTCACTCCTTATGCGGCATACGATCTTGTAAAGAAAATAAAAGCCGAAGTGTCAGTCCCCGTTGAGCTTCATACGCACTACACCTCGGGTCTTGCTTCGATGACGCTTCTCAAAGCGATCGAAGCAGGCTGCGATATAGTCGATACGGCAATCTCGCCTCTTGCAATGGGAACGAGTCAGCCGCCCACAGAATCGCTTGTAGCCGCTCTTGCCGGCACGGAATACGACACGGGTCTCGATCTCGAACAGCTCCAGCCCGTAGCGGATCATTTCACAAAGGTGCGCGAGCAGTTCATAAAAGACGGACTTCTCGACCCGAAGGTTCTTAAAGTAAACGTAAACACGCTTCGTTATCAGGTTCCCGGCGGAATGTTCTCAAACCTTATTTCCCAGCTCAAGCAGGCGGGAAAGAGCGAGCTTCTCCCCGAGGTGCTTGCGGAAGTTCCAAGCGTCCGTAAGGACGCAGGCTATCCTCCGCTTGTAACGCCCAGCTCGCAGATAGTAGGCACTCAGGCGGTGTTCAACGTCATCGGCGGCGAACGCTACAAGATGGTAACAAAAGAATTCAAGGGACTTGTCCGCGGAGAATACGGCAAAACGCCGGTTGAAATTTCTCCCGAATTCAGAAAACAGATAATCGGAAATGAAAAGCCGATAACCTGCCGCCCCGCAGATATGCTCAAGCCCGAGCTTGCAAGCCTTCGCGAGGCTGTAAAGCCTTGGGCTGTTCAGGACGAGGACGTTCTGACATACGCTTTGTTCGAGCAGGTAGCGGTCAAATTTTTTGAAGCAAGAAAGGCAAAGCTCCATGCTCTCGATTCCGAAAACGCGGACTTCGGCAACAAAATTCATACTGTATAAATTTTCTTTTTTGGGGGGCGTGATGTCGTTTGGAAATATCGTGCGAGCTGTTTTCGTCTGTTCCTTTTCCCGTAATCGTAACGGATAAACACGGAAAGATCATATACAAAAACGAAAGCACAAGAAAGCATCTTCCGAAAATCAGATGCGGCGCAAAAATCGCTCCGCATCTGGCTGATCCCGAAAAAGTGCTTTCCGGCACCGAAAGCTTCCCCGTTTTCACAAACGCCACCCCGTATTCAAAAGCTTTTGTTTTCAGAAAAGCCGCAAAGGACGGACCGTATCTTGTTTTTTATTTGTTTTCGGTTCTTCAGTCCGGCGATACGGAGAAAATAAAGCCGATAATATCCGCGGCTTCGGAAGCCGAGCTTTTCGGAATAAAGCCTTCGGATCGCCTGCCGAGCGGCGCAATGATAAGGCTCTACGGCGACATTGACAAATTTACGGAGGAAATGTGCTTTAGCTTTGACTGGCAGAAATCAATATTCGATATAGAAGACATTCTCCGTCCGCTTTCGTCCAGGCTCGGCGGAGCGTTCCGGTCAAGAGGGATAAGAATTCATACCGAAACGGACAGAAGCGTAGCCCGAAACCGTTACTGCGTCATAATTCCGAAGGCGACGGTGTTTATCATATCCAGAATGATATATGCGGTAAGCCGCTGTACCGAAGACGGCAGAGTTCTTCTCCGCGCGGCACACAGCGACGCTTCAAATTCGATTGAAATAACGGCAGCAACCAAAAGTCACGCAAAGCTTGTCAGCGGAGAGTTAACCGATCTTGCTCCGGAATGTATTTTCGAAGCGGGAATTTTCGCCTCGCTTTCCGAAAACGCACAGCCGAAAATATTTTCCGACGGTACTGAAAGCATAGCGATATCGCTTGCGCTTCCGTGCGCTGACAGCTTTGATAAGCTCGCCGTATACAACACCTTTACGGGATTTGACGCGCTCGGAGAATACATAAACGAAAGCGTTTCCGAAATTTCCAGAATGTTCGGAAAAGCAAAAAGACAACAATAAATCGAAAAACCTCGCTTCTGCGAGGTTTTTTACGGAAGGAAACCCGAAAAAATGAACCTTATGCTGCGGTATCTTAAGCCATTTTACAGAAGAATGGGCATAGGACTTACGATAAAAACGTTCGGCACACTGGTGGAGCTTGCGCTTCCGTACATACTCAGTATAATTCTTCGCGACGTCGTAGCCACGGAAGATGTGCGGCGCGTTGTTTTGTGGGGACTTATAATGATGTTTTGCGCGGCGCTCGCCTGCGTCTGCAACGTCTGCGCCAACCGCATGGCTGCAAAAACGGCAAGCAACTTCGCGCAGACGCTCAGAAGCGATCTGTTCTCCAAAACGATGCGGCTTTCTCCGTCGCAAACTGATAATTTTACCATTCCGTCGCTTGAATCCAGAATAACGACCGACACCTACAACCTGCACCATTTTGTGAATATGATGCAGAGAATGGGCGTCCGCGCGCCGATACTTCTTATCGGCGGAATTGCCATAACGCTTTTTATGGACAGCTATCTTGCCCTTGCAATGATAGCCGTTTTGCCGTTTATTTTCATAACCGTATATTTCATTTCCAGAAAAGGCGTTCCGCTTTACACAAAGGTTCAGCGCTCCGTCGATAAAATGACAAGAGTCGTGCGCGAGGATTCGCAGGGCATAAGAGTCATCAAGGCGCTTTCAAAGTCCGAGCAGGAGCACAAACGCTTTGACAAGGTGAACAGAGAGCTTGTTTCGGACGAGCTTCGCGCCGGCATAACGATGGGTGCCGTCAATCCCGTTATGACCGTGCTTATGAATCTCGGAATAGTTGCGGTAATCGCGCTGAGCGCATCGCGCGTTCAGGGCGGAAAGTCCGATCCCGAAACGGTAATTGCGTTTATGCAGTATTTCACGCTGATATCAATGGCGATGATGAGCGTTACGAGAATTTTTGTCATGTATACAAAAAGCTCCGCCTCCGCAAAAAGAATAGAGGAGGTGCTTGACTCGGTAAACGAGCTTACGCTCGGAAGTGAGGAAGAATTTCCTCCGATCAAGACGGACGCCTTCATTTCCGTAAGGGACATTTGCTTTTCCTACGGAAAAAACAAAAACGATATACGTCACGTTTCGTTTGAAATTTCAAGGGGCGGCTCGCTCGGTATAATAGGCGCTACCGGTGACGGAAAATCGACGATCATAAAGCTTCTGATGCGTTTCTACGATGTTGCCGCCGGCGGAATATACATAAACGGTCGCGACATACGCACAATACCGCAAAGCGAGCTTTACGGAAAATTCGGCGTAGCCATGCAAAGCGATTTTCTTTATGCCGACACAATAGAAGAAAATATCCGCTTCGGGCGCGACCTTTCGCACGAAGAAATCGTGGCGGCGGCAAAAATCGCGCAGGCGCACGATTTTATCTCCGCCTTTCCGGAAGGATATTCCCGTATGCTTGCCCAGCACGGAACGAACGTTTCCGGCGGTCAGAAGCAGCGTATCCTCATTTCACGCGCGATTGCCGCAAAGCCGGAAATACTCGTCCTCGACGACAGCTCCTCCGCGCTCGACTACAAAACGGACGCAAACCTCCGTCGCGCGCTGAAAGAAAATATGCAGGGCACAACGATAATAACAATCGCCCAGCGCGTAAGCTCGGTCAAAAGCTGCGACAACGTGATAGTTCTCGAAAAGGGACAGATAATCGGCGCAGGCACGCACGAAAAGCTTCTTGAAAGCTGCAGCGTTTACAAGGAAATAAGCGATTCGCAGATGGGAGGTGCTTTCGTTGAATAAAGGCTTCGGCACGCAGACGGGCAACCCCAACAAAAATTCCACGCAAAAGCTCGACAAAAAAACCCGTCGCGGCGTTATTCTTCGCCTCGGCGGATATATGCTGAAATATTGGCATCTGTTTCTGTTTGCGATAATAATCACACTGCTTTCAAATCAGCTGTCGCTTATGGGACCCGAATTTTCGGGCAGCGCGATAGACGCAATATCCTCCGAGGGCGGCGTTGATTTTGCCGCCGTAAAGGAAAACATAATAAAAATGCTTATATGCTATCTTGCCTCGGGCGTGCTTTCGTATATTCTCGCGGTGCTTATGATAAAGCTAAGCCAGAAGATAGTATATTCTATGCGCCGCCAGCTTTTTGAAAAGCTGACCTCCCTTCCGGTATCGTATTTTGACACTCACACAACGGGCGATATAATCAGCCGCATTTCATACGATATAGA
>CAVKJG010000010.1:0-44691 GCA_963656825.1 Sphaerochaetaceae bacterium
GACTTATATTATATACTATAAAATGAATTTTGTCAAAGATATTTTGAAATATTTACCGAGTTTTTGCAAAAAAAATCACTTTTTGCGACACAGTATGGCGCACCAGCCTTTTTCGTGCAGAAGCTTAACACATTCAAAGCCGCCTTTTTCAAGCGACAAGCGCACCTCGGCTTCTCTTTCGTCGATAATTCCGGAAACGATAAGCAGTCCTCCGTCCCTGATGTACGCGCCAATGTCGGACGACATTCTTATTATTATGTCCGCAACTATATTGGCAGTGACGATATCGTATTTTCTTCCGTCTTCTATTTTTACGGAAGAAAGCAAATCCGAAACAAAGCAATCTATTTTACAGTTGTTTCTCTGGGCATTTTCTTTTTCAGTTTTCACCGCAACCGGATCTATATCGCACGCCGCGCAATACTCCGCGCCGAGCTTTGACGCGCAGATTGCCAGAATTCCGCTTCCGGCTCCGACGTCAAGCATATAGTCGCCGGATTTTACGCTTTCTTCAAGCAGCGTAGCGCAGAGCCGCGTCGTTTCGTGAGTGCCCGTTCCGAAAGCCATCCCGGGATCCATATCTATTATTATGTCGCCGTCATGTTTTTCGTATTTTTCCCAGCTCGGAACAATCACTATATGTTTGCCTATTTTCGTGGGCTTGTAAAACTTTCTCCAAGCCGTTGACCAATCCTCTTCGTCAAGCTCGGCTGTCGCTATGTCGGCTTTTATTCCAAGAGAAGCGAGCCGCGACGATATGAAGTCAACATATTCCTCCGCCGTTTTCTTATCGCCCGCATATATGCTTGCGGAGGCTATCGTCTTGTCGGCGTTGAGTATTTTTTCGTCGATAAGCTCGCCGTAGACCGTGCGCAGCGACGTCAGAACGTCGCTGTAATCTTCTATCATTACGCCGGTATCGAGCACGGTAAGAACCGCCGCTACCTCATCTATATGTTCGGTTTTACAGGTAACTCTTATCTGCGTCCACTTCATTTGCGATTGTCCTTTCTGAATTTGCCGAAGAACTTCTCACGCTTTGCGTAATTTCCGTTTCCGCAAAGATCCGAAAACTTGCGGAGCGCGTCCTTCTGCTCCGCGGTAAGACTCTTAGGCACTTCAACAACCGCGCGGAAAACGATATTGCCTCTACCTCTTCCGCTTATGTTCGGAATCCCCTTCCCCTTGACGGTAAACACAGTTCCGCTCTGAGTTCCCTCGGGAATTGTGTACGCCACCGGCTCGCCCTCAAGCGTGGGAACGCTTATCTGCGCGCCGAGCGCGGCTTCCGCAAAGGTTATCGGTATATCGCACCTTATGTCGCTTCCGTCACGCTGGAATATCGCGTGCGGACGAACGTTTACCTCTATAAAAAGATCTCCGGGCGTTCCGCCGTTTTTTCCGGCGTTACCCATTCCGCGAAGCGAAATACGGTTTCCGTTGTCAATTCCTGCGGGGATTGACACTTCAAGAGTTTTGGAAACGGTGATATTTCCCGTGCCGTGACAGCTCTTGCACGGATTTGAAATTATCGTGCCTTTGCCGCCGCAATCGGGGCATACCGTCGATGACTGCATAACGCCGAACGGAGTTCTCTGCTGAGTTTTCACAGTGCCGCTGCCGCCGCATCTCGAACAGGTCTTTGCTGTCGAGCCTTTAGCCGCGCCCGTACCTCCGCAGTCGGAGCATTTATCAACCTTGTTGTATTTGATTTCTTTTTTACAGCCGAAAGCCGCTTCTTCAAACGAAACGGTAATTCTGTAAAGAAGGTCGTCGCCGCGGACAGGACCGTTTCTTCTGCTGCGCGTGCTTCCGCCGAATATATCGCCGAATATATCGGATATATCGAAATCGCCGGAAAATCCGCCTCCTCCGAAACCGCCGAATCCGCCAAAGCCTCCCGCGCCGCCTGCACCGTTTACACCTTCTTCTCCGAAACGGTCATAGTTTGCTCGCTTTTCGGGATCGGATAAAACAGCATAAGCGGTATTGACGTCCTTGAACATCTCCTCCGCTTTTTTGTCCCCGGGATTCATATCGGGATGATATTTTTTTGCAAGCGTTCTGTACGCTTTTTTTATTTCATCGTCACTTGCCGTTTTTGAAACGCCAAGTATCTCGTAATAATCCTTCATTATGTTTCCTTTTCCGAACTTGCCGGAGGCGCGTCAAAAGCGCGCCTCCGGCGAATATTATTATTCTTTAGTTTTTCTCAGTAAAGTCTGCCGAGTAGCTGCCGTCGTCATTCTGAGATGCGCCGCCCTGCTGACCTTCGCCGCCATCAGCGCCGCCCTGAGCCTTGTACAGCTTTTCGGAAAGCGCATAGAACTTCTTTTCAAACGCTTCGGTAGCGTTCTTTATAGCGTCGATGTCGTCTGTCGCTACGGCTTTCTTGAGGTTTTCAAGCTCGTCGCGGACCTCCTGCTTTTCGCCCTCGCTTACCTTGTCGCCGATTTCGTCAAGAGTTTTTTCTGTCTGAAGAATATAAGCTTCTGCTTTGTTCTTTGCTTCAACAAGCTCTTTGAGCTTCTTGTCTTCTTCAGCAAACTTTTCAGCGTCTTTAACGGCGCGATCAATATCTTCCTTGCTCATATTGGAGGAAGAAGTAATTGTAACGTGCTGTTCTTTGCCTGTGCCTTTATCCTTTGCGGAAACGTTTACTATGCCGTTTGCATCGATATCGAATGTAACTTCGATCTGAGGAACGCCGCGGGGAGCTGCGGGAATTCCGTCAAGAGAGAATCTGCCAAGGGTTGTATTTGCGGACGCTTTTTCACGTTCGCCCTGAAGAACGTGAATTTCAACCGACGTCTGACCGTCTGCCGCCGTAGAGAATATCTGAGATTTCTTTACGGGGATGGTGGTGTTTCTTTCGATTATCTTTGTGCAGATGCCGCCGAGTGTTTCAATGCCGAGAGAAAGCGGAGTAACGTCGAGAAGGAGAAGGTCCTTTACCTCGCCGCCGAGAACGCCACCCTGAATAGCCGCGCCGATGGCAACGCATTCGTCGGGGTTGATACCCTTGAACGGTTCCTTGCCGCAGAAGCTCTTGACAGCCTCCTGAACGGCGGGAATACGGGTCGAACCGCCGACAAGAAGAACCTTGTTTATCTGCGAAACGTCAAGTCCGGCGTCCTTGAGAGCCTGCTTGCAGGGAGTCATGGTGTCGGCAACGAGGTCCGCCGTAAGCTCATTGAATTTGGCTCTTGTAAGAGTCATGTCAAGATGTACGGGGCCGTTCTGATCAGCCGTAATGAACGGGAGATTGATGTTTGCACTCATTGTGCCGGAAAGCTCTATCTTAGCCTTTTCGGCAGCGTCCTTCAGTCTCTGAAGAGCCATCTTGTCGTTTCTGAGATCTATGCCGTGTTCCTTCTGGAACGAATCCGCAAGCCAATCTATAATTCTCTGGTCGAAGTCGTCGCCGCCGAGTCTTGTGTTGCCGTTTGTCGAAAGAACTTCAAACACACCGTCAGAAATTTCAAGTATCGAAACGTCGAACGTGCCGCCGCCGAGGTCGAAGATCATTACCTTCTGATCAATTCCCTCTTTGTCCACGCCGTAAGCAAGAGCAGCCGCCGTAGGTTCGTTTATAATTCTGAGGACTTCAAGTCCGGCGATTTTGCCGGCGTCCTTTGTAGCCTGTCTTTGTGCGTCGTTGAAGTAAGCGGGAACCGTAATGACAGCCTGAGTCACCTTTGTTCCGAGGTAAGCCTCCGCGTCGGCTTTCAGCTTCTGAAGTATCATTGCGGAAATTTCCTGAGGAGTGTATTTCTTACCGTCGATATCAACGGTTTCGTTTGTACCCATTTTACGTTTAATGCTCATAACGGTTCTTTCGGGGTTCTGGATAGCCTGTCTTTTTGCCGTCTGACCGACTATTCTTTCCTTTGAATCGTTCTTCGAGAAAGCAACAACGGAAGGAGTTGTTCTCGAGCCTTCGGGGTTAGTGATTACGACAGGCTCGCCGCCCTCGTAAACCGCCACGCAAGAGTTTGTTGTGCCAAGGTCAATGCCAATAATTTTTCCCATAATATATATCCTCCGATTAAAGTATTTTTTTAGTTTATATTTCAGTTTGCTACTTTTACCATAGCAAAACGAAGTATCCTGTCGCCTTTTCTGTAACCTTTCTGAAGCACTTCGGCTACAGTGTTTTCGCCGAGAGAATCGTCATCTGTTCTCATAACGGCGTTATGGATGTTCGGGTCGAACGGATCTCCCCTTTTTCCGTATTCCTCAATTCCGAGCTTTTTGAGCGTATCGGAAAATTGATTTACTATCATTTCTATGCCCTTTGCGAAATTTTCAGTACCCGCATACGCAAGCGATCTCTGAAGATTATCCGACATGGGAAGAAATTCTTTCAGCGCTTCTTCGTATGCCGAAGCATATACGCCCTCGCGTTCTTTTTGAGAACGCTTTCTGAAATTATCGTACTCAGCCATCATACGAAGATATTTGTCGTTCAGCTCATCGCAGGCTTTGGTTTTTGCTTCAAGCTCGCCCGTCAGCTTTTTGACTTCGCCTTTGAGCTTTGAAATTTCCTTTTTCTCAGCTTTTTCGGCTTCCTTTATCTGACGCTCTTTTTCCGTTTCGGAAGTCTTTTTTTCTTCCCCGTTTTTTATTTTGTTTTCATCCATAAATAACTATTCATCCTTTCCGACATCGCCCGACGGGGCTGCTGTCTTGCCCGGAGGAAGCGCTCCTCCGAAAAGCACCGATATCTGCCTTGAAAGATATTCCATTGTGGATATAACCTTAGAATAATCCATTCTCGAAGGTCCGAGAACGCCGATCGCGCCGACGACCTTTCCTCCCACGGTAAGCTTTTTGAATATCAATGCCGAATTGTCAACCAAGCCTTCCTGTTCGTCTCCGCCGATATAAACGTTTACCTTGTCGCTGTCGGCTTCCGAAAGGATTCTGATCATTTCCTGCTTGTTTTCCATCATTTCAAGCATACCGCGTATCTTGTCTATATCCGAAAATTCCGGATATTCAAGCAGTCTGTTGACGCCTTCAAAGCGAAGGTCTGCATCCGAGCCGCCGCCGATCGCTTCATAAACCGCTTTGACGGAAGGAGCGACTATCGCGCCGCCCACACCCATTTCGCGCTCTATATCCATAACAACCGAAAACGATATGTCCTTTGCCGGAACTCTCGCAAGATATTTTGTAAGCAGCTGAGTAAGACGCTTCATCATTCTGTCATCGACAAGCACGTGCGTCTGTATCTGCTTTGTGACAACGCTGCTGTCCGCCATTCTCATTACGACAAGAAAGCTGTGCGCATCAAGAATCATATAGGAGAAACGGTCAACCGTCTGTTCCTTGTTTTCCGCCTTCAACGCAACCGCGGTGTAATTTGTAAGCGACGAAACAAGCTTTGAAACACCTGTCATAAGCGAATCGAGCTCGCCGATTTTTCCTTTCAGAATATTGTTGAGCTCTATCGTTTCCATGGCGGAAAGCTTGTAGCCGTTCATAAGCGAATCTATATAAAAGTGATAGCCGAGCTTTGTCGGCACTCTGCCGGAGGAGGTGTGAGGCTGTTCGAGATAGCCCATCTCTTCGAGATCAGCCATTTCGCTTCTCACCGTTGCCGAAGAAAACTGTATTCCGGCGTTATCGGTAAGGTACTTTGAGCCAACGGGCTCGCCCGTGGCTATATGCGCCTCAACAACGGCACGAAGTATCTGCTTTTTTCTTTCGGAGAGCTTTTTCTCCGTATTTTCGACTTCGCGCATCATTTCGCCCTCCTTTTTAGCACTCTCGCTTGCCAAGTGCCAAATTTTGATTATAATATACCCCTGAAAAAGCAATTTGTCAATAGGTTTTGCACATTTTTTTATGAATTTTTTGTTAACATTATCACTGATGGCGTTCGCGTGCCAAAATGCGATATTTTTCAAACCCTGTTGACAAATCTCCTTCTTTATATTAAAATATAGTCGTACCGTAACCGAATAATCAGGGGTGCTGAGCGATCGGCTGAGACGGAGAAATCCGAACCCTTTACCTGATATGGATAATGCCAGCGTAGGGAGATTGTAATTTTATTGCCGCTCGGATTATTCCGTGCGGATTTTTAATTTTACGGAGGTATTTTTTATGCAACACAAAAAAACGCTCGCTCTTGTGGAAAGCGCCGTTATGATAGCGATCGCCACTATACTGAGCATAATCAAAATCGCGGAGCTTCCCTACGGCGGCTCGATAACGCTTGCGTCAATGCTGCCGATAGTGATAATCGCCTACCGCAGAGGCACCGGCTGGGGAATTGCCTCCGCGCTCGTTTACAGCGTTATTCAGCAGCTTCTCGGACTTAAAAACCTTACATATTTCACAACATGGCAAAGCATTGTAGCGGTTATTCTGCTTGATTATGTCGTTGCTTTCACTGTGGTCGGGCTTGCCGGAATATTCAGAAAGCCCGTTAAAAATCAGGCTGTGGCGCTCACACTCGGAGGCGTTTTTGTTTCCGTGCTCCGCTATGCCTGCCACGTCGTTTCGGGCGCTACCGTCTGGGCAGGACTTTCGATTCCCACGCAGGCGGCGATCTCATATTCCTTTGTATATAATGCCACATATATGATTCCGGAATGTATAATCCTTGCGATTTCCGCAATGTATATAGGCTCGCTTATAGATTTCCGAAGCGAAAAGCTGACAAGAATAAAACGCGAAAGCACGCCGGTTCGCTTTTCGTGGTTGGGCATTACGGCGGGATTTATCGCCTGCGGTGCAACAATATTCGACGTGGCGTCAATATTCTCCAAGATTCAGAACGCCGAAACCGGCGAATTTGACATAACGGGAATGTCAAACGTAAATTGGACAGCGGTAATAGCGGTGTCGGCTTCGGCTGCCGTTGTCGCCATACTTCTTTTTGCTGTCGAGCGCATTGTTAAAAATACAAAAAAGGCTGAACTGAAATGAAACGCGGCGGTAAATGCTTTATAATCTGTCCTTATGACGAAAAGGACACCTTATCCGGAATTTCCGTTTCGGAAAACGATCTCGTCATCTGTGCCGACGCTTCTTACGAAAAAGCCGTGCGGCACGGATTGACTCCCGATTATATAATAGGCGATTTTGACTCCGGCTCGCGCCCCGAAAGCGCCAATTGTGAAGTAATAGAATATCCGCCCGAAAAGGACGACACCGATACCATGCTCTGTCTGAAAAAAGCAATCAAACTCGGCTATGATGACATTGTGATCGTGGGCGGCATCGGCGGAAGGCTTGACCATACGCTTGCAAATATTTCCGCGCTTCTCTATGCGGATGAACGCGGCGTGAAAGCCACGCTTGAAGGCTCCGGAAACAAGGCGTTTATCGTAAGCGGCGATGTAAAAATAAAAAA
Source organism: Sphaerochaetaceae bacterium (assembly GCA_963656825.1). Taxonomy (GTDB): domain Bacteria; phylum Bacillota; class Clostridia; order Oscillospirales; family CAG-272; genus CAG-841. The sequence goes on from CAVKJG010000010.1 coordinate 7,370, forward strand.
GGAAGAAAACACTTACATTTCGTTCTTCCCTATAACTGCGACAGCTTGTATTTCGCTCACGGGAACAAAATACAAAGCGTCCGGGCTGACAATCAGTCAAAGCTTTCCCATAGGCGTAAGCAATGAAATAACCGAGGATTTTGCAGAGATAACCGTCACCGGCGGAAAAATTCTTGCGGTAATATCCGAAAAATAATTCAAAAGGCGTTCCTGTAAATTCAGGAACGCCTTTTCGGTTTATATCGGGTTAAAATTTATAATGTCCGTTTGTGAACTCGCCGGACGAAAGCTCTTCGTCGGCTTTTTCGTACACGTAAAGCTGAGCGTCAAGCATATCGAGCTCGCTTACTATATATGCCTCCGTCGTCTGAGGAATAACGATCGCGCCGAATTCCCTTTTGCCGTGGTGCGACGCTATTATATGCGCAAGATGCATAACCGTCGCCCTGTCCGCGCCCATTCTCTCGCCGCAATCCTCTACCATTTTCGTTCCGAGATAGAGATGCCCGAAAAGATTGCCTTCGGCGGTGTATTCGCCCGTGCCGAGCTCGCCCGCCGTCATTTCGCGGAGCTTGCCTATATCGTGCAGAATTATTCCAGCTTTTATCATTTCCTCGTCGGTATTCTGATAAGCCCTGCACGCCGACTCCGCCGAAATAAGCATTCTGTAAACATGATAAAGAAGTCCGCCGCGGATATTATGATGCATTCTCTTTGCCGCAGGCCATATAAGAAGCTTTTCCTTATTTTCCTCATAAAGCGCGGCGGCGATGTTGCGGAGCGATTCATTGCCGAACGAATTTATTGTATCCATTATAAAATCGTACATTTCCTGCGCGGGAACGGGCGCCGACGCGATGAAATCCTCCTCGCTGACGCCGTCCTCGGCGGTTGCCGCGCGGATTCTGCTTGCCGTAAAGCCAAGCACGCCGTTGTAGGGAGAAGCGTCAACCGTAATACACACTATCGAGTTTGTATCATACGGGATATCCGAGCGCTTTGTGTCCCACATTTTCGCCTGAAGCTCGTTTTTGCCGTCGCTTACGGTTATTATCACAAAGGACGAGCCGTTTCTCGTTTCTTTTTGCGTTATATCGGTAAGCAGTCCGAAAACGCTTGCGTGAGTAATTTTACCGTCAAGAAGATCTTTTATACCTGTCATAGTACGCCTCCTTCGGATTAAAGCAAAAACGCTTTTTCAAGCGGATCGCTTTCTTTGTCCCACGAATTCACCGCCGTAACGGATATTTTAACCTCGCCTTCCGGCAGGTCGCAAAGGTCAATCCTGCAATCTTTCGTCATTTCCGCCGGATCTGCATGACGGAAAAAGTCGCTTATCATTGTTTTGTTTATAAATCTTTCGCCGTTTGCCGTGACGGTTATTTTATAGTGATGAACCATATCGTCGTCCTTTGCGGTGTCAAAGCAAAGGAAATAAGTATCGCACCCTCTTTCGTCTTTGCCCTTTTCAAGAGAAATATCAGCCGCCGCTTCAAAATAAGGAGCTTTGGCGCTGTCTTTTCTGTCCTCTCGATAAGTATCAAGAGTACTTCCTATTATCCACGGAGCTTTTATTTTTTTGTCGGCATAAAAGTCCATTCTTGTTACTCTTATATTCTGAGCAGCGTCAACTTCGCAAAGAAGTCCCTGAGAAAAACGATAGCCGTACTGCACAACGTGACCGCGTTCATACATATATCCGTTGCCGTCCGGACCGTGCTCTATCGCCATATATCTTACCGAACCGCAGCCGAGCGACGTGAAGCTTTTCTGCATAATGCTTCTTTCGTCGTTGAGCGGATAATGCAGATGTCCGCCGAAGGTCACTGCCTGCGGATATTTTGAAAGTATCGGCGTAAGATCCGCCGTGTCCCATTCGTCGCCGAGCAGACTTCCGTAGCAGGTATCGTGTATCATCGGGTGAGTCATTACAAATATGTGTTTTTCGGGTTCCTCTGCGGATATCTTTTCGAGAATATCCGAAAGCCATTTCTTTGCGTCGTCGCCGTATCTTATCGGCGAAATGCTTATCGGCGTAAGCGCTATTATGTGCTGACCGCAAATCACTGCGTGACGGTTTCCGCGCAAAGCGGCGGTTGTATCGGTGTCAAAAGCAAAATATTTTTCGCCGAGACACTCAAAAAAAAGCTTCTCCGCCGCAAGCTGATTTTCATCTCCCCAGAAAAGATCGTGCCAGTTGCCGAGGCAGTAAACGATCGGCACAAAGGGCTTCATTTCGTCCTCGTAAATATCCTTGAACTTTACAAGCTGTTTTTCGTCGCGTGAATTTATAAGGTCGCCCACGACAAGCATTGCGTCAAGCCCGTGCGAAGCTCCGGCTTTGAGCTGTCTCAATGCGCGGCGGAACTTTTCTTCGGAATCGTCCTCTCCGCCGGTTATATGAACGTCGCTTATCGCTCCGAATGAAAATATTATATTTTTCTCGTCAAAATCAGGTGTTTTTCTCATTTTATCCTCATCACGGCACGCGCCCCGCGATTGCTTTCGCGGAGCGCGTTTTTTTGTTTTTGTTATTTTGTTTTCTTTCTGCCGAGAGCAAGTCCCGTGCCGATAACGGCTATCATCGCAAATGAAGCGCCGACGCCGACAGTCGATTTGCAGCCCTTGCCGTCTGACGTTTTACCCGTTGTCGTGGTTTCCGTTTCGATTGCAGATGTTGTGCCGGTAGACTCAATCGTTTCAGCCGAAGAAGCTGTTGACGTTGTTGTCGTTTCCGGCGTCGTCACCTTCGTTGTGGAGGTGGTCGATGATGTTCCCTCTTCCCACTTTGCGAAAAGCTCTATTTCGCCGTATGTATCCTGCGTGTACTCGGGATCGTAAGCCTTTGTAAACGCCGAATCGAGATACCAGCCGCAGAAGGTGTAGCCGCTCTTTTCCATATAGGTATCGGCAAGCGCGTCGCCTATTTTCTCACCGAAATTGACTTTTACCGTGTTTACCTTGTCCTTGCTTGTAAGATATTTGTGAAGCTTTACTTCAAAATACGTCTTTTCGGCGACAGGACTTGAAGTAAACGTGGAAAGAACAGCAGATTCGCCTTCGATATTTTCGTTTGCCGCAACAACCTTGTAGTAATATTTTGTCCCCTGTTCAAGTCCGGAAAGAGTGGTTGTAAACGATTCTCCGCCCTCGTCAAGCACGCCTTCAACATACTTGCCGTCTTCAAAGTTCTGATCCTTTGAGTAGATAACGCCGTATTTTGCCAACTTTTCGCCCTTGAGCGCAAGAACCGCGCTGTTGAGGACGATTTCGCTTGTTGACTGGCTCAGAACGGTCGTCATCGTAACGGGAGCCGACTTTGCCGAATTTTCCGTTGTGATTCTGACCTTCATTTCCTGTCCCGGTTCGGAAAGCACTTCGATTTTCAGATTGAAATTATGCGCGCCTTCCCAGTTATCCGGATATGAATTGAGCGAAGGCGAATTTCCCGTAACGGAAATATAATTTATTGTGTTGCATACAGCCGTATCGGGATCGTCGCTGAGGTAATAATACGGATCCGACGGATGATTTACCGTCATTGTTTTTCCGTACTTGTCGTAGCCCTGCCTGAACAGCGGAACTATGCCCGGATCGTGCTGAACTCCGTTGTCAAACGCGCCGGAGCAGGCTTTGCCCGATTCAAAATACCGTTTATTTATGTCTTCGTCTATATGCCATACCATTATTCCGCCCGTGCCGCCGGATGTGAGGTTCTTTTCAAATCCCTCTTTAAGTCTTACTTCTATAAGGAAATACTCTGCGGGATCGGGCGTATTTACGCGCAGAACCTTGTATTTTCCGGTAAGCGTCGAATAAAGCGTGTATTCTCCGTCGGTTACAACCTCTTCCTCCGCCCAGCCGAGATAAACTCTTTGGTATGGATCGAGATATGTGGGAGTTGTGCCGCCGCCGGCATGGTTTCCGTCGCACTGGAGCGAAAATCTGTAGGGCTGAGGCCATGTTGCGTCGGTATATCCGCCTCTGTGGTAAAGATCCTCCGCGCCGAAGTTGTGAGCGAGCTCGTGCGTGGGAACGCCTATCGGCATTATCGTGCCGGGCTTGTTGTATTCGCCGAGATTGCAGACACGCCCGCCACTGGTTCCGGATGTGACAAGTACACCGTCGATCACAAGCGATGTGGGCTGAGATGTGCCGTGAACGGCGAAATATGACTTCGGCGAGCCTGAATTATAATACTGAGCCGTGCTGGAACGGTCGGGTCCCGAGTTGAGAATAACAATCGCAAGCTCGTCCTGAGTGCATTTTCCGTCCTTGTTCGTATCGTATGCGGAGTAGTCTATGTAATCGTCTGTCGCGCGGATTATACTGAGTATCGTGCCGGCTGCGTCGCCCGAAGCCGTAGGATGCGCCCTGTTTACGGTAACGGCAAGAACGCCGCTTTGAACCGTCTGGTTCGGCGCTTTCTTTGAAAACTCGGCGGGGACAAAGGTCATCTTTCCCATTGTAAGCTCTTTATAATAGTTTGCAAGGGTGTAGCCCGTATCACCGAAATATCTGTCCCAGTGATCTTCGGGAGTCGTCTGCGCCCATTGCTCGCCGTAATAATCCTTTGTCTTATCCGAATAAAGCTTTGTGGGATCGTTCTGATCGTAATCGTTTATACCGTTGCCGTTCGCGTCGAAGCTTGCGATTATTACAAGAAGCGGAACCTTCTTTATTCCGGTATCCGAAGCAGCCTCATCTGCCGCCAGTACCGACGGCGCAAAGCACGCGAACGCCATCACAAGCGTGAGCGCGCAGCATATTATGCGATAAAATTTTTTCATGTACCGTTACTCCGTGTTTCTAAACCGTGGGAAATTCAATTATTTTGCAAGAGACGCCACCGCATAGTTGTAGATTGCCGTAGCCTGTTCGTCTGTGACAGCACAGTCATACATATTGGCTTTTACAAGAGTATATGCGGAAGCCGGAAAGTCATATGCGGTTGTACTTACGCTTGTATCCGTTCCGAAGCCGACTTGATTTGCAAGTGTGTCGTTCTGGATGGCGAGAATCGTTGAACCGCTGATAAGCGTAATGTTTGCCAAAACGCCGTTTACATAAATTCTGAGCTCCGAGTTTGTCTGATCATAAACACCTATAACGTGAACGAGTTCTCCTGTTCCGGTCGTCATTCCGGATCTGCAGAACTGATAGCTTTTGCCTGCGCCTATGCAGAAATAAGGGCTTCCCTTATCGTCTGCTATGCCTACGCCGCAAGCATTGCTACCGACTTTTTCGGTAGCGCACATAACGGCACTCGCCAGTCTTGAAGAGCGGTCATTGTTTATGTAGAAAGCTTCAAATGAAAAATCTCTGCCGTAGAATTCCTGAGCGGAAGCAATCGTTTTGCTGTTGTTGAGAGTACCCATTGCAGACTGTCCAACAGCAGTTACCGTAAGAGCATCCACCGTATATTCGTTGCCCTTGTGCTTTACCGTTGTTTTCGCTACCTTTGCGCCGTTTCTGAGCGCGAAGCTCATTGTTCCGCAGGCGTCGGTCATTGTGCCGTCCGCAAATGTAACGTCTATAACGGATTTCACACCTTCGGGCATTTCGGCTTTGCCGGAACCCGTTGTTGTTACGACGGGAGCGGCTGTGGTCGTTTCTGCGGTCGTTGTGGTTGTGGCTGCCGTGGTTGTAGTGGTTGTCGTAGCCTGAGTTGTTGTTTCTGCTGTGGTTGTTGTTGTCTGCTTTGTTGCCTCTGTGGTGGTCGAGTCAGTAGTGCTGTTGCTGCCGTCTCCGGCGCATGCCGCAAGGCTCAGAGCAAGAGCAAAGACAATCAGAAGTGCGACGATTTTTTTCATTGTTGTTCCCTCCGAAAAATTTTAATTTATTTATATTGCCTATATTGCCGAAAACGGCAAATATCAGGTCATTATCATTATACATATTCCATTAAAAATAATCAAGAGTAATAATGAATAGAAATGCTGTCTTTGATATGTACCTTTTCACAAATGAACAGCTCAGTTTTTGAGTGAATGTATAGGAGCTGGTATTTTTCCTCCGCGCGATATAAACATTTCGGGACTTGCGGTATTTACCGCCATTACAGGCGCTTCGCCGAGAAGTCCTCCGAACGATATCATATCTCCCGCCTTTTTGCCTATTGCGGGAATAACTCTTACCGCGGTGGTTTTTCCGTTTATCATGCCGATTGCGGCTTCGTCGGCTATCATGCCCGAAATAACGGCTGCGCTCGTGTCGCCGGGAACGGCTATCATATCAAGCCCGACCGAGCATACTGCGGTCATGGCTTCAAGCTTTTCTATGGTCAGACACCCGCTCTTTGCGGCGGCAATCATTCCCTCGTCCTCGGATACGGGAATAAACGCGCCCGAAAGTCCGCCGACGCTTGACGAAGCCATAACTCCGCCCTTTTTGACGGCGTCGTTTAAGAGCGCGAGCGCGGCGGTAGTACCGCAGCAGCCGCAGGCTTCGAGTCCCATCGCTTCAAGCGTTCTCGCGACGGAGTCGCCTATTGCCGGCGTCGGAGCAAGCGAAAGGTCAACTATTCCGAAAGGAATTCCGAGCCGTCTGCTTGCCTCTTTTGCAACGAGCTGACCCACGCGCGTTATCTTGAACGCGGTACGTTTAACGGTTTCGGATATCTCCGTAACCGATGCGTCCGGCTTGGATTTTATCGCGGAGCATACAACTCCGGGACCCGAAACGCCGACGTTTATCACGGATTCGCCTTCGCCCACTCCGTGAAAAGCTCCCGCCATAAACGGATTGTCATCCGGAGCGTTGCAGAAAATCACAAGCTTGGCGCACGCCATGCAGCTGTTGTCAGCCGTTTTTTCGGCAGCCTCGCGGACTATCGTTCCCATAAGCTTTACGGCATCCATATTTATTCCGACTTTTGTCGAGCCTATGTTGACAGAGGAGCAGACTATTTCCGTTTCGGAAAGCGCCTGCGGAATCGAAAGGAGGAACCGTCTGTCGCCTTCGGTCATTCCCTTCTGAACAAGCGCGCTGTATCCGCCTATAAAGTTTATACCCACGGCGTGAGCGGCTTTGTCAAGCGCTTTTGCCGCAAGAACAAAGTCTTCGCTTTTGCCGAGCGCGGCTCCCGCTATTGCGATTGGCGTGACGGAAACACGCTTGTTTATTATCGGAATACCATAGGTTTTTTCTATTTCCGCGCAGACAGGCACGAGCCTTTCGGCTGTTTTTGTTATCTTGTCGTATATTTTGTCCGCAAATATTTTCGCGTCGGAAGAAGCGCAGTCGAGCAGGGATACGCCTATCGTCACGGTGCGGATGTCAAGGTGATCGTGCTCTATCATTTTCAGCGTTTCGGAAATATCGTTTCTTTCAATCATGACAGAAACCTCCGCAAATCATATACGGTGCATCGAGTTGAAAATGTCCTCGTGCATGACCTTTATCACAAGTCCGCTCTCGCCGCCGAGCGACTCCATTGCGTCAACAAACTCCGGAAATGTCGATTTCAGTCCGTCTGTTTCGACAAGAAGTATCATAGCAAAATATCCGCTCATAACCGTTTGCGATATATCCGCGATATTTGCTCCGTATTCCATGCATTTCGAGGAAACCTTAGCCACTATTCCTTTGTTGTCTTTACCCGTTACTATTATAACTGCGTTCATTTTCAATAATCCTTACCTTTTTATTTATTTTCTCATTTTACTTCGACCGTCAGCTTTTCGCCGTCGGAATCGACTTCTATCAGCTTGTAGCCGTTTGCATATCCGTCTATAAGCTTTTCCGCCGCAGGATCTTCAACGTTTCTCGTTATGAACCTGCGCATATTGCGCGCGCCGAATTTTATGGAATACGATTTTTCCGCAATATATTTCAGCGCCGAATCCGTCCACAAAAGCGTAAGTCCGTGCTCAGCAACCGCTTTTTTGAGATCGCCCATCATTATGGCGGCGATCTTTACAAAATCGTCCTGCGAAAGCGAACGGAACGTTATGATCTCGTCCACACGGTTTATAAATTCCGGACGGAGAAATTCCGAAAGCGCCCTTTCCGTGCGCGATTCCGATATTTCCTGCGTTGTAGAGCCAAAGCCCGCATTGTTTTTGCCGGTGGAGCTTCCCGCGTTTGTCGTCATTACGATTATGCAGTTATCAAACTTCACTTCCTTGCCGTGAGCGTCGGTTATCCGTCCGTCGTCAAGTATCTGAAGGAGAATGTTCAGCACATCCGGATGCGCTTTTTCGATTTCGTCAAAAAGCACTACCGAATACGGCTTACGACGTATTTTTTCGGTAAGCTGTCCCGCCTCGTCATATCCCACATAGCCGGGAGGCGAACCGATAAGTCTTGACACCGTATGCTTTTCCATATATTCCGACATATCGAGTCTTATAAGCGCGTCAGGAGTTGAGAAAAGATCCGAGGCGAGCACCTTTACAAGCTCAGTCTTGCCCACGCCCGTAGGACCTGCAAATATAAACGAAGCCGGCTTGCGCTTATAAACAACTCCCGCTCTGCTCCTCTTTATCGCGCGGCATACGGCGTCTACCGCCGCGTCCTGACCGATAATGCGGGATTTCATTCTGTCCGAAAGCCCTGAAAGACGCTCGAATTCGCTCACCGTGACAGAGCCTGCCGGAATTCCCGTCCAGACCTCTATTACATCGGCAAGAGCGTTTATGTCAAGCTCGACCGTTGCAAGCCTGTTTTTAAGCTCCTCGTATTCTTCCTCGTTCTGCATACGCTTCGACTTTATCTTTGCGGCTTTTTCGTAATGCTCGGCAAGAGTCTTTTCGTCGGCGTCGGCGGCAGGCGGATTGTTTTCAAGCTCCTGCGCTTCGGCTTTAAGCTCTTCAAGCTGTTTTTCAACCTCCGAAACTCTTTCCACAACGGGAGAATTCATTGCGACGTGCGACGCCGCTTCGTCAAGCAGGTCTATCGCCTTGTCGGGCAGGAATCTGTCGGTTATATATCTTTCCGAAAGCTCGACCGCTTTGCCGACTATCTCGTCCGATATGTGTATTTTGTGGTAGGTTTCGTAGTAATTTTTTATGCCCTCAAGTATCTTCTTTGCGTCGGCTATCGAAGGCTCTTCCACCATTATGGGCTGAAAGCGTCTTTCAAGAGCAGTGTCTTTTTCTATATACTTTCTGTATTCGGCAAGAGTCGTTGCGCCTATTATCTGAACCTCGCCTCTCGAAAGTGCCGGCTTTAAGATGTTGGCTGCGTTCATGCTTCCCTCCGAATCGCCGACGCCAACGATACTGTGAACCTCGTCTATCACAAGGATTATGTTTCCGAGCGCTTTTACCTCTTCTATAAGTCCCTTTATACGACTTTCAAACTGCCCTCTGAACTGCGTTCCGGCGACAAGCGAGGTAAGATCGAGAAGGTGAACCTCCTTGTCGCGAAGCTTGTACGGCACCTTGCCCTCAACTATACGCTGAGCAAGCGCCTCCGCTATTGCGGTCTTACCCACGCCTGCCTCGCCTATAAGGCACGGATTGTTTTTCTGACGCCGCGTGAGTATCTGAAGCATTCTCGTAACTTCTTTGTCTCTGCCTATTACGCGATCGAGCTTTCCTTCTCTTGCGTCGGAGGTAAGATCCCGACAGTACATCGGAAGAAATTTCCTCTGCGGTTTTTTCTTCTCTCCGCTTTTCGCAAAAGCCGACGGGTTTTCCTTTTTCTTTTCTCCGCCGCTTGATTTCGGCATGGGAAAGCCCGGGATTGAGCCGAACAGCTTTTCAAAATCGACAGCCGGCGCTCTTGATGCGGGATCGTCGGGATCCGTATCGTCGCTTTCCGTCGGAAGCATCGAGCCTATCTCGTTTTCCATATTTTCAAGGTCCTCGTCCGATATGCCCATCTTTTCAAGGATATCGTTTACCTGAGGTATTCCGAGCTCCTTTGCGCATTTGAGGCAAAGACCTTCGTTTTTTGTTTCGCCATTTTCAAGTCTGGTGACGAATACCACCGCCATACGTTTATGGCATCTTGAACATAATTGCATAGTTTCCGTTCCGTTCTCGGCGGATTTTTTCGCGCCGCCGACGCATTTATTTTTCTTACACCGTCAATTTGTCCGCTATCCATGTAAGGAAGTTGAGGACAAGAGAAACGGGGTTTATTTTCATAAAGAATTTCATTACCGCGCCCGAGGCGATATCCTCCGAAAAGGTATTCGGAAATTCAGCCGAAAGGATCGGGAGCGCGATTTTCGCAAAACCGTTTGAAAGCAGCCACGTCCAGAACGATCCGCACATGATCCCGAAAACAAATCCGAGTCCGCCGTTGAGCTGCTTCAGCACCGGCGCCCTTGCGACAAGATCGAGCAGCAGCACTATAAGCTTCTGCAAAAGCATAGCCGCGACAAAAAGCGCCACAAATGCAATCGCCGTGGATATTATCGACGCTATATAGTTTTTGACTATCGCCGTAGCCTCCGCCGAGGTTGATTCCGCGCCGTTTTTTACGGCGTTGTCAACTATATAGCTTATTACCGATTGGATTTTTTCTCCGAGCGACAGTCCCTCGAGCGAAGGCATTTCGACGTCGCTTATCATCTTTGCTATAAATGGCAGTTTTTTTATGTGTACCGCAAGCTTTCCGCAGAATACATAGGCTATAAGGAAAGACACAACGTATTCCATAAACCCCGCGACCATGCGTATAAAGCCTTTTTTCATTCCTATAAAGGCGCATACCGCGATTATAATAACAAGTATTGCCGCTATAATCAAATCAACCATCTTTCCCTCCGTTTCCAGCGGAGCTTATTTTTACAAGCTCCGTGCCGTAAGTATAACACAGCAGCGCGTCATTTTCATCAAGAACAAACATATCGAGCGCGCCGCCGCTTATTTCGATCCCGCCTTCGTAAATCCCTTTTACATATATTTTCCCATATCCGAGAAACGCCGTGATTCCTTTACCGGAGCGTATCGCGTGTATCCTGTCGTCGATGCGAAAGCTCTCCTTTTCCTCTCCCTTGTCGGAGAAGATAATTATATTCGTTCCGGAATATCCCGCGTCGGCGAGCGCAAAAGCAGCCTCGCCCTCGGAAAAGCACATATCCGAAAGAGCTTTCCCGAATATTTTTTCTCCGCGCTTTTCGCCGCTCTGAGAATAAAATCTCACCGCCTTGTCGGTAACCGCTATGACTCCGCCGTCGCTTGCAAAGAAAACATAATACGGCGACTCGCCGCGATATTTTTCAGAGATGACCGAAACGTCGCTGCCCGTTTTCCTTACCGTAAGCTCGCTGAAAGGAATTCCGTTTTCCGTTCCGTAGGCAAAAATGCCGATATATTTTCCATTGTCCGAAAGCTCTGCGCAGGAAACGTATTTATCTGCGGATTTCCATGTGTAGACAAGAGAAAATGCCTTGCTGTACACAAGCACCGACGATCTTGAATCCTTTCCGGAGGTAACTACGGCAAATCCGCCGTCGGAGCTTACGTCGATATCCGTTATCGGATAATCACAGTTTATTGTATGAACATCCGAAAAAGAATTGTAAAGCGTCGCCGTATTTCCGCCGCGCCTGTAAAGCGCAAGATATTTTCCGTCGCTTTCTATCGTGTCCGAATCGCCCGCATCGGCTGAAAGCTGTACCTTGCCCGATATCGAATATATCGTCATTGTTCCGTCGCAAAGCGAAACGAGATCGCCTTTGTACATCGAAAACTTCATATCGGAGTTTCCCGTAAAGGTGATATCATTGTATGCCGCCGACGATGAAAACGGATTTATCTGAAAATACTTGAAAAAGTATCTGAAATTCTCCGATTTCAGCTCACTGCTGCCGAACACGGAGGTAAAAAGCACCATAGCAATAAGGACAGCGAGCATAACATATTTTGCGACGTGATATTTTTCCGCAAGCCCTGTAAAATAAGCACTTCCGCTTTGATTGCTTTCGGGGATCGCCTTTTTTTCATCGCCGTGATACAAACCCGTTATCCTCCTTTGCGGATATTTATCTTAGAAATACCTTGCGGAGATAAAGTCCCTCGGGAGAGGCAGTCCTTCCGGCAAGAGTTCTGTCCTTTGATTTTATTATTCCGTCGATATCGTCCGGACTTATTTTCCCCTCGGATACCTCTATAAGCGTTCCGACCGTTATTCTTACCATATTGTAAAGAAATCCGTCAGCCGCCATATATATTTTCACAATATCCCCGTCACGCTCGGCTCTGCAATCGGAAACGGTTCTTACCGTATCGGCAATGTCGCTTCCCGAAGCCATAAACGCCGCAAAATCGTGCCTGCCGACAAAATGCTTTGCCGCCTCGTTCATTTTATCCGCGTCAAGACGGCGGGGATAATGGAGCGCTCTGCCCGCATAAAACGGATTTCCCACGGCGGTGTTCAGAATAATATATTCGTATTCTTTGCCGGAAACGTTTTTTCTTATCGAAAAATCGTCGGAAACGGTCTGCGCCGCAAAAACCGATATATCCTTCGGCAGATATGTGTTTATTGCTCTCGGAAGTCTTTCGGCGGGAATATCCGCTCCGCCCGTCGCTTCGAGCGTGGCATAATATTCCTTTGCGTGAACGCCGCTGTCGGTTCTGCTACAACCGGTAACGGCGCAATCGACGCCGAAAAGAGTTTTAGCCGCCGAGCAAAGTCTGCCCTGAACCGTATCGCCGTTCGGCTGAACCTGAAAGCCGGCGTATGCCGTCCCGAGATAAGAAAGTCTTAGTAAATATTTCATTTTTCCTCACACCGTAAAGTACGGCAGATATTTGTTTATCAGTACCACTCCGGCTATGAAAATACCGAAGAATACGACAAGAATAAAATCCGACGGACAAAGCCTGCGCTTTGTCATTTTCGTTCTTCCGTCGCCGCCTCTGTAGCAACGACATTCCATCGCCACGGCAAGCTCGTCTGCGCGGCGGAAAGCCGAAATAAACAGCGGAACAAGCACCGGCAGAAGCGCCTTTGCGCGCTTTATGAGTCCGCCGCTTGAAAAATCCGCTCCGCGGGCCTTTTGCGCCGACATTATTTTGTCCGTTTCCTCTATAAGTGTCGGAATAAATCTCAGCGCTATCGTCATCATCATCGAAAATTCATGCACGGGAAGCTTTATCAGCCTGAGCGGAGAAAGCAGACTTTCGATTGCGTCGGTAAGCGCTATGGGAGAGGTAGTATAAGTCAGAACAACTCCCGTGCCGAGTATAAGGCAAAGTATTCTTACCGCCATATACAGCGCCGTGAGAAGTCCGCCGAGATATACGTTTATCCTCCAGAAGCTGAAAAGCGGCTCCGCTTCGTCCGGCGGCGAATACCAGAAAACGTTTATGACCGCCGTAATTATTACAACGAATATAAGCGGCTTTATCCCTTTGAGTATTACCGAGAGCTTTATTCCCGACATAGCCGTCATAAGCACGGAAATCAAAAGCAGAAAAGCATAAGCCGCCGCGCTTTTTGCAAGGAATATTGCTACAACGTAAGCTATCGTAAGAAGTATTTTTATTCTCGGATCGGTTTTGTGGAAAATCGAATTTCCCGGAAAAAACTGCCCGAGCGTAACGTCCTTCAGCATTTTTTCTCACCTCCGAAAAGGCGGAGAATTTCCGCTTCGGCGTCCTTTACGGTATAAGCCGACGTGTCAACGTCATACCCCATATTTTTAAGCCCGTAAAGCACCTTTGTTACCTGAGGAACGGCAAGCCCCGTCCCGATAAGCTCGTCGGCATGCGAAAAAACCTCTCTCGGAGTTCCGCAGAGAAGCACCCTTGAATCGCTCATAACGACTATCCTGTCGCAATATTCCGCGATATCCTCCATACTGTGACTTACCATTATCACAGCCGCTCCCGTTCTTTCCTTGTAGCCTGCGATCTTTCCGAGTATTTCGCGTCTGCCTTTGGGATCAAGTCCCGCGGCAGGCTCGTCGAGTATAAGCACCTGCGGTCGCATTGCGAGAACGCCCGCAATCGCGGCGCGACGCTTCTGTCCGCCCGAAAGCTCAAACGGCGACTTTTCAAGCAATGCTTCGTCAAGACCCACGGCAAGCGCCGCTTCTCTTACTCTTTCGTCCGTTTCCTTTTCGGAAAGTCCCATATTTTTCGGTCCGAACGATATGTCCTTATATACCGTTTCGTCAAAAAGCTGATATTCCGGATATTGGAACACAAGCCCCGCCGTAAATCTTACCTCGCGCATTTTTTTCGGCTCTGCCCATATATTTTTTCCGCAGACAAACACCTCGCCCGACGACACGGGCAAAAGTCCGTTTATAAGCTGTGCGACGGTTGATTTTCCCGAACCCGTATGACCTATTATTCCCGTTACCATATTGCTTTCAAACACGGCGGAAACGTCGCTTACCGCAGCCGATTCAAAAGGAGTTCCCTTACTGTAAGTATAAAATACGTTTTTAAGCTCAGCCGATATCATTTTCTGCCTCCCAAAGCGTATTTTATCGTTTCCGCGGCTTTTTGCGGCGTAAGAGCGCGCGTGTCGATATTTATTCCGTCGGCTTTCAGAGCCTTGAGAAGCCTTGTCACCTGAGGAATTTCAAGTCCCGCGTTTTCTATCGTTTCCGTCATCGAAAAAACGTCCTCCGGTTTTCCGTCGGCGGTGATATTCCCGTCGTCGATAACTATAACTCTGTCCGCCTCCGCCGCCTCTTCCATATAGTGCGTTATGAGGATCACCGTCGTTCCCCTTGCGGAAAGCTTTTTTATCGTTTCCATTACCTCCGCTCTGCCTATCGGATCGAGCATTGCCGTCGATTCGTCGAATATTATAACGTCCGGATCGAGAGCGATTATTCCTGCTATCGCGACTCTCTGCTTCTGTCCTCCGGAAAGCTTGTGCGGAGAATGCTTTTTGTATTCGCTCATTCCGACAAGCTCAAGTGCGTCGTCAACGCGCTTTCTTATTTCGGACGGCTCGATACCGAGATTTTCCGGGCCGAAGGCGACGTCCTCCTCGACAACGGTTGCGACAAGCTGGTTGTCGGGATTCTGAAATACCATCCCGACTCTGCGACGGAACACGAAGGCTTCGTCCTCCGATATTCCGCTCGTATCCTTCCCGAAAAGAATCACCTTCCCCGACGTAGGAATAAGCACAAGGCTGAGCAGCTTTGCAAGCGTGCTTTTGCCCGAGCCGTTATGCCCGAGAATACAGGTAAAGCTGCCTCTCTCTATCTCCATATCAATCCCGTGCAGAACGGGAACGGTTTTCCCTTCGTCCTCGTATGCAAAGCACAGCTTTTCTGTTTTTATAACTGTTTCTGACATTTTTTATTTTCCCGAATAATTTATTTTTTGAAAATGTATCTTGCGCTCGAACCGCAAGGAAGAAGTCCGCCCGACGCGCTGACCGGAAGCATAAGCTCACCGCAGTCAAGCTCTCCGGCCGGAAGCACCTGCTTCATTATGTAGCCTGTCGCCGAGGAAGAAAGCCCCGTCGTATAAGAATTCACAAGCATAAACAAAGGCTTATCGGAAACAAGCTTTGCCGTAAGCTTTATAAAATCGTCGATGCAGTCCTCAAGCTTCCATATCTCGCCCGAAGGTCCTCTCCCATACGACGGCGGATCCATAATGATCCCGTCGTATGTGTTTCCCCTGCGGATTTCGCGCTCTATGAATTTTCTGCAATCATCGACAATATATCTTATCGGCGCGTCCGAAAGTCCCGAAAGCGCGGCGTTTTCCTTTGCCTGCGCAACCATTCCTTTCGCGGCGTCAACGTGACATACAGACGCCCCCGCCATCGCCGCGGAAACGCTCGCCGCCCCCGTGTAAGCGAAAAGATTTAGCACCTTTATCGGTCTGCCCGCATTTTTTATAAGCTCCGCGCAGAAATCCCAGTTTGACGCCTGCTCGGGAAAAAGTCCCGTGTGCTTGAAGCCCATCGGCTTTATCTTGAAGGCAAGCTCTCCGTAAGATATATTCCAGCTTTCCGGCACGTCGCGCTTCACCCATTCGCCGCCGCCGCCTTTTCTGCTGTAAACGGCGTCGGCTTTGTTCCAGAGCTTGCTTTTCCTTGCATTTTTCCATATTATCTGCGGATCGGGACGACGAAGAATATATTTTCCCCATCGTTCAAGCCGCTCGCCGTCCGAAGCGTCGATAAGCTCGTAATCCTCCCATTTGTCGGATATAAACATTATTTGTCCTCACTCAATATCAAGTTTTGTCTGTGCGCTTTCCGCGTGCCTTTGCGGAATTCCGAGATGCTCGTAGGCAAGTCTTGTGACGCATCTTCCGCGCGGAGTTCTGTTTATAAAGCCTATCTGTATCAGGTACGGCTCGTAAACGTCCTCAAGCGTCACGGCTTCCTCTCCTATCGTTACGGAAAGCGTATCAAGTCCTACAGGACCTCCGTCATAGAATTTTATTATCGCTTCGAGCATACGTCTGTCCGTGTTGTCAAGTCCCAGCTCGTCTATATCGAGCATCTTCAGCGCAAGATCGGTCATCTCACGCGTCACGGTTCCGTCGCCCTTTATCTGCGCAAAATCTCTTACTCGGCGCAGAAGTCTGTTCGCTATACGCGGCGTTCCGCGCGAACGCTTTGCAAGCTCCGCCGCGCCGTCGTCCGATATCGCAACGCCGAGTATTCCGGCGCTTCTTTTGATTATTCCGGCAAGCTCTTCGGGCGTGTAAAGCTCAAGCCGCAAAATCACTCCGAAGCGGTCACGCAAAGGAGTCGAAAGCTGACCGGCTCTCGTCGTCGCGCCGATAAGCGTAAACTTATTGAGCGTCATACGCAGGCTTCTTGCCGCAGGACCGTTGCCGATTATAAAATCGACGGCGTAATCCTCCATCGCGGGATAAAGTATTTCTTCGACGTCGCGCGGCATACGGTGTATTTCGTCTATGAAAAGCACGTCGCCTTCCTGAAGGTTCGTAAGCAGCGCGGCAAGATCTCCCTTCTTTTCTATCGCCGGTCCCGACGTTATTCTTATATTCACGCCCATTTCGTTTGCTATGATGTTTGCAAGCGTCGTTTTTCCGAGTCCGGGAGGACCGTACAGCAAAACGTGATCGAGCGCTTCGCCCCTCTGCTTTGCCGCCTCTATATATATTTTCAGATTTTCCTTGGCTCTCTCCTGCCCGACGTAATCGTCAAAAATCTTCGGTCTGAGCCCGATTTCTATATCTCCGTCCTCGTCGGCGTAGCCTGCGTTCACTATCCTTGTTTCAAGATCGAATTCGTCTTCGCTTTTACCGATGTCAAATTTGTTTATAGCCACGTTCTTCCCTCCGAATTACATTTTTGAGCCGATCCTGTTCAATGCCGCGCGCATAAGCTCCTCAAGCGTTTCGCCCTTGCATCCGGCAAGCGCCTTCTGCGCCGTCTGACGCTGATATCCGAGCACCATAAGCGCTTCTATCGCGTCGTTCATTATTCCGCTGCCCGCGGCTTCGGAAATCGCATCTCCGTCGTCCGCTGTCGCCGTCGCGCTGACCTTGTCTTTAAGCTCAAGCACTATCCTTGCCGCCGTTTTCGCGCCGACTCCCGTTGCCCTCGAAAGCGTTTTCGTATCTCCCGTGCTGACTGCGACAGCAAATTTCGCCGGCGAAAGCAGGGACAGTATTGCTATCGCCGCCTTCGGACCGACGCCCGAAACGGAAATAAGAAGTCTGAAAGCGTAAAGCTCCTCCGTATCGTAAAAGCCGAAAAGCTCCACCGCGTCCTCCCTTACGGAAAAATGCGTATACAGACAGACCTTTTTCCCAAGCTCCGTGAGATGCGAAAGCGTATTCATACTTACCGTAAGCTTATATCCGACGCCGCCGCAATCGACAACCGCGCTCTGCGGATCGGTCATTACAAGCTCGCCCTTGACGTAATAAAACATAAACTATCCCTCTTTTATACGAGTTTTTTCTTTTTTCCGTTGTAAAACTGCTGAATTTTCGAGCCGCCGCAGTGAGCGTGACATATCGCAAGCGCAAGAGCGTCAGCCGCGTCATCGGGCTTCGGAATTTTCGGAAGACCCAGAATTATCTTTACCATTTCCTGCACCTGCTTTTTTTCCGCCCTGCCGTAGCCCGTCACGGCAAGCTTCACCTGTATCGGAGTATATTCCGCTATATTCAGATGATTTTTCTTTGCCGCAAGAAGTATCGCTCCGCGCGCCTCGGCGACGGCGATTGCCGTTTTCTGATTTGTGTTGAAGAACAGCTCCTCCGTTGCCATTTCCGTCGGCGAATACATTTTTATAAGCTCGCACAGATCGTCATATACCGTTTCTATGCGATCCTCCACGTCTATTCCCGCCGGAGTTTCTATCGCTCCCGCGGCAATCGTGCAAAAGCGCCCGTTTTCATATTGTATCACCCCGTAGCCGACCGTCGCAATCCCGGGATCTATTCCGAGTATCGTCATTCGGCGTCACCTGCCTTTACCGAGGTGTAAAGTCCTACCGCCGAAAACTGCGGATATTCAAGCTTAAGACAGCATATAAATCCCGCAAGATCCGCGCCGTCCACGCAGAATGAGATATCAAACGAATTTTCTCTTCCCGCCGCCGAAAACGGTATCGGCTCGGCGCGTCCGAGAAAAGCGCCGTAATAGCTTCCGCTGAAAAGAAGCGGTGCAAGTCCGTCGGGACTGTCAAGGGTCAGCCTGAAATGCAGTATTTTCTCGCCATCCGCCCGAAGTGCCTTTACGGATCTCGAACAAAGAGCGAATTTCGTGTAGCCTTCTACGTCGTCGGATTTTACCTCGCAGAGCATAATTATATAAAGACCGAATTTTTCAAACATTCCGTAAAAGCTCGCGAGTCTTCCGTCGGACGAATTTTCCACGGGAATTATTCCGTATTCCGCCGCTCCCGAATAAACCGACTGACATACGTCGGCAAAGCTTTCTTCTCCGTAAGGCATCGCACCGCCTTTGATATATCGCGCAAATTCCGCAAACGCTCCGTTTGCCTGCCTGCCGCGCACAAAGGCTATCTTTATATCTTCCGTGCGCGAATACTGCGCGGTATCCCCGTCGGAAAGCCACCTTTCAGCGTCCTCGGCTGTATATGCCTTTCCGCCGAAGCGCGACATTGCCCTGCAAAAATACAGAGCGTCGCACAGCGAAAGCGTCCGCTTCAGATTTTCCGCTTCGCTTTCGTTTGCAAAAGCCGTTTCGGCACTGCTCTCAAGCGCTTTTTTCGCGGATATATATTCCTCTCTCGCCTCGTCCGACGTACAGATAACGTCCATGATATCCGCGTCGCTGCCCGAAAGAATTTTCCGGCACAGAATATGAGCCAGCTCGGCTGTTCTTGCCATGCGCTTTTCCGCACAGCGAAAAATATTTTCGGCGTTTTTCGCCGTACAATCGGACAGTATTTTCATCTCGTCGCCGATGCTTTCATACATAGCGCCTTCTCCTTTCGGTCGGTATCGGTCGCAAAAAGCCAAATTAACCGATATTACCGCTTAATTATAGCACAATATTATTAACAATACAAGAACATATTGCAAATTTGAAGTCCAAACTTTTTCCCGTATGTTTAATTTTTTTGTTTACTTTTTCTCGGTTTTGCGTTATTATTGTGATGTAACACAAAAATCGGAGGTAAAACCTTGAAGATAGGAAGCACCGAAATCGGCAAAGTTATGCTTGCGCCGATGGCAGGCGCGGCGGACACCGCGTTCAGAACAATATGCCGCCGTCACGGTTGCGGCTATGCCGTAACGGAAATGATATCCGCAAAAGCCGTCACATACGGCGACAGAAAAACATCGCAGCTCGCGGCAATAACAAAGGACGAAGCGCCGACAGCCTGTCAGCTGTTCGGTCACGAGCCGGACGTTATGGAAAAAGCGTGCGCCCTGCTGCTCGAAGAATATTCAAAAAGCGGAGCAATGCCAGTCGCAATCGACATAAATATGGGCTGTCCCGTTCCGAAAATAGTCCGCAACGGCGAAGGCAGCGCGCTCATGCGCGATCTTCCCCTTGCGGGAGAGATAATCGCAGCCGTTGTAAAGAGCGCGGGTCCGATTCCCGTCACCGTAAAAATGCGGCTCGGATGGGATCAGAGCAGCATATGCGCGGCGGAGCTTGCAAAAATCGCCGAGGACAAAGGCGCGGCGGCTGTCTGCGTTCACGCCAGAACAAGATCTCAGATGTACGCTCCGTCTGCGGATTGGAGCTACATAAAAAAGGTGAAGGACGCCGTTTCGATTCCCGTAATAGGCAACGGAGATATTTTTTCCGGCGCGGACGCAAAGCGTATGATTGACGAAACCGGCTGCGACGCGGTTGCGATCGCGCGCGGAGCAATGGGAAATCCGTGGATATTTGAGGAGGCAGCCGCCGCTCTCGAAGGAAAGGTGTTTTCTCCCGTCACGGCGGCGCAGAAAATACAGGGCGCAATCGACCACCTCGATCTTCTGATAAGCCTCAAGGGCGAAGCCCGCGCCATACCGGAAAGCCGCACTCAGATGGACAAGTACACAAAGGGTCTTTACGGCGCTCCGAAAATAAGAAATGCCGTAAACCTCGCTGAATCGGCGGACGAAATAAAATCGCTTCTGACCTCGCTTCTGAAATGAAAGACGGCTCGATAAGAAACGTGATTTTCGATTATCTTGAAGAAAACAACGGCAAGATAAGGATTTTTGAAGAAAGTCCGATAAAAAACTCACGCTGTGATTTTTACACCGTGACGGACAGACTCACGGGCTATGAAATAAAAAGCGACGCAGATTCATACGAAAGACTCGCGCGGCAGATAAAAGACTATGACGCTTTTTTCGATGAAAATTATATCATCGTCGGCAGAACGCACCGCGCTCACGTTGCCGAGAAAGTCCCGTCGTATTGGGGAATAATCTGCATAACGGACGAGGAGGACGGCTTTGTCGTCGAAACGCTGCGTCCGGCGCGGAAAAACCCGAAGCTCAAAAGGAAAAATCAGCTTATGAAGCTCTGGAACAGCGAAATAACCGCGATATCGCGGCGATGCCGGCAAGCCGTTTACAGAGGAAAATCTAAAAGCTTCCGCTCCGGCGAGCTTATCAGAAAAGTAAATGACGAAAGGCTGAAAGAAGAAATCTGCGCCGAGCTTTTCGAGCGCGATTACAGGCTTTCGGAGGAATGATATGAATTTTGAATTTCACAAAACAATAGTGTTTTTCGGCGACAGCGTAACGGAAGGCTGTTTTGAACTTTTCCCGACAAGCTACGGCTTCGACACGGTAAGACGTCCAGAAAAGGCGTATGCGTCGCTGACCGCGTGCGCACTGAAAGAAAAATACGGCGAAAATATAATCGCCGTCAACGCCGGACGCAGCGGCGACAGCTCAAAAAACGGGCTTGAAAGAATCGAGCGCGACGTTCTTTCTCATAAGCCCGATATCGTCACGGTCGCTTTCGGACTGAACGACGTATTCCGCCCCGAATATTTTGAAAAAAACATAAACGAAATACTTGAAAAAGTGACAGCCTCCGGCGCAAAAGCCGTGCTTATAACGCCGAATATGATGAACACCTATATTCACGCGGAAACACCTCCCTCGGCTATGAAGGTGGCGCAGAAAACAATGGCGGCGCAGACCGACGGAACACTTGACAGAATATATCTGCAGTCGCTGTCCGCCGCGGGGCGCTTCGGCGCAAAGGTATGCGATGTATATTTATTCTGGAAAAATTTATATTCTCAGGGCGTTGACACTACCGGACTGCTTATAAACAGAATAAATCATCCGTGCGAAAAAATGCATATAAAGACAGCGGAAATGCTCCTGCGGACAATTGAAAAGCCATAACAAAAAACGGAGAGAAGAATTTACTTCTTCTCTCCGTTTTTCTCTTCGGCGTCCATAAGCAGCACCCCTCCCACCGATATGACGAAAGCCAGTGCCTCGCTTTCGAGCATCACCGTAAATTCATATGTATTTATCTCGATAATTCCGTGATTTCCGAGCACTATGCAAGCGCATATGTATAGTCCGTAAAGCAAAACCGGAATCCCCGTATATATAAGCAGAGCCCGCGCTCTTGCTCCCATTCCGATGCTCGCCGCTTTTTTCAGAAGCCTTATCATTTTTCTTATAAATCCTCCCCGCAGAAATATACTGCGTTTTCATAATAGCATATATATCCGCCCCTGTCATCACAAGATTTTTTCCGCCGTTTCATCATTATTCCTCAAAATCGTATTTATGCACAATCGGGAATTTTTATTATGTTTTCGACACAAATCGACACCAAAGAAAAGCCATCGGCAGACCTTCTCCGTATCAGCCCTGTTTGCTGTCGCATTTTGTCGAATTTCCCCGATATTCCGAAAAAAATGTCACTTATAATTGCTTTTCTCCGATGATATAATGGCGGCGGCCGAAGCGGCAGAAAACAAAAAGGGAGAAAAACATGAAAACAAATTGTCACGATCAGATCATTTTATCGGAATCGCAGACCTTTAGGGACGCGGTTTACCGTTACAGAGTAATCGAAACGCCGCGCGAAAGCGGCAGCGATTATTCAATCTTTATATCGAGCGAAGTCGGGGATTTGTGCGACGAGTGCTTTATATTTTCGATATCCACTGATATTGAAAAGGCAGAGTCGATATGCAAATATCTTGCAAAAGAAGCGGTAAGCGCGCTGCACGCGCAGGACATAATTTCCGACCTTCTCGGAGAAAGCTCCTCGCCCGCGCCTCTCGCCGCGCTTTAATTTTTTTGAAAATTCTCTTATGCTTGCCCGTTTACTTTCAAAGAAATGATTTACATTTTCATTTTGTTGTGCTATAATATGAATATCAATATAATTTGGAGGTGTATTTCGTTTTGAAATGCCCTGTTTGCGGTTATACCGAAAGTAAGGTTATAGACTCACGCCCTTCCGAAGAAGGCTCAAGCATACGCAGAAGGAGAGAATGTCTCTCCTGTCAGAACCGTTTCACGACGTACGAAAAAATAGAAACGCTGCCGCTTCTCGTCGTGAAAAAGGACAAAACCCGCGAGCTTTTCGACAAGAACAAGCTCCTTTCGGGAATAATCAAAGCGTGCCACAAGCGCCCCGTAACAATGGATCAGATGGAGGAGCTCGCCTCGGATATAGAAGCGGAGCTTCAGAATTCTCTTTCGAGAGAAATATCTAGCCAGAGCATCGGCGTGCTTGTAATGGACAAGCTTAAAAGTCTTGATCCCGTCGCATATGTCAGATTCGCTTCCGTATATCGCGAGTTCAAGGATCTCGACACTTTCATGCGCGAGCTTGAAGAGCTTCGCGGACAGAACTGAAAAACAGAAGGGAGATTTTATATATGGTAAGCATAAGAGAAGAAGCGTCGTACAAAAACTACGGAAAATGCCTTTCGATCTCAAACGGCGCAATGGAAGTACTCGTCACGGTCGACGTAGGTCCGAGAATAATCAGATGCGCGTGCGCCGGAAAAGAAAATATGATGTTTGAGGATATCGGCAGAGAAACTACGCATGATGTTTCTCAGCTCTACGGCGAGGGAAAAACGTGGAACATCTACGGCGGTCACCGCCTCTGGATGAGTCCCGAAGCCTTCCCCGACACCTACTATCCCGACAACGAAAAGGTCGTTTACACAACGCGGACGTGCGGAGCGGAGTTTATTCCTCAGCAGCAGGACAAAACGGGGCTTCAGCTTTCAATTCTTGTGGAAATGGACGAAACCGAGCCGAAGCTCACAATAACCCATACCATAACGAATACAAAAAAAGAAACCGTCACCGGCTCTGCGTGGTCGCTGTCCGTAATGGACGCCGGCGGAACAATTATAGTTCCCCTTTCCACAGAGCAGACGGGACTTTTGCCCAACCGCAATATAATTCTCTGGCCATACACGGATATGACGGACAAACGCCTGTATTTCGGGAAAGAGCTTATCGCCGCGCGTCAGGATCCGAAAATCTCCGAGCCGCTGAAAATAGGCGTAGGTCGCGCAACGGGAAAAATAGCGTATGTAAATCACGGTCAGGCGCTTGTAAAGGAATACAGCGTCGATAATTCCGCCGTATATCCCGACTTTGACGCTTCAACGGAAGTTTACCTCTGCGCATCCTTCGCAGAAGCAGAGACGCTTTCGCCTGTAAGCACACTCAAAAAAGGTGAGAAGATCGTCCACACGGAAACGTGGACTTTGCACGACAATTTCGTTCTTCCGTATTTTGACCGCGTATCCCTTGCGGACGCGGCAAAAAAACTTTTCTGAAAAATTTCCGCAATACCGTGAGATTTTTTAATCTTTCATACGACAAATAAACAAATAACACTTAAAGGGGTATTTTTTATGAAAAAAACTTTCAAGGTATGTATTCTTTTTGCCGTATGTGTATCGGTTCTGATGCTTTTCGCCATAAACGTTTCGGCAGATATGGGACCAAAGCCTTCGATAACGATAGACACCGGCGGCACCGTCGGCGAAAAATATTATCTCGATCTGCTTGTGGATTATAATTCCGAATACAAAAATCTGAGCGAAGAAGAGATCGCGGCGCTTGATCCCGAAATGTATAAAACCTTAAGCGAATACACGGACGGAACATGGTATCCCGCAATCGCCCACGGAACAAACGCTCCGCTTTTCGGCACGGTCGTTCCGGATGACGACGGCACAAGCCGTTTCAGCTATTTCGGCACGCCGGACAGGTTCAAAGTTATAATCGTCACCGAAAGCGGAACTGTGAAGGTTTCGGGCGTTGTTGAAAAAACGGTATATCAGCAGTCATTTGCGCTTGATTTTTCCGATATGACCGTGACAACTGACCAAAGCCCCGCCAGAAGCTATTTTCTGCAATTCGTAAAAACCTTTATACCGACTGTAATTATTGAGGTGCTTTTGCTTTGGGCTTTCCGTCTGCCGATGAAAAAGTATATTGTGCCCGTTCTTATTGTAAACTTCGTAACGCAGCTCGGTCTTGCGGCGGTTCTTGTATGGGGCGAGAGCACATCATATCTGACTGCGATTCCCGCGCTTATCGTCGCGGAAATACTTGTAACGATAATCGAAGCGATAGCTTACATTATAATGATGAAGAAAGAAAGGCTGTGGAAACGCATTGTTTACGCCGTGACGGCAAACCTCGCCTCCGCTCTTATAGGCGAGCTTCTCATGGCGATTATTGCGAAGAAACTCATCTGAATTTATGGAACTTGCAACGACATTACTCAAAAAACAAATACGGCTGCTTCGTCCGATAACAAATTCCTGCCCCGTCGGGATAACGCGTGCGGCGCAGGATAAAATGGGCGAGCTTATGCTCCGCCCCTATGATGCGGACGTCACCGAAAAAGAAATTGAGTTCGGCGATTTCAAATCTATGCTCATAACCCCGAACGGCGACAAAAAGTCGGACGGCGCCGTGCTTTATCTGCATGGCGGCGGCTATGTCACGGGCGGACTAAAATACTGCAAGGGCTTCGGAACGGTTCTCGCCGCGCACACCGGCGCTCCGGTGCTTTGCGTTGCGTACAGGCTCGCTCCGGAATATCCTTTTCCTGCGGCGCTCGACGACGCGATGAGAGCCTACGACTATCTTCTTACGCTCGGCTACAAGCCCGAAAATATCGCTTTCTGCGGAGAATCCGCCGGAGGCGGACTGTGCTTTTCGCTTGCGGTAAAGCTTAAAGAAATCGGCGGACGTCAGCCCGGGTGTATAGTTGCGATTTCACCTTGGACGGATCTTACTCTTTCCGGCGCTTCACATGTAACAAACGCCGAAAACGATCCGTCGCTTACGACGGCGCGCCTGCGCGAACAGGCGGATATGTATTCTGCGGACTGCAAGGATCCGCATGTTTCTCCGCTTTTCGCCGATCTTTCGGGGCTGGCGCCTTCAAAAATATACGTCGGCTCGGACGAAATTCTCCTCGACGATTCGGTGAATATGTATAATAAGCTCATAGCGTGCGGCTGCTCGTCCTCGCTTACGATACGCGAGGATATGTGGCATGCATATATGCTTTTCGGTGTAAAAGAAGCCGAAGCAGACCTGAAAGAAGCCTGCGGCTTTATTTCGGAGGTTACAAGTGGCATTCCGCAAACCTAATTGGCTGCGTCTCGACAACGCGGCAAAAATTTATCCCGCCGCGCGAAGAAGAAAATGGAGCAACGTTTTCAGGGTCGCGGCAACGATGAAGGACGAAATAGATCCGGAAATACTCGGATCGGCGCTCAGAGTGACGGCGGCAAGATTTCCGTCGATAGCCGTAAGGCTGCGCCGCGGCGTTTTCTGGTATTATCTTGAGGAAATAGACTGTATTCCGGAGGTTCTCCGCGATACGCCCTTTCCCTGCCGCCGTATGACTCCAAAAGAGGCGCGCACCTGCGCCTTCCGCGTGATGTATTACAAAAACCGCATAGCAGTTGAGTTTTTTCATGCCCTGACAGACGGCTCCGGCGCTATGGTTTTTCTTAAAACGCTTATCGCCGAATACGCCGAACAGCGCTACGGTATAACCGTTCCCGCCGAATGCGGTATTCTTTCGCGCGACGAAGAACCGTCGCCCGAAGAAATAGAGGACAGCTTCCTCCGTTATGAAGGTCATGCCGTTTCTTCAAGAAAAGAAGAGCCGGCGTATCACCTCACCGGAAAAAAAGAGCCTGACGGTTATCTTAATATCACCACCGGAATAATAGATCTTCCGCAGGCGCTCGGACAGGCAAAAAAATACAAAGCCACGCTTACAAATTATCTTGCCGCGCTTATGGTCATGTGCGTAGCGGACATTCAGCGTGAAAACACCAAGAATCCCGCAAAGCAAAAGCCTGTAAAGGTGCTTATTCCCGTCAATCTGCGGAAGCACTTCCCTTCAAAAACCGTCCGTAATTTTGCCATGTATGTAAACGTCGGAATAGATCCGCGCATGGGCGATTACACAATGGAGGAAACCGTTGAAGCGATCCGTCATCAGATGGGGCTGAAAATAACAAAAAAAGAGCTTCAGGCAAGCTTTACGGCGAACGTGCGCCCCGAAAAATCAATTTTTCTCAAAATAGTTCCGCTTACAATAAAAAATCTCGTTATGAAAGCGGTATATAACAGCGTAGGAGAAAGATTTTCGTGTATGAATATATCGAATCTCGGAAACCAGTCCCTGCCAGAGGAGCTTTCGCAATATGTGGAAAGCCTTGAATTCGTGCTCGGTATCCTTGCGGACACGGCATATAATTGCTCGGCAGTATCCTACAAAGACAAGCTTCGCTTTACGTTCACAAGCAACATATGCGATCATGAGCTTGAACGCCGCTTTTTTACTGCGCTTGTGCGCTCGGGGGTACACGTAAAGATAGAAAACAACGAAAAGGAGTCATAATAATAAAAATGTCCTACTGCGTAAATTGCGGTGTCGAGCTTGAAAAAGGCGCGAAGCAATGCCCGCTCTGCGGCACCGAAGTAATAAATCCGCGCGAAACGGAGGGCGAGCATATTCATTCGTATCCCGTTTATTCGCCGACGCCAAAACAGCATATAAAGAAAAGCACGGTGGTTTCGCTTATAACGCTTGTTCTGCTCCTTCCGGACTTTCTTACAACGCTCTGCGATTATACCATAAACGGAACTATAACGTGGTCGTCATACGTTATGGGCGCGCTTCTCTTCATTTATCTGATAATTGTTTTCCCGATACTTCTTTCAAAGCACGGCGTCGCGTGCATTGTGCTTATGGCTGCCGATATTCTCGGATTTCTGCTTTTTATAGAGCTGAAAACCGGCGGAAAATGGTTTCTGACGTTCGCCCTGCCGATAGTCACCGTGCTTGCTGTATTTATAGCGGTCATATCGCTTCTGAGAAAAGAAAACAAAATATCGTCGCTTACAGCCGCGTCCGTCTCCGTTATATTCCTCGGACTTTTCTGCGTTCTCATTGAATTTCTGATAAACACAACCTTCGGCGTTCGGGAAAGATTTGCCTGGTCGTTCTATCCCGCGGTCACATTTATTCTGCTTGCCGTGGCTATGTTTCTCATCGGAAAGAACAAAGCGCTTTGCGAAAAGCTGGAAAAAAAGTTTTTCCTGTAATGACATATTGCAAACAATTTTTTCTGCGCCCGCTCAAAATGCGGGCGTTTTTTTGGTCATTCTTTGAAAATTGCATATGACAAACGCTTTTTGTTAATAAAAATTTAATTGACTTGAATATTCTTATATGGTATTATAGATATGTTATATAGCGATTGAAGGAGGCGATATAATTTGCTCAAAGCGCTCAGTAAAAAAATCGGTGAAGCGCTTACCTCTGTTCTTCCCGTAACGGCAATAGTCTTTATTCTGAATTTGACTCCGCTCGTTAATTTCACCTCAAAGGAGATTGTCGTTTTTCTTGTTTCGTCGCTTATGCTTATAATAGGCATAGCGCTTTTCAATCTCGGTGCAGACCTCGCCATGACTCCTATGGGAGAACACATAGGCGCAGGACTTACCAAAACAAAAAAGCTTTCCCTTTTGCTTTCCGTATGCTTTGCAATGGGTGTGCTTATAACTGTTGCCGAGCCGGACCTTACAGTGCTGGCAACGCAGGTCAAGGATATAATAAATCCCACTGCGCTCACGGTGTCCGTCGGCGTCGGAGTCGGAATATTTCTTCTTATATCCGTACTCAAAATTATTTTCCGCAGACCGCTGTCCTCAATTCTGATGTTTTTCTACATGGTGCTGTTTGCACTTACGGCTCTTATCGTAATAAACGGAAAAGAGGATTTCCTTGCGCTCGCCTTTGACTCCGGCGGCGTTACGACAGGACCGATAACCGTACCGTTCATAATGGCGCTCGGCGTTGGAATAGCAATAACGCTCGGCGGCAGAAACGTTGAAGAAAACAGCTTCGGTCTTATAGCAATGTGCTCTGTCGGACCGATACTTGCCGTAATAGCGCTCGGTATTTTTGCCGACGGCGAGCTTACTTATCAGCTTCCGGACTACTCGATGGATTCCCATCTCGGCAGCAACTTCCTGCCTACGCTTCTTTCCGTGACAAAGGAAGTCATAATAGCTATAGGACTTATAGCGATATTCTTCTTTATTCTTCAGGTCGTGTTCTTAAAGCTCCCGAAGAAAAAGCTGTTTCAGATACTCATAGGAATTGCGTACACCGTCGTGGGACTTGTCGTTTTCCTTACCGCAGTAAATGTGGGCTTTATGCCCATAGGCTACAAAATGGGTACGGAGCTTGCGTCGGGACCGTCGTGGATGATAGTCGTTTTCGGATTTATACTCGGCACGGTTGTCGTTCTTGCGGAGCCTGCCGTACACGTTCTCAACAAGCAGGTCGAAGAAATAACCGGCGGAACGGTAAGCAAAACCTCAATGATGATCGCTCTTTCCGTCGGCGTGGGAATTTCGATCGGACTTTCAATGCTGCGTATCGTTTTTGATTTCAATATACTTTATTATCTCATTCCCGGATATTTCATTTCACTCGGGCTTTCGTTTTTTGTTCCCGGACTTTATACGGCTATCGCATTCGACTCCGGCGGCGTTGCCAGCGGACCGCTTACGTCAAGCTTTATACTTCCCTTTGCGGTCGGCGTGTGCTGTATAATCGGCGGCGAAAGCAAAATAATGTCAAACGCTTTCGGAATTGTCGCAATGGTCGCAATGACTCCGCTTATAACCATTCAGCTTCTCGGCTTCAAAGCGATAATAACAAGCAAGGTAAAGCAGAAGATAGCAATGAAGCGTATCCTCGAAGCAGACGACGAGCAGATAATAAACTTTATGTAAGGAGGCTTTTGAAATGAGCGAAAAAGAAACCTTAAAACAAAAAAAGCAAAACGCCGTAAAGAAAATTTCGGCGCAAAAGCAACTCGCCCCGCCCAAGCTCAAGCTTCTTTTCACAATAGTCAACCGCGAAAAAGCGGAGCTTTATACGGCGCTTCTTCAGGGCTTTGAAGTAAACATGCAGCTTTCCGCCGCCGCGCGCGGCACGGCAAGCGAAGAAATGCTTCGCATGCTCGGACTTTCGGATAAAAACAAGGCGCTTATAATGAGCGTTATACGCGAAGACCATGAAGACGCAATTCTCAAATTTCTCGATGAAAAATTCCACACCATAAAAAACGGAAAAGGTATTGCTTTTACGGTTTCGATGTCGAGCGTAATCGGCGTTGCCATATACCGTTTTCTCAGCAACAACAGATGAAAGGAGAATAAAAATGGATATATTAACTGATTGTCAGGCAATTATGTGCGTTGTAAATTCGGGCTTCGGTGACGCCGTGATGGACGCGGCAAAGGAATTCGGCGCTCGCGGAGGAACAATAATCCACGCTCGCGGCACAGCAAATTCCGAATCGGAAAAGCTGTTCGGAATAACGATCCAGCCCGAAAAGGAGATTGTTGTAATACTTGTGCGCAGCGAAATAAAGGACAATATAATGCACGCTGTTTATCAGAAGGTGGGACTTGATACTCCCGGTCAGGGCATTGCGTTTTCAATCCCCGTGGATAAGGTCATCGGTATACCGCCATTTCAGAAGAAAAAAGACTGAATATACAAAATCGGCGTCTGCTCTGTCGCAGACGCCGATTTTTTCGTTTTTTATCCGTTTTCTCCGCTGTAAAAGGATGAGAGAAATTTTTTCAGTCTTTCGTTTTCCGTGTTTCTGAAAAGCTCCTCTGGCGAGCCCTGTGCGGCAATCACGCCGTCGTTCATAAATATTATTCTGTCCGAAACGTCACGGGCAAAGTTCATTTCGTGCGTAACTATAACCATCGTCATTTTTTCTGCGGCAAGATCCTTTATTACTTTGAGAATTCCTGACGTAAGCTCCGGATCGAGCGCGGAGGTCGGCTCGTCGAAAAACAGTATCTCTGGCTTGCATATAAGTGCGCGCGCAATCGACACTCGCTGCTGCTGTCCGCCCGAAAGCCTGCACGGATATTCTCCGGCTTTGTCTTCAAGTCCCATTTTCGCAAGGAGCGCCATCGCCTCGGTTTCGGCTTGCTCCTTCGGCATTTTCATCACCGAC
Organism: Sphaerochaetaceae bacterium; assembly: GCA_963656825.1. GTDB lineage: Bacteria > Bacillota > Clostridia > Oscillospirales > CAG-272 > CAG-841. The sequence goes on from CAVKJG010000010.1 coordinate 38,265, forward strand.
ACGGGCGCCGCGGTTATGTTTTTAAGCACCGTCATATGCGGAAACAGATTGAAGCTCTGAAACACAAGCCCGAAGCACGAGCGTATCTTCGCAAGCTTATCCTTTGAAGCATAGACAACCTTCCCGTTTTCGTCCTCCCACGCCATCATATCGCCCTTGTAGCATATCGAACCGCCCGATATTTTTTCAAGCATCGTGGCGCAGCGCAGAAGCGTCGATTTTCCGCTTCCCGATGAGCCTATAACCGAAACCACCTCTCCCTTTTTCACGGAAAGCGATATCCCCGAAAGCACGCCGAGTCCGTCAAAATCCTTTCGCAAATCTTTTATTGTAAGTATATCCTGCACTTTATTTCACCTCATAATATCCGAACGCTTTTTCGGCTTTTTCCATACCGAACGCAACCGCATAGTTGAATATATAATAAAGAATTCCCGCAAACAGATACGGAAGCATCGAGGTTTCCGCGGCGGCAATCTGCTTTGCGCGCGTGAACATTTCAATAACGCCTATGGCAAACGCAAGCGACGTATCCTTTACAAGCGTTATCGTTTCGTTTGTCACGGACGGGAGCACACGCTTTATAACCTGCGGAAGTATTATCTGCATAAATGTTCTCGCCCTGCCAAAGCCCAAAAGCTGCGCCGCTTCATATTGTCCAACGGGCATAGATTCTATTCCCGAGCGGTATATCTCCGCAAAATACGCCGCGTAATTGATAACAAAAGCGATAAGCACGGCATAGATATCATATGCGTCCGAAAGCTTTATTCTGAAAAGAAAATACGGTCCGTAGCGCACCACAAGCAGCTGAAGCATAAGCGGCGTTCCGCGCATTATTGATATATAAACCTTTGTTATTCCGCGCAGTATTCGGCTTTTGGACATTCTGCAAAACGCCACCGCAAGTCCGAGCGGAAGCGAAAGCGCAAGCGTTACAAAAAATATAAGCGCGGTCGTTCCCATGCCGGAAAGCAAAAGGCGAAGCATTGTAGTTATATTCATTTTGTTTTTCTCCGTAAACGCAATCGCGGGGGCGGATATTTCCGCCTCCCGATCTGCTTTATTGTTTTTTTATTTCAGTTCCATTTTATTGCGCCGTCGATCCCGAACTTTTCGGCGAGCTTATCATATGTGCCGTCAGTCATTATTTCGGAAAGCGTTTTTGAAACCGCGTCGCAAAGCTCCGTATCTCCGAGCGCAAAGCCTATACCGTACTGCTCGGAGGCAAGTATTGTTTCAAGCTGCGTATAGCCCTCGCCTCTGGAGGCTATCTGATATTTTGCAACGCCTATATCCATTGCAATTGCATCGACCGCGCCGCTTTCAAGAGCAAGAAAGGCTGCGTTGTAATCCGCATATTCTTTAAGCTCCTTGAAGGAATTTTTAAGCTTTACCATTTCGCTGTTTTCTTCATCAGTAAGCACCGACAAAGCGGACGAGCCGGATTGTACAGCCACGGTTTTTCCGGCAAGACCGTCAAGCGTGCTTATCCCGCTTCCGCTCTTCACCACAACAACCTGACTGTTGTCGACATACGGCTTGCTCCATGTGTATTTGTCCTCTCTGCCGTTAATCGTAAAGCCGTTCCATATACAGCTTATCGCCCCCGACGAAAGAAGAAAATCCTTGCTGTTCCAATCTATTGCTTTAAGCTCGATTTCCCAACCGTTTCTCTTTGCAACTTCCTTTGCAAGCTCTATGTCAAAGCCCGTATATTCTCCGTCATCGCCCACATAACCGTAAGGCGGAAAGTCGGCGTCGAATCCTACGATAAAGGTTTCCTTTTTTGATCCGCACGAGCAAAGAGCCGCACAGAAAAGTATAACCGCAAGTACAAGCGATATTATTTTCACAACTGATTTTTTCATTTTCGTATCTCCTCTCGAGTTTAGCGTTGCAACGCTTTAATATGTTAAAGTGATGATGTAATATTATCACAAAGGATTGCGTTTGTCAATAGCTTTTTGAAAAAAATTTTCATTATTATTCAAGCGAAAACACACGAAAAAGGCGACGCCGTGCCGGCGTCACCTTTTGTGCGCTTTTATTATCTTATGTAGACCTTTGAAACAAGGAACATCGGTATCATCCAGAAAAGCTGATACAGCGCGGGAATTATCGAAATAAAGCTTTCCATAGCGCCCGCTCCTATAACAAGTCCGACGATAACCGCGCCTATAACGGCGGAAACTATCTTCATTGCAAGGTTTGTCTTTGAAAGATTGCAAAGTCTGTCGCAGAGCATAAGCGTCTTTATCATTCCCTTAAGCGATCCCGTCGATGCGATGCCGCTGTCATAAGCCGAAAGCGTATCGGAAACATCCTCCGGCGCGCTTCCCTTTATTATCTTTACAGCGTACTTTTCGGGATCAAGACGGTTTTTATAAAGAATATCGTCGTCTATGCACGGATCTATCGTGCTTATCGCAACGCACACTCCGCTTTCAAACAGGTGCTTTACTATATAGATAAAATCGGGCGAAGTATTGTACTGAATATAAAACTTTGCTATTATAACCTCGTCGCAGGCAAGATACATTATTCTTCTGTTCGTCCTGCCGCCGTATTCATCGTCAGAATCCTCTTTTATCACTTCAAAGCACTGATTTTCCATATATTCGGGCTGACCGACAACTATGTGCTTGCCGTCTACAACGGCGTCTATGCCGTAATCCGAAAGCTCCTTTATTTCAACGTTTTCGGAGCTTGCGGTATCGAGCGCAGCCGCCTTGAATACTGTCGCAAGCGGACCGCCTATCTTTGAAAATACGCTTGAAGCATAGTAAATAACCTTTTCTATGCTGCGGTTGTCGATTACCTTAACGCTCTTGAGCTTTATTCTGTCCGCGGGGAAAGCGTCCTCGTCGGTAAACGTTATAACAGCCGCATTACTGTATTTTTCGGGCGTAGCCTCCGAAAGTATAGCCGCGTCGTGAGCGTAAGCTCTTGCCGATCCGAGATATGCGGAATAAGCAAACGAAAGGAACACCGAAAGCGGAGCAGCCATTATAAACGTTATATAAGCGTTTGTCACGCTCTGGTAAAGATCGCAGTCGTCTATTGCAAACATAGACACAAGGAAAGCAATAACCGAAAGCGCGAATACCGCAGGAATAAGTATTTTAAGCGGTCTGCGGTTTGAAGGCTCTTCCTCCTTGTTCGAGAAGAAATCGCTTATAAAGTTTGTTCTCTTTACCTTGCACACCTCGGAGGCGTCGTTGAGATAATCTCTGAACGCGATATCCTCGCGCACACGTTCGGATTTTCCGACGCGCGCAAGCACCTTTTTCGTCTTTGCGGAAGAGATGACTTTGAAAGAATACACATCTCTGTTGAGAAGCATAAACGCCGAAATCAGATTGAAGAACGCACAAAGCGCAAACGTAAAGTTGTAAAGCACTACCGTTGCCCAAGCGTCTGCGGCGACAAGCGCCACCACAGACGTTATAAGCGAAAGCCCAAACATAATAAGCGTGATCGTATCGGCGTCAAAGCCGAATTTGGCAATACGCTTTGCCGCATAGATAAGTCTGTCGCAGACAAGCATCGCGCAGGCGAAGGTAAGCAGCCAATCTACAGCGACAAACACAACCGTATCAAGCGCAACGCCCGCTATCGGAAGAATGAATTCCCATATAAGAAGTCCTGCGGCAAGCACCGCGCATATAATCATACGCAGGCGGAGCGAATTGAACTTCTTTCTGAAGTTTTCAAATATATCTCTGTTGCTGTCCGCGCCGGTATATTCAAACATCGGCTTGTTCATCATTTCGGTGACGGCTCTTACCTGAGCCGTTTCCGTTTCAAACATCGAAGTATCGCCCAGATTTGCCGTTGTTGAAAGCTCGTCTGTATCCGAGAACGAATATTCGTCGAAGCTGTGCGGCGCTTCTTCCTTTTCCGGAGTCTTTTCCTCTTCCTTTTCCGGCTCGTAGCCGAAAGCCATCATCATCATTGCCGTATCCGAAGGATCTTTTGGAGGTTCGGGTTCCGACTCCGGATTTGCTTTCTCCACTTCAGCCGTAACGGCGTCTTCCTCGTCCGCAGGATCGGACGCTTTTGTTGCGCGGGTAAAGGTTATCGTTTGCTTTTCGTCGTCGGGAAGCGGCGGCTCGAACGCTATAAGCTCGTCCGTGCTTCCGAGTCTGTCTATCGAAGCCTCATCGAAATCCTCTTCGTCATCGTCGCTTACGCCGCTTGTCGTCGCAAGCTTTGCTTCTTTTCTCGATTTATCCCTGCGCGACTTTGAGAAAAGTCCCCTTTTCTCTTTCTTGCGCGAAATTTCCGGATTGGTGGAATAATTGTCCACATTTTTCACGGGCACAGCGGCAGACTCCTCCTCGTCCGGATAGGTCTGCTCTACGTAGTTTTCCGCATCCTCTATATTCTTCTGAAGCTCCGAGGTTTCCTCCACTGCGATTTCTTCGGAGGCATGCTCCTCTTTTTTCACGGGCGAAACCTGGACGGTTTTCATCATAGCCCAGTATTCATCGTCCTCGTCGCTTTCGGCTTTTATGTCGGCTTTGCCGTCGAAAAGCTCCGACCCGAAATCCTCTGCAGGCTTTACACTCTCGCCCGGGTCGGGCTCCGTCGGAATATCTCCGCCGACCTCCTTCTGAAGACCGACTATTCTTTCGTGAAGCGCATCATAGCCCGACGAGCCTGTTTTCTGCGACGGCTTTTCGCCGAGATATTTTTCATAAAGCTCGCTGTATTTTTCGTCCGTAAGACCGCCTGTGTGTCCGTCGTTCTGCCCGACCGAGCCGTCGTCCCTCTCGGACCTTGACGCTTCCGCTCCGAGCTGACCGTTGAGCCTTGCAAGAAGGCTGTCTGCCGACGTCTGAAGCTCGTCTATGCTCTTTTTGTTTTCTTCCGCCATATTTACCTCCGATGAATTATTTTTCCCCCGTAATTATTTACCCTGTTTGTTTGCCGCCTCATAAAGCAATACTGCGGCGGCAGTCGATACGTTGAGCGAATTCACGCCTCCGCGCATCGGTATGGAAACCGTATAATCGCATTTTTCGCGGACAAGTCTTGAAACGCCTTCTCCTTCGCTGCCGAGCACTATCGCGCACGGGCAGTCAAAGTCTGCGCTCCGATAGTCCTCTCCGTCCGCTTCGGCTGCAAACGTCCAGACGCCCATTTCTTTAAGCTCGTCGATTGCGGCGGCGATATTTGCAACCTTTGCTATCGACATATATTCTATCGCGCCGGCAGACGATTTTATCACCGTTGACGTCATCTGGGCGCATCTTCTTTTGCCTATTATAACGCCGTGAGCGCCCGCTCCGTCAGCACATCTTATTATCGCGCCGAGATTGTGCGGATCTTCTATTCCGTCGCAAACGACAATAAGCGGCTTTTCTCCGCGCTCTCTCGCCTTTTCGACTATGCTTTCCACGCTTACATATTCAACGGGAGAGGCAATCGCCGCAACCCCCTGATGATTTGCTCCCGCCGAAAGCTCGTCAAGACGTTTTTTGTCGGTTTCGTCAACGACTATTCCTCGTTCGCGCGCTATCGCGACTATTTTTGTTATCGAGCCCTCGCGTTCGCCGCGAAGCACATATATTTTTTCTATGTCCCTGCCACTTTTAAGAAGCTCCGATACAGGATTTCTTCCCACCGTTATCATTTTATCCTGATTTTCGGGCGACTCTTTTCTTTTCTCCCTCGGATTTCTGCCCGTCGGGTCAAATCTTCTGCCGTTCATATAAATATCCTTTTTGTTATATCAGTGTAATGAAAGCCATCTGAGCAGAGTCACAGCCTCAAGCTCCTTTGAAAGACTGCTCTTGCCGTCGGCTTTGAGCCTCAGCCCTGCGCCAGTCTTTACAAGCTCCGCCGTAATGTCATCGTAAACGATGTAATTTTCTATCCTGTCGGATGAGCATATGTCAGATATCACATCGCCCGACGGCGCTCCCGAAACGGAAATTTCGGTTGCGACATCGTACAAAAGCTTTGTTACGTCTATGTGTCTGAGCCTCAGCGAAAGCGTGACGTTGCCGTCGCTGTCCTTTGTTTCTTCATAATAAGAAGCCACCCCGACATTTTTCATAAGACCGGCATAAGCCTGCGCCTTATTATCGTCGAGCGACGAAAAATATCCGCACAACGAATTTATTTCTTCAAGCGAGTCGTCCGTCACATATAAGGAAAGCTTTTCAAAGTCGGGAGCAGACAGTGCTTTCAAAGCATTTTCAAATACCGGCTTACCGCTTGTCCCGCAGGAGCACAGCGCAAATATTATAACCGCAGCCGCAAGCAGCACGGCGACACAACGCAAGCACTTCAATTTACGCACCCTCTTCCAAAAGATAATTTTACATCATAAGTACATCGTTTTTAATAATTATATCACAGATTTTTCCGTTTGTATAGACCTATTTCAAAGTAAAATGTGTAAATTTTTCAGAAT